>JBEKEI010000060.1:0-23651 GCA_050013915.1 Roseiarcus sp.
GACGCTCGCGCTGCCGCCCTGACGCGTCAGCAACCGGCCGACTCGCCCCGCGCCCGCGCGGGCGCTCGCCTTGGCCAGATCGAGGAGCGGAATTGCGCGCATCGATCAGCCGCGCCCCGACCAGCGCGGCGTCGGGCCGTCGAAGCGCGTCGGGCCGCTGACAAATTTCCACGACAGCATTGTATTTCCCCGAAGCACTTTAGATAGCGTATTCAACCATTTAAATCCTAATTCCCGGCTAAGGAGCATCCGTCTTTTGGGTAAACCGGAACTATATCGGTCATCCCTCCGCGATTAATGTTCCGGTAGGGATTGCCGGAGGGGCGACCGCTCCGATCGGCCGCAGGGAATTTGTTCGAGCGACAGCCGGCGCGACCCCGAGCGCGAATCCATGGGCGAGCGGGCAATTGCCTGTCGGGGTCTTCGAAACCCGACCGTCCCCCGAAGGGCGCTCCGAGCCCTCGCGGGCTCGGGCCGGGCGCTATTCCAGCAGCGCCGGCGTGGCGCCGCTGCCGCCGTTGGTGATCGGCCACCGCGTGCTGCCCGTGAGGGTCCAGTTCATCGTATTGAGCGTCATCGTATTGGCGATCACGCTCAGCTGCGGGCTCGTCACCGTCGAGACCGAGTTCCAGGTGATGTTGCGGCTCGGCAGGTAGAAGAAGCCGCTGAGGGTCTCGGCGACCGAGTTGTTCATGATGAACGGCGACGGGGTGAGGCCGTCGACCTCATAGAACAGGATGCCCGCATAGGTCCCGCTCGTCGGCGCGGTGAGCGTCATGTTCATCCCGCCGTTGAACTGGATCTCGGAGGAATCGGCGAAATAGAAGGTCACGCCCGTGCCGGTCCACACGCCGCCGTTGACGTTCCAGCTGCCGCCCTTGATGACGTAGAGGCCGGCCGCGAGGTTGACCGTCGGCGCGCTGTTGAAATTATAGCCGCCGCAATAGACGCCAGGCGTGAGATTGACGGTCCCGCCCGTGTAATTGCCGCCGGAGCCAGTGCAGGTCAGGGATCCCGGGGACGGCATATTGCCGACGTAGGGATTGCTCGCCGTCGTGCAGCCGGTGGTCAGGTTCGGATGAGTGCCGCCATTGTTGAGCACCGTCGTGCCCGCCAGGCAGAGCTTGGTCATCGTGACGTTGGAAGTATTGTTGAACGTGTCGGCGGGGTTGCCAGTGCTCGCCGAATCGAGCTCGCAATTGGCTCCATTGACGTTGGCGCCGTTGTTGACGAGCAGCGTCGGGGAGACCGTGGTCGAGAGCAGCAGAATGCAGACGGGCGACCCCGCGCCGCTTGCCTCCGATACGACGCCGACGTTGACGGTCGACCCGCCGCTGAAGGCGCCGAAGAACTTGGCGACGTTGTACTTCGCCGTCCCGGTCAGGGCGCCGGCGCCGTTGAACGTGAAGCTCGTCGTCGCGCTGGCGTAGTACGGGGTGTTGGCCGTAAAGATGTTCTGCGCGAGCGTGATCGCGGCGCTCTGGGTCGAGGTCGAGGCCGCCCTGGCGCCGGCGAGAACGGCTGCGTCGAGCGCCGCCTGCATCTTGGTGCGGATGCTCGCAGCCAAGCCGTAGTCGATCCCGACGCCGATCGAAAGCGTCAGCGGGATCGCCATCAGCGCGAACATCAAGCCGATGTTGCCGCGCCGGTCGCGGCCGAAGGATCTCACGTATTTCAAGATCGACGCCAACATCGTCTCATCCAAAGTTGATAGTCGAGCCATGTCGACAACCATCAAAGCACGGACGTCGTAAGTCTGCGCTAAAACGATAGATCAATTTGTCGCAATTTGACTATATTGGGTGGGTCGTCGGGAGGCGCGGCGGCGCTGCCGGCCGCCGCGCGGGAAGGCACGCGATCAGCGCGCGAAAGCGGCGGCGGCGCTGCGGATTCGCGCGGGGCGACACCCCGGTCATCCGGGCCCTGGGGCGCGCCGAACGCGGCGCGGGCCCCTCGCGGATGTCGGCCTGCCCGTCGGCTATTTCAGCAGCGCGACCCCGGGGCCGCCGCCGTTGGTGTTGGTGATCGGCCAGATCGTGCTGGGGGTCAGCGTCCAGTTCACCACGTTGAAGACCGCGCTGTTGGCGATCATCGAAAGCTGGTGGCTGACGACGGTCGCCGGCGAATTCCAGGTCAGGTCGCGGCTCGGCAGATAGATGAATCCGTCCAGCGTCTCGGAGATGCTGCTGTCCCAGATCCAGGAGGATTCGGCGAGCCCGTCGGGTTCGTAGATCAGGATTCCCTTATAGGTCCCGGAGGTCGGCGCCGTCAGGTTCATCGTCATGCCGGAGTTGAATTGGATGTTGGAGGTGTCGGGAAAATAGAAGGTCACGCCCGTTCCGTTCCAGGTGCCGCCCGACACGATCCAGCCGCCGGCCTGGATGACGTAGACCCCGGGGTTCAGGGTGACCGTAGTCGCGGCATTGAAGTGGAGCCCGCCGCAATAGACGCCGGGAGACAGCGTGACCGGCGTGCCAGTGTTGTAATTGTTGCTTGCATATTGGCAAGTGGTCGAGGGGGGCGCCGGCAGCTTGCCGACGTACGGATTGGTCGCGGTGGTGCATCCCAGGGCGAGATTGGGATGGGTGCCGCCATTGTCGCTGATCAGCGTGCCCTCCAGGCAGATTTTGGAGAAAGTGAAATTCGTGCCGGAGCTGAAGGAGGCGGCCTTGGTGGTCAGGCTGTCCGAGTCGATTTCGCAATTGGTGGCGTTGACATTGGCGCCGCCATTGACGTTCAGGCCGGGATAGGCCGTCGTCGAGAGCAGCAGAATGCAGACCGGCGAGCCGGCGGACGCGCTCGCCTCCGAGACGACGCCGACCGACGTGGACCCGCCGCCGGTGAGGCCGCCGAAGAACTTGATGAGGGAATAGCTCGCCGTGCCGTTCAGGTCGCCGCTGGCGTTGAAGGTGAAGGTCGCCGAAGCGCCGGCGTTGAGGTCCGACGTGTCGGCGGCGAACACCTGCTTGGCGACCGCAATGGCGGCCGTCTGGGTCTGGGTCGAGGAGGCGGCGGCGCCCGCCAGAACGGCGGCGTCGAGGGCGGACTGCAGCTTCGTCCTGGCGCTCGACGCCATGCCGTAGTCGATGCTGACGCCGACGGCGATCGTCAGCGGCACGGCGAGAAGGCCGAACATCAGCCCGACGTTGCCGCCACGATCGCCGCCCAGGGATCGGAAGAATTTCACGATCGACGTCAACATCGTCTGTCCCAGAATCCATCGTTGAATGGTATTAGGCCACAGACCCGGTAAGCCCCAGCTAAATTGAAAGTTAAATTTGTCGGGGAAGCTGCGATTCATCGATTATGACATGAGAAATTGCACGAGAATCAAGTAAACTCAAGTTGAGCTCTGCGAGCTAATCGAAATGGTTCTTTCTTTGTGACCTCGACCGCATAATCTTCGGATGGGGGCCTCCCAGGCGCCCCGCGTCGGCCGGCGTTCGCGGTCGGGAGCCGCGGAACACGCCGCCGGGCGGTTTGCGTCTCGGCTATTTCATCAGCGCGACGCCGGTGCCGCCGTTGGCGTTGGTGATCGGCCAGAAGGTGCTGGGGGTCAGCGTCCAGTTTAGCACGTTGAAGATCGCGCTGTTGGCGACCATCGAGAGCTGGTGGCTGATCACGGTCGCCGGCGAATTCCAGGTCACGTCGCGGCTCGGCAGATAGATCAGTCCATCCAGGGTCTCGGAGACACTGCTGTCCCAGACCCAGGGGGATTCGGCGAGCCCGTCGGCCTCGTAGATCAGGATTCCCTTGTAGGTCCCGGAAGTCGGCGCCGAGAGGGTCATCGTCATGCCGGAGTTGAACTGGATGTTGGACGTGTCGGGAAAATAGAAGGTGACGCCGGTCCCGGTCCAGCTGCCGCCATCCACGATCCAGCCGCCGGCCTGGATGACGTAGACGCCGGGGTTCAGGGTGACCGTTTCCGCGGCATTGAAGTGGAGCCCGCCGCAATAGACGCCGGGATTGAGGGTGATCGAGCCGGCAGAGTTGTAATTCTGGCTGGGATATTGGCAGGTCGTCGAGGGAGGGGCCGGCAGCTTGCCGACGAACGGATTGGTCGCGGTGGTGCATCCCAGGACGAGATTGGGACTGATTCCGCCATTGGCGCTGACCACCGCGCCCGCCAGGCAGAGCTTGGAGAAACTGAAATTCGAGCCGGAGTTGAACGACGCCACCTTGGTGGCCAGGCTGTCCGAGTCGAGTTCGCAAGTGGGGGCGTTGATGTTGGCGCCGCTATTGACCTGCAAGCTTTTAAAGATCGTCGTCGAGAGCAGCAGAATGCAGACGGGCGAGCCGGCGGACGCGCTCGCCTCCGAGACGACGCCGACCGACGTGGACCCGCCGCCGGTGAGGCCGCCGAAGAACCTGATGAGGGAGTAGCTCGCCGTGCCATTCAGGTCGCCGCTGGCGTCGAAGCTGAAGCTCGCCGAGGCGCCGGCGTTGAGGTCCGACGTGTCGGCGGTGAACACGTGCTGCGCGACCGCTATGGAGGCCGTCTGGGTCTGGGCCGAGGAAGCGGCCGCGCCCGCCAGAACGGCGGCGTCGAGGGCGGACTGCAGCTTCGTCCTGGCGCCCGCCGCCATGCCGTAGTCGATGCTGACGCCGACGGCGATCGTCATCGGCACGGCCAGAAGGCCGAACAGCAACCCGACGTTGCCGCGGCGATCGCCGCGAAACGGCTTCAGGATTCTCTGTATCGCGACTGCGAGCATCGCCATGTTCCGACTCCAACTTTGGAGCGTAGTTAGCCGCACGGCTGTTAAGGGCCTCCTAAACCGAACCGCTGATTTCACCGCAACGCCTTGATTTTGAAGTTTTTTTCTCGTTAACGCGATCATCGAAAGTGAGGCTTCGCCACCGTTCGGCGCTGAATTCCGGGGGACAAGGCCAGCGGCGCGCTCGCCGCTACTCGACGTCCTCGACCGCCACCGTGCGGCCGGACAGGCGCTGGGCGAGCGAGGCTTCCATGAACGAATCGAGGTCGCCGTCCAGCACGTCGCCCGGCGTGCCCGAGACATGGCCGGTGCGCAGGTCTTTGACCATCTGGTAGGGTTGCAGGACGTAAGAGCGGATCTGGTGGCCCCAGCCGATCTCGGTCTTCGAGGCGGCGTCGGCAGTGGCCGCGGCCTCGCGCTTTTCGAGTTCGCGCTCGTAGAGCCGCGCGCGCAGCATGTTCCAGGCGGTCGCCCGGTTCTTGTGCTGCGACCGCTCGGATTGGCAGGCCGCGACGATTCCGGTCGGAATATGGGTGATGCGGACCGCTGATTCCGTCTTGTTGACGTGCTGGCCGCCCGCCCCGGAGGCGCGATAGACGTCGATGCGCACGTCGCCCTCGTCGACATCCACCACGATCCGGTCGTCGACCACCGGGTAGACCCAGACCGAGGCGAAGCTGGTGTGGCGGCGCGCGTTGGAATCGAACGGGGAGATCCGGACGAGCCGGTGGACCCCCGATTCCGTCTTCATCCAGCCATGCGCGTTATGGCCCCTGATGATCAGCGTCGCCGATTTGATCCCCGCCTCGTCGCCCGGCGTCTCCTCGGCGAGCTCCACTTCGAAATGGCGGCGCTCGGCCCAGCGCATGTACATGCGCAGCAGCATGCGCGCCCAGTCGCAGCTCTCGGTGCCGCCGGCGCCCGAATGGACCTCGACATAGGTGTCGTTGGCGTCGGCTTCGCCCGAGAGCAGGGCCTCGAGCTGGCGGCGCTCGCCCTCCGCCGCGAGCCCCTTGAGCGCCGCGACCCCCTCCTCCTCGGCGTCCGCGTCGCCCTCCGTCTCGCCGAGTTCGACGAGGGTCACCGCATCCTCGAGGTCACGCTCGATCTTGGCGAGCGAGCCGAGCCGATCCTCCAGCAGCGTGCGCTCGCGCATCAGCTTCTGCGCGGCGTCGGGATCGTTCCACAGGCCCGACTCCTCGGCCTTGGCGTTCAGTTCGGCGAGGCGGCGCGTCGCGGTCTCGACGTCAAAGATGCCTCCTCAGCAATCCCATGGATTGCTTGATGGTCTCGACGAGTGACTCGGCTTCGGCGCGCATGGTCGGCTCGGACTTGGGGGAATCGGCCCGGCGGACATTGGACCGGGAGGGCGTTGGCTACGCCCTATTTGCAGGTGTTTCAAGTTCGGGACCTCGCCGCCACGAAGTCTCCGGCGGCGCGTCCACCGTTTCCGGACGGCGCGACCTGGCTCCAATTCTCGCGATTCGCTTGTTCGCAATTTAACCACGTCGGGTCGCAGAATCCGCCAGCGGGGTTCGGGGCCGTCGAATTAACCGAATTGAAATCGGCGATGGCGAGTATCGGGACATCCCAGGAGCGGCTAACGCTCGGTTGGATCGAACATCAGGCAGCAGGAGCCAACAGCATGATCAAGTCCCTCAAGAATTTCGTCGCCAACGAGTCCGGCGCGACCGCCATCGAATACGCCCTTATCGCCTCGCTCATCGCCGTCGCGATCATCGCAGCGGTCACGGCCGTCGGCACCCATCTGCAGAACACCTTCAACGAAGTCTCGTCGAACCTGAAGTAAGCGCCTCCAGGCTTCAACGACGTTGCGCGCCGGCGGGATCGCTCCCGCCGGCGCGTTGCATTTTGGCGCGGGCGATCCCCCGCCGCCGCGCCGCTACTGCGGCGCAAAGACACCCCGGACGATCCCGGTCCGTGCGATCGGCGTCCGGCGCGCCTTCGGGACGATCGGAGCGACGCCCCCTTCCCCACGCCAATCGCGGTGAACCCGAGGCGCCGCCCGGGCGGAACGGCCGCTTCGGGAACGAAGAAGGAAGAAGTCGTCGGTCCCGACGCGTCGGCGACGAGGGTCACGAGGTCGCCGACCGGAGTCGCAACCGACTGGATCTGAGACCCGCTGAAATTCTGCGCGACGCCCTCCCTGGTCAGGGCCAGGGTCGAATCGGCGGGGTCGACGGCGGCGCGATGGACCGCCTCGAACCCGTCGCCGAACGGATGGCAGAGATTCGCCATGGCCTTGCTCCTCGCTCGATGCGCCGCTCCGGCGCCTCGCGCGTCAATCCAGCGCGTCGGCCGTCACGGAGCCGCGCCGCGCACGTCGAGGCCGAAGTCGCGCCGCATCAGCGCGAGCATTGCCGACGTCGGCGGCCGTGTCGACGCTGCGCGGGCCGGAGCGGCGATTGACGCCCTCGGCGCTGGCCGTGCGGAGAGCCGAGGGGTCGCGATCCCGGTCGCGCGACATTCGTCCCCGACGGCGCGGATGAGGCGGTCGCCGCGCCCGAGCGCGACCCGCGGCGTTCGGAGCGGCTTGGCAGAGCAGCAGCCGGATCCGGGCGCGCCCGGCTCAGTAGAGGCCGCCGGTGCCGCTCATCTGGCGCTCGAGATCCTGCGGCACCGGCAGGACATGCGGCGTGTCGGAATCGGTGTAGGAATCGGGCGGCGCCGTGCCGGGCTTGAACGCCTCGAGGATCGAGCCCGCACCGGCCGAGCGGGCGCCGCTGTGGGCGTCGACCGAGATCAGCTTGATCCCGGGCGGCACGCGGAACGGCGTGTCGGGCTGGTCCTTCAGCGCCAGCTTCATGAAATCGCGGAAAATCGGCGCGGTGTAGAGCGCGGCCTGGGCGGAATCGCCCAGCGAGCGCGGGTGGTCGTAGCCCATGAACACGCCGAAGGCGAGGTCGGGGGAATAGCCGACGAACCAGAGATCCTTGGCCTCGTTGGTGGTGCCGGTCTTGCCCGCCAGATGCTTGCCGACCTCCTTGATCGCGATGCCGGTGCCGCGCTGGATGACGCCTTCCATGATCGAGGTGATCTGATAGGCGGTCAGGGGATCGATCACCTGCTCGCGGGTGTCGATCAGCTTGGGCTCCTCCTGGTTGTCCCAATGGGTCGCGTCGCAATTCTGGCAGATCCGCTCGTCGTGCTTGTAGATCGTATTGCCCCAGCGGTCCTGGATTCGGTCGATCAGCGTCGACTTGATCTTCCTGCCGCCGTTGGCGAACATCGAATAGGCGGTCACCATGCGCAGCACCGTCGTTTCGCCGGCGCCGAGCGACATCGACAGATAGGGCGGCAGGTCGTCGTAGACGCCGAACCTCTTGGCGTATTCGACGATCAGCGGCATGCCGATGTCACGCGCCAGGCGCACGGTCATCTGGTTGATCGAATGCTCGACGCCGAACCGCAGCGTGTGCGGTCCGCCCGACTTGCCCTCGAAATTCTGCGGCGACCACATTTCGCCATTGCCCTGGTCGACCTCGATCGGCTCGTCGAGGACGATCGAGGACGGCGTGTAGCCATTGTCGAGCGCGGTCGCATAGACGAACGGCTTGAACGAGGAGCCCGGCTGGCGCTTGGCCTGGGTCGCGCGGTTGAACTCCGACTGGTCGTAGGAAAATCCGCCGACCATCGCGAACACGCGGCCGGTAAAGGGATCCATGGCGACGCAGGCGCCCGACACTTCCGGAATCTGGCGCAGGCGGAATTCGCCGTTGCGCCCAGCGACCGGCTCGACATAGACGACGTCGCCAGGCTTCATCAGCGCACGCGGCTTCTTGCCGGTCCACTTGGTCCCGTCGGCGGTGATCGAGCCGGTCTGCCGGTCCTGGCCGACCGCCCCCGAGGGATCGCGGTCCGGCTGGAGGCCGATCCGGGCGGAAATGTCGTTGGCGTCGAGCACGACCGCCAGCCGCCAGGGCTTGACGTCGCCGAGTTGCGGGATGTCGGCGAGCGCGACGCCCCAGTCCTGCCCCAGGTCGATCGACTTGACCGTGCCGTGCCAGCCATGCGCCTCGTCGTAGCGCACCAGGCCGTCGACGAGCGCCTTGCGGGCCATCAGCTGGATCTTGGGGTCGAGCGTGGTGCGAACGGACAGGCCGCCCTCGTAGAGCTTCTGCTCGCCATAGCGTTCGAGCAGTTCGCGCCGCACCTCCTCGGCGAAGAAGCCGGCGGCGATCGAATTGGGGGTCAGGACGCGCGGACTGACGGTCAGCGGCTCGGCGCGCGCGTTCTGCGCCTCGGCCTGGGTGATGTAGCCGTCCTCCGCCATGCGGCCGATGACGTAGTTCCGCCGATCGACGGCGCGATCGTGGTTGCGGAACGGATTGAGTTCGCTCGGCTCCTTGGGCAGGGCGGCGAGATAGGCGACCTCGGCGATCGTCAATTCGTGGACGGACTTGTCGAAATAGTTCAGCGCCGCCGCGGCGACGCCGTAATTGCTGAGGCCGAGGTAGATCTCGTTGAGATACAGTTCGAGAATCTTCTCCTTCGAATAAGCGGATTCGATGCGCATGCTCAGCAGGATCTCGCGGATCTTGCGATCGACCGTGCGCTCGTTGTTGAGCAGGAAATTCTTGGCGACCTGCTGGGTGATCGTCGAGGCGCCCTGGACGTGCTTCGAGCCCTGCAGGAAGACATAGGCCGCGCGCAGGATTCCCTCGGGATCGAAGCCGCGGTGGACGTAGAAGTTCTTGTCCTCGGCGGAGATGAACGCGTCCTTCACCAGCGGCGGAATCGCCGAGGACGGCAGGTAGAGCCGGCGCTCGTGCGAATATTCGGCGAGCAGGCTGCCGTCGCCGGCGTGCACGCGCGTCATCACGGGCGGCTCGTAGTTCTGCAATTGGCTGTAGTCGGGCAGGTCCTGCTGATACTTCCAGACGATCGCCCCGATGACCCCCGCGCCGATGACGAAGACGATCGCGCCAGTGGCGAAAACGAAGCCTATGAAACGGGCGATTCGCCGCATTTGCCGATCAAATCCTGTGTCCAGAGTCGCCGTTCTCGGGGCAGAGCGGCGCCGCACTCCTAAGGCAGAAGCACGAGAGGATCAATTTGTGTTGCGAGCAGGGCGGATTTGCGCCCGCCCGCGGCTGCGGCCGCCAAGGCGGCCTCGTCGCGCCCCAGTGACATTTTTGCCACGGGCGGCGACCGGCTACGGACCGACTTGGGCGGGCGCGCCGACGGTGGCCTGGGGGGTCGCGCTCGCCTCCGTCCGGCTGACGGCGCGGCCCGAATCGGCGCGCGCGACTAAGAAGCGGTCGACGGCGCGCACGAGCGAAACCTCGGCCCGCGCGCGCCAGTCGGGCGAATTCAGCGACTTCACATCCTGCGGGCTCGAGAGATAGCCGAGCTCCAGCAGGACCGAGGGAAAGTCGGGCGCCTTGAGCACGACGAAGCCGGCCGAACGCTCGGGATTGCGGTTGAGCCGGCCGACGCCGCGCCATTCCTCGACGACGCCGCGCGAGAATATATGGGCGTAGGCGCGCGTCTCGCGCCGCTTGAGGTCGAACAGGATGTCGGCGACGCCCTCCGCCTCCTGCTTCTGCTCGACGCCGGCCGCCTTGTCGGCGGCGTTCTCGCGCTCGGCGATGCGCGCGGCCTCCGCGTCCGAGGCGCGGTCCGCCACGGTGTAAACGGTGGCGCCCGAGACATCCGCGGCGGCCTGCAGCGTGTCGGCGTGAATCGAGATCAGCAACGCCGCGTCGGCGTCGCGCGCGACTTTCACGCGATCGTCGAGCGAGACGAATTCGTCGCCTTTGCGGGTCATCAGGACGCGATAGCGCCCGGTCGCCTCCAGCTTTTGCGCCAACTCGCTGGCGAAAGCGTAGACCAGGGTCTTCTCCACGGCGCCGCCGGGGCCGATGGCCCCGCTGTCGACGCCGCCATGGCCGGGGTCGAGAACGATCGTCGGCGGCCCCGCGGCCGACGGAGCGGCGGCGGCGAGCCGAGCGGCGGCGGCCGGCGCGGCCGCGCCGGGCCCCGCGGCGCGCTCGCTCTCCGCCGCAGCCTGCCGGAACGACGCGGCGTCGCAAGGCGTCAGATCAATCTGCAGCCGCGCGGGGGCCGCGCCCTTGGCGATCGGCTGGGCCGCGATCCGGGTCACCCGGGCGGGCGCTGCGAGATCGATGACGATCCGCGACTTGCCGGGCCCGAACAGACCGAATCGGAACGACTTCACGATCGCGCCGAGGGCGCGGCCCTGGACCGCCCGGCCCACCGCCGGATCCACCTGGAAATTGACTTCCGGGACATCGATGACGATGCGATCGGGGTCGACCATCGCGGTCGCGCGCGCCTCGACCGGCGCGGAAAGATCGAAGGTCAGCGTCGCGGCTGCGCCCTCGTCGACCAGTCGCGCGTCGACCGCGACCGGCGGCTGCGATGCGCCGAGGGTCGGCGCCGAGGGGGCGAGCGCCAGACCCAAGCCCGCGGCGAGCGCCAACGCCCGGCGAGGAGGCATCGACATCCGCCTGCCGGTCCTCGTCCGTCTCTTCGCTTTGTCGGCCCAGAACGGCATTCGTTCGCCCTGCATCAAGGAATAGCGACGCGCCCACGCCAACGCCGACGCCAACGCCAACCCATAGGGCCTTGGCGGTTAATGAATTCTGTCGTGGCCGATCTCATAGGCCTTTGCTCGCCGAGACGCTGTGGCCGGCCCGCAACACACCGGGAAAATCCTTGCCAAGTTGCCCGTCAATGCCTATGTGGGATCTGTTTTGCATTCGGATCGATTCCGCTCGGCGCCGGTTTTGCCGGTCGTTTGCCGAGGTCGCTGGCGGCGCGGCTGAACGGCGGCCGTGGCGCGGCGGAGAATCCAAACCAGCGGGCCAACGCCCGTCGCTTCGACCGCCTCCCTTTTTTCAAGGGTTTTGCGGCCGAAGATTGGAATGCGGCGCGCCGGGTTGACCCCCTTCGCGCCGCGACCCGAAGCGGGACATCGGCGCGGTTCGCGCCCCTCGATAGGCGACGAGGACCGACTCCGCCGACTTATCAGGTGCGCAATGCTCGAATCACGTTCGCAAGGCCGCCCAATCGCCCATCAGAATGCGCGATCCGGCCTTGTCGTGCGTGACGCGAGCGCGACGTTCATTGCGCTCGATCTCAGCCATCCCGATCACAACCCATCCCATGCGGGCCCAGCGCGCCGCCAGTCCAGCCGCCCCTCGCGGGCGTCTGGAGCCGCGCACGCGCGCCCCGAGAGAGTAAGACATGCCCAACAAAATGATCATAGACGCCTCCCACCCCGAAGAGACACGGGTGGTCGTTCTCCGAGGTAACCGGGTCGAGGAATTCGATTTCGAATCCGCCAACAAGAAACCGCTGCGGGGCAATATCTATCTGGCGAAGGTGACGCGCGTGGAGCCCTCGCTCCAGGCCGCGTTCATCGACTACGGCGGCAACCGCCACGGTTTCCTCGCCTTTTCTGAGATCCATCCCGATTATTATCAGATCCCGGTCGCCGACCGGCAGGCCCTCCTCGAAGAAGAGGCGCGCTCGCACCACGAGGAGGACGAGGAGCCGCGCGGCGAACGGCGCAGTCGGCGCCACAAGCGCGGGCGGCCGCAGGAGGCCGAGATGCGCGCCGTCGACGGCGAGCGGATATCCGAACCCGCCGAAGCCGAGGAGCGCACCCCCGCGTCGTCCGATCCCGGCGATGACGAGCGCCCGGCCGGCGCCGAACCGGCCGAATTCGGCGCCGAAGCGGATGCGCCGGATCAAACGACCGACGAACCGGCGAGCGAGAGCCACGACGACTTCGCGGAGGCGGCGACCGACCGGGCGGAGCCGCCGGATTGGGGCGTCGACCAGCCGTCGGCGGCCGCGTTCGAGCCCACGGCGGAAAATCATCAAGGGCAGGTCGGCGCCGCGGCCGACGACGCGTCGGCGCATGCCGAGGCCGAACTGCAGGGCGCGCCCCTGGACGAAGGCGAGGACGACGAGGACGAAGACGATCACGAAGTGACGACGCTCGACGGCGGCGCCGAGCAGCCCGCTCCACGGGCGCGCCATGGGCGGGGCGTCGACGACGAAGGCGAGGTCGAGGCGGTCGAGAGCATCGGCGGCGACGCGATGGAGGAGATGCCGCGTCGCCCGCCGCGGCTGCGTCGCCAGTACAAGATCCAGGAAGTCATCAAGCGTCGGCAGGTTCTGCTCGTGCAGGTCGTCAAGGAGGAGCGCGGCAACAAGGGCGCTGCGCTGACGACCTATCTGTCGCTCGCCGGCCGCTATTCCGTGCTGATGCCCAATACAGCGCGCGGCGGCGGGATTTCGCGCAAGATCACCAATTCTCTCGACCGCAGCCGGCTGAAGTCGATCGCCCAGGATCTGGAAGTGCCCGAGGGAATGGGCGTGATCCTGCGGACCGCGGGCGCGTCGCGCACCAAGGCCGAGGTGAAGCGCGACTTCGAATATCTCCTGCGGATGTGGGAGACGGTTCGCGAACTCACGCTGTCGTCGAGCGCGCCGACCCTCGTCTATGAGGAGGGATCGCTGATCAAGCGCGCAATCCGCGACCTCTACAACAAGGACGTCGAGGAAATCGTCGTCGCGGGCGAGGACGCCTATCGCGAAGCCAGGGAATTCATGCGGCTGCTGATGCCGAGCCAGGTCAAGAACGTCCTGCCGTACCGGGACGTCCAGCCGGTCTTCGCCCGGGTCGGCGTCGAGGCGCAGCTCGACGCGATGTTCTCGAACCAGGTCACGCTGAAGTCGGGCGGCTACATCGTCATCAACCAGACGGAGGCTCTCGTCGCCATCGACGTGAACTCCGGCCGCTCGACCCGCGAGCACAATATCGAGGACACCGCGCTGCGCACGAATCTCGAGGCGGCCGACGAGGTCGCCCGGCAGTTGCGCCTGCGCGATCTGGCGGGGCTCATCGTCGTCGATTTCATCGACATGGAGGAGGGACGCAACAATCGCGCGGTCGAACGGCGGGTCAAGGACGCGCTCAAGAACGATCGCGCGCGCATCCAGGTCGGGCGCATCTCGCATTTCGGCCTGCTCGAAATGTCGCGCCAGCGAATCCGCACCGGCGTGCTCGAAGGCTCGACGGTCGTGTGCGCCCATTGCATGGGCGCCGGAGTCGTGCGCTCGACGGCCTCGATCGCCCTGCACGTCCTGCGCGTGCTCGAAGACGCGCTGATCAAGAGCGCCTCGCACAACATGATCGTGCGCACCCGCACCGAGGTCGCGCTCTACATCCTCAACCAGAAGCGCGCCCACCTGCGCGATCTCGAGCGGCGGTTCGGGGTCACCGTCATCCTGGCCGCGGACGACACGCTGACCGGGGTCAACTACCACGCCTTCGAGCGCGGCGAACCGGCGACCGGGGTCAGGGCCGACGACGCCGTGCCGGAAGCGCCTCGGCTCGACTATGCGATGCCCTCGGACGAGGAGATCGAGGACGAGCTGCGGGCCGGCGAGGAATCGGATACGGAAGCCGAGGAAGCGGCGAGCGGCGAACCGTCCGAGGAGGAGGCGCAGGGTCAGTCGGCGCGCCAGGCTCCGAGGGGCGAACGACCGGCGGCCGAGGAGGGCGAAGCGGGACGCAGGCGGCGGCGGCGGCGCCGGCGCCGCGGCGAGCGCGGACCGTCGGAGGGTTTCAATCCGGACGCGCCGCAGCCGACCGATTCCGGATTGGCGGTCATCGCCGAGATCGGCGGCGATCTGGCGATTCCGGCCTCGGCCCTCGACGAGGCTCCGGAAGAAGGCCAAGCTCTCGAGGAGGGACGACCCCGCGGCGTTCCGGGCCGTGCGCGTCGCGCCCGCGGGCCGCGCCGCGGCGATCGCGGCCGCGGGCCGCGCGCGCCCGGTTTTGAGGCCGGCGAGCAGCCGGCGGGCGAGGCGGCCGAAGTTTCGCAAGCGACGGGCGGCGCCGACGAGGAGGCCGAACGACCCCCGATCGGCGACGCCGAAGCCGACGGCCACGCCTGGAGTCAGGTTCGAGAGGCGATCGTCGAGGGAACTGACGTCGAGGAAGCGCCGCCCGCGGATGCGGGCGCCGAAGACGGGGCGCCGGCGGCGGCTTCCCGGGCGACCGCGAGCGCCCCGTCGCGGCAGGCCGAGGTCGAGGATCCCTCCCGGCCCAAGCGCTCGGGATGGTGGCGGCGCGCGCGCGCCACATTCGCGGGAGAATGATGGCCAGACCCGCGGGTTCGCACGAAACCGTGAAGGCCTGACGGCCTTCTTGGCCGCGCGCGCTCGGGGCCTTACAAGAACGAAGCGTCGGGGCGTCGCCGCCGGGCCGCCGGGATTGCCCGGCGCGGCTTGGTCGGTCGGGTCAGGGAGAAAGCAATGAAACGGTCGATCGGGTTGACGTTCGCCGCGGCTCTGTCGGGGGCGCTGTGGGGAACCCTTCCGGCGCCGGTCTGCGCCGCCGAGTTCACCCCCGAACAGAAGGCCGAGATCGGCGCGATCATGAAGGACTACCTCATCAACAATCCCGACGTGCTGCGGGCGGCGATCGAAGCGCTCGACAAGCGCGACAAGCAGGTCGAGGCGGAGGCGCGCCAGAGCGCGGTCGCCGACCAGGCCGCCGCGCTGTTCTCCTCGGTCCATCAGGCCAATGTCGGCAATCCCAAGGGCGACGCGACGCTCGTGGAGTTCTTCGATTACAACTGCCACTACTGCAAGGGCGCCCTGCCCGACATGGTCAAGCTGATGCAGGCCGACCCCAACCTCAAGCTCGTCCTCAAGGATTTCCCCGTCCTCGGTCCGGGCTCGGTCGAGGCCGCCAAGGTCGCGATCGCGGTCCGCAACCAGCTGCACGGCGACAAGTTCTGGCAGTTCCACTACAAGCTGCTCAACAGCCACGGCCCGGTCGGCAAGGCCGAGGCGCTCACCGTCGCCAGGGAGATGGGCGTCGACATGGAGCGCCTCGCCAAGGACATCGAAAGCCCCGACGTGACGGCGGGTCTGAACGAGGTGATGCACATGGCGGACGTGCTGCAGATCAACGGCACGCCGACCTTCGTGGTCGGCGAGGAAGTCGTCGTCGGCGCCGTCGGTTTCGACCAGCTCAAGCAGAAGCTCGACAGCGTGCACAAATGCGGGCACGCCGTCTGCTGATCACGAAGAAACAGCCTGGAGTCGGGCGGGCCCGTTCATCTTGGACCGGCCCGCCTTTTTGATCGGACGAGGCTCGGCCGCGCATGACTGTGTTGCAAGCGATCGTCATGGCGATTCTGCAGGGCGTCACCGAATTGTTCCCGGTCAGCAGCCTCGGCCACGCGGTCATCCTGCCGCGCCTGTTGCACTGGGGCGTCGATCAGCGGGCGCCCGACTGGCTCGCCTATCTCGTCGTCATGCATTTGGGCACCGCGATCGCGCTGCTCGCCTATTTCTGGCGCGACTGGATCGCCTTCGCCTCGTCGCTGCTCAACCGGTCCGGCGCCAGGGCGGGCGCCGACAGGCGCATTTTCCTGTTCGTCGTCCTGGCGACGATCCCGGCGGTCGTCGTCGGCTTCGGGTTCCGCAAGCTGCTGGGCGAAGCCTTCGCGGCGCCCTGGATCGCCGCAATCTTCCTCGTCGTGAACGGCTTGATCCTGTTCGGCGGCGACAGGGTCGCCGGACAGGCGACCGGCAAGCTCGAACGACTGAACTGGAAGGGCGCCCTGGCGATCGGGATCGCCCAATGCTTTGCGCTGATCCCCGGAATTTCACGCTCCGGCGCGACGATCGTCGCCGGCGTCGTCGCGGGGCTCGAGCACAAGGAATCGGCGCGCTTCTCGTTCCTGATGGCGCCGCCGATCATGCTGGGGGCGACCGTCGTCGAGGCGCCCAGGCTGCTGCGCGAGGGGGCGACCTTGGGCGGCGCGGCGATCGTTTCGGGAATCGCGGCCGGCATCGTCGCCTATCTCAGCATCGTCGGCCTGATGCGCTATTTCCGCCGCCACGAGTTCGAGGCGCTCAATCCCTTCGCCTATTATTGCTGGGCGGCCGGGACCGCCAGCCTCGCCCTCATCGTGGCGAACTGAGCGCGGCCGGCCGCCGGGCTTGGCCGGGCGCCCAAAGCGCCTATATCTGCGGCCTGGGCCCGACCGGACGGCGCCCGGCGGGATGGGATCCATGACGATCGAAGCGATGCCCGATCTCCTGACGGCGGGCGAGATCGAACAGTTGCGCGCTGCGGTACGCGCGCTCGAGGGCGGCGGCTTCGCGTCGCGGCTCGCCAATCTGCTCGGCCGGCAGATCGAGACGGCCGGGCGCGCCCTGCCCGCGCCGGCTCGCGAGCTCGTCGCGCGCGCGACCGAATCGGCCCTTCGCGCCGCCTTGCGCATCGCCCTGCGCACCGTCGACGTCAAGGCCCCGCCGAGGGCCGCGACCGGCATGCACAAGGCGCTGGCGGCGGCGTCAGGCGCCGCCGGCGGCGCGTTCGGTCTGGGCGCCATCGCGTTCGAACTGCCCGTCTCCACGACCATCATGCTGCGCTCGATCGCGCAGATCGCGCGCGAGGAGGGCGAGGATATCTCCCAGCCCGAGGCGGCGCTCGCCTGCGTCGAAGTGTTCGCGCTCGGCGGCCGCAGCGCAGCCGACGCCGCCGTCGATGGCGGCTATTTCGCCGTCCGCACGCTGCTCGCCAAGACCGTCGGCGAGAGCGCGCGTTTCATCCTCCAGCGCGGGCTCGCCGACGAAACAGCGCCGATCCTGGTCCGGCTGGTCGCGCAGATCGGCGCCCGTTTCGGGCTGGTCGTCAGTCAGAAAGTCGCCGCCCAGGCGATTCCCGTGCTCGGCGCGGTCGGCGGCGCGGCGGTCAATCTCGCCTTCACCGAGCATTTCCAGACCGTCGCGCGCGGCCATTTCACCGTGCGCCGGCTCGAACGCGCCCACGGCGCGGACGCCGTGCGCTTCGACTACGAACGCCTGCGCAACGAACGGCCCGCGCGGTCCTGACGGCGGCGCCGATCCGGCCGTCACGTTCATGTGAAGATCCGCTCAACTTGAGACGACGGGGCTTTGGCCCTAGGAATCGGTCAATCTTTGTTCGATAAAGCTTGGATTCGAAGAGGCGCAAGCGAAATTCGAGCCCCGGGCGGGTTCGTGGTTCTCCCGAGGCCGATCCGGGCGGGGGCGACTTCGGGGCTTGTGGGAGAGCCGATCGCATGGGATTTCGCGGGGTCGCGGGCTTTGTCTTGTTGGCGGCGGCCGCGGTCTGTGGCTACGGCGCTTATGCGCCCGCGAGCGTGGCGAACTGGTCGCCCGCCGCCGGCGCCTACGCCTGGAAGCTGCATGAATTTCTGCCCGGCGCAGCCCCCGGGCGGGACGGCCCCGCGACCGCTGCTCAGCAGCCCGCATCGCCGCCGCCGGCGCGGCCGGTCATCGTCGTGGTCGCCAAGGCCGCGCGCAAGGATCTGCCGTGGCGGATCGACTCCATCGGCACGGTCCAGCCGATCGCGACGGTCTCGTTGCGCTCGCGCGTCGACGCCGCCGTCGACGAGGTGCTGGTGGCGGACGGCGCCGCGGTCAAGGCGGGCGACGTCCTGTTCAAGCTCGACTCGCGCCAGACGGAAGCCCAGCTGAAGGGAGCCCAGGCCCAGCTCGCCAAGGATCAGGCGCAGCTCGAACAGGCGCAACGGGACGTGTCGCGCTACACCGATCTTGTCGCGCGATCGGCGACGCCGGTCGTCAACCTCGACAATGCGCGGACCGCCGTGGCGACCAACCAGGCTGCGATTCTCGGCGATTTCGCCGCGATCGACAATCTGCAGGTCCAGCTCGGCTGGTACACGATCGTCGCGCCGATCTCCGGGCGCATTGGCACCGTGGCGATCAAGGTCGGCAACATCGTGCGGACCGGGGACAACAGCGCGGCCGGGGCCTTTGCGACGCTGAACCAGATTTCGCCGATCTACGTCTCGTTTTCCGTGACCCAGACCCTGCTGCCCGCGCTGCGCGCCGCCATGAAGAGCGGCGCCCCGGTCGTGGCGACCCCGCAGGGCTCGAAGCGGAGCGCGCAAGGCAAGCTCGCGCTGATCGAGAACGCGGTCGACCCCGGCACCGGCACGATCACGGCGCGCGCCGTGTTCGACAACGAGGACGAGACGCTCTGGCCCGGTCAGTTGTGCAATCTGCAGGTGACGCTGCGCGTCGAGCCGGGCACCGTCGTCGCGCCGAGGGAGGCGATCCAGATCGGCCAGATCGGCAATTATGTCTTCACGATCGTCAACGGCGCAGCCCATGTCCAGCCCGTCGAAGTGGCGCGCACCCAGAACGGCGAGACCGTGGTGACCAAGGGGCTGGACGGCGGCGAGACCGTCGTCGTCGACGGCGCGCTGCTGCTGGTCGAGGGCGCGAAGGTCGAGATGCGCGAGCCGCAGAAAGGGGCGAGCTGAGTGTCCCTTTCGGCGCTGTGCATCCGCCGCCCGGTGATGACGACCCTGCTGATGGTGTCGTTCATCGTATTCGGCATGTTCGGCTACCGGCAATTGCCGGTCGCGGCCCTGCCCCGGGTCGATTTTCCGACCGTGGCGGTCTATGCGCAATTGCCGGGCGCCAGCCCCGACACGATGGCGTCCTCGGTCGCGGGGCCGCTGGAGCGCGCCTTCGCCACCATTCCGGGCATGACGATGATGACCTCGTCGTCGAACCTCGGGCGTACCAGCATCGTCATGCAGTTCGATCTCGATCGCAGCATCGACGGCGCCTCGCTCGACGTGCAATCCAACATTTCGGCGACCCTGCGCAAGCTGCCGCCGCAATTGCCGGCTCCGCCGAGCTTCCAGAAGCTCAATCCCGCCGACAGCCCGATCCTGTTCATCGGCCTCGTCTCCAAGACGCTGCCGCTGACGCAGGTCGACGACTACGCCGAACTGGTGTTCGCCCAGCAAATATCCCAGCTGACCGGCGTCGCGCAGGTTCAGGTGTTCGGCCAGCAGAAATTCGCGGTGCGCGTCGACGTCGACTCCGACAAGGCGGCGGCGCGCGGCCTGACGCTCGACAGCGTTCAGAGCGCGGTCGCCGCCGCCAATTCCTCGACGCCGGTCGGCGCCATGCTCGGCGCCCGACAGAACGTCACCGTCGACGCCACCGGACAGATGCCGCACGCGGCCGAATACGACAATCTCGTCATCGCCTGGCGAAACGGCGCGCCGGTCCGGCTCAGCGAAGTCGCGCGCGTCTATGATTCGGTCGAGAACAACCAGCTCGCCGGCTGGGTCGGCGACACCCGCTCGATCGTGCTGGCGATCTACAGGCAATCCGACGCCAATACGGTCGATGTCGTCGACAGCGTGAAGGCCAGGATTCCCTATTACCAGTCGCAACTGCCGCCCGCCGTCGACGTGAAAATCCTCAACGACCGCTCGGTTTCGATCCGGCAGTCGATCGACGACGTCCAGCGGACGCTGCTTGTGTCGGTCGTGCTGGTGATCGCGGTCATCTTCGTGTTCCTGAAGTCGGCGTCGGCGACCATCATCCCGGCGCTCGCCCTGCCGGTGTCGCTGATCGGCACCTGCGCCTTCATGTACCTGTTCGGCTATTCGATCGACAACATTTCCCTGCTCGCAATCACCCTGTCCGTCGGCTTCGTGGTCGACGACGCCATCGTGATGCTCGAAAACATCACGCGTCACATCGAGAGCGGGATGAAGCCGTTCGAGGCGGCGCTCAAGGGATCGGGCGAAATCGCCTTCACGATCCTGTCGATCACCTTCTCGCTGGTCGCGGTGTTCATCCCCGTCCTGCTGATGAGCGGCGTCGTCGGGCGCGTCTTTCGCGAATTCGCGGTCACGATCACGGTCGCGATCCTGGTCTCCGGCTTCGTCTCGCTGACGCTGACCCCGATGCTGTGCGCGCGAATCCTCAGCGCGCCCAGGCACGGCGCCGCGGCGGGGCCGTTCTCGCGCCTTTCGGATCTGTTCGTCGACGGCCTTGCGACCGGCTACAGGGTCTCCCTGGACTTCGTCCTCAGGTTCCGCTTGCTGGCGCTGCTGGCGACATTCGCGACCGGCTATGTCGCCTTCTCGCTCTACGCGAACGTCCCCAAGGGCTTTTTTCCCGACGAGGATACCGGATTCCTCAGCGGCATCACCGAGGCGCAGCCGGACACGAGCTTCGAGGCGATGTCGCAGCGCCAGATGCTGGCGTCGCGGATCGTCCAGGACGATCCGGCGGTCGACTATGTCACCTCGGCGGTCGGGTTCGGCGGCGTGACGAGCAAGGGATTCCTGTTCATCAAGCTGAAGGAGAAGGACCAGCGCGGCCCGATATACGCGGTGATGGCGCGGTTGCGCGGCGAGACCGGCGCGATTCCCGGTCTGCGCACGATCCTTCAGCCGGTCCAGAATCTGCAGTTCACCGGCGGCCGCATCGCGCGCGCCAAATACCAGTACACGCTGCAATCGGGCGACATCGACTCGCTTTACGTCAAGGCGCCGGAGATGGAGCGGGCGATCGCCAAACTGCCGGGCTTGCGCGACGTGAACAGCGACCTGCAGATCACCAATCCGCAGGTCCGGGTCGAGATCGATCGCGAAAAGGCGGCCGCCTTCGGCGTCACGACCGATCAGGTGCGCACGGCGCTCTACAACGCCTATGGCACGCGGCAGATCTCGACGATCTTCACCGAGGCCGACGACTACCAGGTGATCATGGAGGCCGACGCCAGTTTCCAGGACGATCCGGCGGCGCTCGGCCGCATCTATGTCTCCGCCTCGGGCGGCGGCCTCGTGCCGCTCGACGAACTGGCGACCATGACCCGTTCGGTCGGACCGTTGCAGATCAATCGCCAGGCGCAGCAGCCGGCGGTCACCATCTCGTTCAATCTCGCGCCCGATCTGTCGCTCGGCCAGGCGATCGAGGCGATCCGCGGCCTGGAGCGCACGGCCAATCTGCCGCCGAGCATCATCACCGGCTTCGCCGGCAATGCGCAATTGTTCCAGCAGGCGCTCGCCGGACAGGGGGCGCTCCTGATGGCCGCGGTCCTGACAATCTACATCCTGCTGGGCGTGCTCTACGAAAGCTACATCCACCCGATCACCATTCTCTCGGGCCTGCCCTCGGCCGGCATCGGCGCGCTGCTCGCGCTCGAATGGTTCCATATGGATCTGTCGGTGATCGCGATCATCGGCATCCTGCTGCTGATCGGCATCGTCAAGAAGAACGCGATCATGATGGTCGATTTCGCGATCGAGCGCCGGCGCGAGGGCGGGCTCGACGCGCTGACGGCGATCCGCGAGGCGGCGCTGATCCGCTTCCGCCCGATCATCATGACCACGATGGCGGCCCTGCTCGGCGCGCTGCCGATCGCGCTGGGCGCCGGCGCCGGATCGGAACTGCGCCAACCGCTCGGGATCGCGATCGTCGGCGGCCTCTGCGTCTCCCAGGTGCTGACGCTCTACATCACGCCGGTGATCTACTTCTACCTCGACAAGGTCGATTCGCTGCTCGCCGGGCGGCGCAGGAAGACCAGCCGACCCCTGCCCGAGATCGGCGCCGCGGCGCCGGTCGGCGCGCCCGCGGAGTGACGCCCCGGGCTTGCGCGCGGCGCCCGGAACGGCGAAAATCGCCTCAGCGCGGCGGCGGGATTCCCGCCGCCCGACCAGGGGGAAGAAGCGTCCATGTTCACGCCCAGCATCGAAGTCCTCGACGCGCGCTTCGAGCGGCTCGCGCACGGCAACGTCCATCTCGACAAGCTCTACACCGGCTGCCGCTGGGCCGAGGGGCCGGCCTATTTCCCGGCCGGCAAATATCTCGTCTGGTCCGACATCCCCAATGATCGCGTGCTGCGCTACGACGAGACCGACGGATCGGTCTCGGTGTTCCTGGCGCCGGCGATGAACCACAACGGCCATACCGTCGACCGCGAGGGCAGGCTGATCTCATGCGAGCATCGCGGCCGCTGCGTCTCGCGGATCGAGCATGACGGGTCGCGCAAGACGCTCGCCGACCGCTTTCAGGGCAAGCGGCTGAATTCGCCCAACGACGTCGTCGTCAAGTCCGACGGCTCGATCTGGTTCACCGACCCGACCTACGGGATCGACTCCAATTACGAGGGCGACGCCGCGCCGTCGGAAATCGGCGCCAGCAATGTCTATCGCCTCGACCCGGCGAGCGGCGAGGTGACGGCGGCGGCGACCGATTTCGTCAAGCCGAACGGTCTGGCCTTCTCGCCCGACGAGACGCGGCTCTACATCGCCGACACCGGCGCGAGCCATCTCCAGAACGGCCCGCGCCACATCCGCGTCGCCGAGCTCGGCGCCGACCGCCGATCGCTCGGCCCCGCGACCCTGTTCGCGACCTGCACGGTCGGCATGTTCGACGGTTTCCGCCTCGATGCGAAGGGCAATCTGTGGACATCGGCCGGCGACGGCGTGCACGTCTACGCGCCCGACGCCGTGCTGCTCGGCAAGATCAAGGTTCCCGAGGTCGTCGCCAACGTCTGCTTCGGCGGCCCCAAGCGCAACCGGCTCTACATCTGCGGCACCACCTCGCTCTACGCAATCTACGTCAACGCGCAGGGCGCGACCTGGCCGAACTAACGCCGGCGCCTTCGGGCGTTTGCCCGGCTTCGCTCGCCGGCGCCGCGGCCGGTCAGGCAGCCACGCCGGGTGATTCTGATATATAGAAATTCTGCTGGACATGTTCCATATTTCTGGATATGGTGTGGTCGTCATAGATGATGCCTGCGGCGGCGCGCCAGCGGCGGCGGGGCGGGAATCGCGACTGGAATTCGAAAGGGGTCGATCTTTGCGCAACTCCCGCGGCGCCCGCTCATGCGACGTCGAGAAGCGCCCACCGGGGCGATCCGCGCGGTTGGCGAGTCTGGTTCGTTCGCGGCGCCATTCGTCGGTGTTCAAATCGCCGCCGCCGCCGGGGCCCTTTGACCGCCGAAACGGCGCAGGCCCCTCCACGCGGCTTCAATTTGCCCGCAAACCCCTGAAATCGCTCAAAACCCCTAAAAAAGAATTG
>JBEKEI010000061.1:0-28385 GCA_050013915.1 Roseiarcus sp.
TTGCGCATGCGCTCGGCCATCTTGGCCGCCTGCGCCATGTCGATGTTCGCAGCCGCCTTCTCGACCAGGCTGACGATGTCGCCCATGCCGAGGATGCGGTCGGCGAGGCGCTGGGGATGGAAGTCCTCGAGCGCGTCCATCTTCTCGCCGACGCCGAGCAGCTTGATCGGCTTGCCGGTGACCGCACGCATCGACAGCGCGGCGCCGCCGCGCCCGTCGCCGTCGACCCGGGTCAGCACGATGCCGGTGACGCCGACCCGCTCGTTGAAACTCTTGGCCAGATTGACCGCGTCCTGGCCGGTCAGCGCATCGGCGACCAGCAGGATTTCATGCGGCCGGGTCGCGTCGCGGATTTCGGCCATTTCCGCCATCAGCGGCTCGTCGATGTGGGTGCGCCCGGCGGTGTCGAGCAGCACGACGTCGTAGCCTTGCAGCCGCGCGACGGTCTCGGCGCGCTTTGCGATCTCCACAGGGCCCTGGCCGGCGACGATCGGCAGGGTGTCGACGCCGATCTGGCGGCCGAGCACGGCGAGCTGCTCCTGCGCGGCGGGACGCTTGACGTCGAGCGAGGCCATCAGAACCTTGCGCTTCATCCGCTCGGAAAGCCGCTTGGCGATCTTGGCGGTGGTCGTCGTCTTGCCGGCGCCCTGCAGGCCGACCATCATGATCGCGACCGGCGCCGGCGCGTTGAGATCGATGGCCTGGCTGTCGCCGCCGAGCGTCTCGACCAGCGCGTCATGGACGATCTTGACGACCATCTGGCCGGGGGTGACCGATTTCAGCACCGCGGCGCCGACCGCCCGCGTCCGCGCGCGGTCGATGAACGAGCGCACGACCTCGAGCGCGACGTCAGCCTCGAGCAGCGCCCGCCGCACCTCGCGCATCGCGGCGTTGACGTCCTCCTCGGAGAGGGCGCCGCGGCCGGTCAGCTTTTCGAATATGCCGGAGAGCTTTTCCGAAAGGCTCTCGAACATGGCCCGCTCCCGAAGAGTCCAACGCAGATCGCGCCCGGGGGCGCCACGCGCTGCCGGACGGGCGCCGCCCGCCTCGCGGGCGGGTCGGCTGATCGACGAGGGACGAACCTGACGAAGATTGGGAATGCGAATAGAACGACAGAAGCTTGAAGTCAAACGCCGGTCCGGGTTCGAGAGCTTTCCCGACGAGGCGGAACGCTCCCTCGTTTGCTCGGGCCGGCGTTGCGGGGCGGACGTCGCGGGTGAAGCTCGGCGCGGCCTGACTTCACCCCTTCATCTGCGCCAGCGTCCCGGCGATGTCGCCCATGCCCCAATGCTCTGCGATCAGCCCGTCGCGGATCCGGAAGATGTCGCAGGAGGTGAAGCGGAGCTTCTTGCCCGTCGGCGGCACGCCGAGATAGGTGCCGTCGTGGGTTCCCGAATAGACTAAGCTCGCGGCGACCTTGTCGTCGGCGGCGACTATCGCCTCGATCGCGACGGCAAGATCGGGCAGGCCCTTCAGCCTTCCCGCGAAGAAGCCGACCGTCGCCTGCTTGGGCGCGACCCCTGGCGCCGGCGGCGGCGCGGCGGCGCTGGTCTGGTGGTTCACGTAGTCCTCCGCGAACAGCGCGGCGAAGGCGGCGATGTCATGCGCGGAGAGGGCTGCGGCGAAATGCTCGACGATGCGACGGCCGGGCGGGGCATCCTGCGCGACGGCCCTGCCGTCGGCCGCAGCGCCGGCGAGCAGGCCGGCGATGACGATGCGGCGATCCATGATTGTTCCTCCCGGCGTCAGCGAAACAGCGCGAAGAAGATGACGTAGATCCAGCCGAGAATCCCGTCGATGATCGCCCACAGGATCGAATGATTGTTGACGTAGGAAATGGCGATCGCGAGCGCCGATCCGAAGCCGACGCCGTATTTGGCTCCCTCGACCCGAACGCCATAAAAGCGCCTTCCGTTCATCCCGTCTCTCCTTTCGCCATTGCGGCGACGCGCGGATGCGGAAGCCTGTCGTCTCCCGCGCCGTCTGCCCCCCGCGGGCGATCCTATCGCAAAAATTCGCGCCGCGCCGGATCCGTGTGCTTTTCCTGCAAGCCTTGGCGCGGGCGGCGCGATGGATTACCCCTGTCGCACGAGGGCGAGGGCGAGCGGAATGGCGGGGGACGAGACGAAGCCGGACGCGATCGCCCAGGCGCTGGCCAAGGCGCCGGCCGGCTCGCGCTACGACCAGACGTTCCCGACCCTGACGGCGGCGGAAATCGACCGCATGCGCCGGTTCGGGACGCTGCGCCGCTACGCCGACGGCGAGAGGCTGTTCGAGACCGGCAGGCCGGCGCCCGGCATGTTCGCGATTCTCTCCGGCCATGTCGCGATCACCCAGCGCGACGGCATGGGCCATGTGACGCCGGTCGCCGATCAGGGCGCCGGCCAGTTCGTCGCCGAGGTCGGCCAGCTCTCCAACCGCGCCACCCTCGTCGACGGCGTCGCCGAGGGCGCGGTCGAGGCGCTGCTGATTCCCCCGCCCGGCGTTCGCGCCCTGCTCGTCGCCGAGGCGGATCTGGGCGAGCGGATCATGCGCGCGCTGATCCTGCGCCGGGTCAATCTGATCCAGTCGGGCGTCGGCGGCCCCGCGCTGGTCGGCGCTCCAGACATGGCCGACATCGTGCGGCTGCAGGGCTTTCTCGCCCGCAACGGCTGGCCGCAACATCTGCTCGATCCCGCGACCGATCGCGAGGCTGGCGATCTCGTCGCCCATTATGCGGCGGAGGCGGGCGGGCTGCCGCTGGTCGTCTGTCCGAACGGCGCCGTGCTGCACAATCCGACCGAGACCGCGCTCGCGCGCGAACTCGGCATGATCGGCGGCGCGCGGCGCGAGGTCGTCTATGACGTCGCAGTGGTGGGCGCCGGCCCCGCGGGCCTGGCGACCGCCGTCTATGCAGCCTCGGAGGGCCTCTCGGTGGTGGTGCTGGACTCGCGCGCCTATGGCGGCCAGGCCGGCGCCAGCGCGCGGATCGAGAATTATTTCGGCTTTCCCACTGGAATTTCTGGCCAGGCGCTGACCGCGCGCGCTTCGATCCAGGCGCAGAAATTCGGCGCCGAAATGATGATTCCCGCGCGCGTCACGACGCTCGACTGCGCGCGCGCGAACGGCGGGCTCGGAATCGAACTCGACGGCGACGACCGCGTCGCGGCGCGCACGGTCGTCGTCGCGTCCGGCGCGCGCTATCGGCGCCCTGACATCGCCGACCTCGCCCGGTTCGAGGGGCGCGGCGTCTGGTACTGGGCCTCGCCGATCGAGGCGCGGCTGTGCGCGGGCGAGGAGGTCGTCCTCGTCGGCGGCGGCAATTCGGCGGGACAGGCGGCGGTGTTTCTTTCCGGCCACGCCGCGCGGGTGCGCATGATGGTGCGCGCGGCGGGCCTCGCCGAGAGCATGTCGCGCTATCTGATCGACCGGATCGCCGCGACGCCGAACATCGAACTGATGACCAGGACCGAGATCGTCGGGCTGCTCGGCGCGCCGAATGGCAGCCTCGAACGGGTGCGCTGGCGCGTCCGCGGGACCGACGCCGAGTCCGAAGTCCCGATCCGCAACGTCTTTCTGTTCATCGGCGCGGACCCCGCGACCGGCTGGCTGGACGGCTGCGGCGTCGCGCTCGACAAGGCCGGATTCGTGCTGACCGGCGCCCGCTGCGGCGAGACCGGACGCCCGCGCGCGCCTCTCGAATCCTCGATCGCCGGCGTGTTCGCGGTCGGCGACGTGCGCGCGGGATCGGTCAAGCGCGTCGGCGCCGCGATCGGCGAGGGCGCGCAGGTCGTGCAGGCGCTGCACGGCTTCCTCGCCGATTTCTCGAGCCCCACGCTCTGACCAGAGGGAGCCGCCATGGCGATCCGGTGCACGCATCTCGACACCATCCGACAAGTGACGCCGAGCGCGCTCGGCTGCGAGGAATGCCTGCGTCTCGGCGAGGCCTGGTTCCACCTGCGCGTATGCCGCACCTGCGGCCATGTCGGCTGCTGCGATCAGTCGCCGGGCCGGCACGCGACCAGGCATTTCGAGGCGACCGGGCACCCGATCATCGAGGGCTATGATCCACCCGAGGGCTGGGGCTGGTGCTTCGTCGACGAGGTCCTGTTCGACCTGTCGGACCGCATGACGCCGCACAACGGCCCGATCCCGCGCTATTATTGACGCATTGGCGAGTCGGCCGCGCCGCCCGGGGGCCGCCCCCGGGGCCGCCGGCGGCGGGGAACAGGCGGGATCGCATGCGGTTGATCGACCTGATCGCTCTCGGGGCGGCGCTCGGCCTAGCGGGCTGCGGCGGCGAGGAACCGCTGACCCGCCCGATCAGCGCGCAGGCATGGCGGACGATCGCCGAGGCGCGCGTCGATCCCGCCGCCGCCGCGGCGATGCTCACCGCCTATCGCGCCACCCACGGCCTCGGGCCGGTGCGGCTCGATCCCGCGCTGACCGCGATGGCGCAGCGCGAGGCCGACGCGATGGTCGCCGCCAATGCGCTGTCGCACGACCTCGGCGGCGGCTATGCGGCGCGGCTCGAAGCGGCGGACGTCGACACAGTGCGCGCTGGCGAGAACATCGGCGGCGGCTATGGATCGACCGCGGAGGCGATGGCGGGCTGGCGCCATTCGCCCGAGCACGACGCCAATCTGCTGCTGCCGCAGGCGACCCGGTTCGGGATCGCGATCGCCAAGGATGCGCAGAGCCGGCTCGGGGTCTATTGGGCGATGGAGGTCGCGGCTGAGCCGGGGCCGCCGGCGCACGCCGCGGCGGCGGCCGGCGCTTCCGACGGGCTCCTCCTGTTGCGCCCGTAGCGGCGCGGGAGGGCGCGCCGGCGGATCACGGGCCGCGTCGCCGCCCGCGGATTGCCGCGCCGCTCGGCCGCGCCTCGCCGCCGCCCCAATTGTGCGGGCCCATGTCGGCGTCGGTCGGCTTGTGCGCGCGGCTTGCGGGGGTGTTGGCCGCCTTGCCGAACTTGCGCTCGCCCTTGTAGCCGCCGCCGATCGCCTCGATCGCCGCCTGCCGCGCCAGCGGATCGTCGCCGACCGCCAGTTCGACCGCCTGCAGCCGCTTGATCTCGTCGCGCAGCCGCGCCGCCTCCTCGAATTCGAGATTGCCCGCCGCCTCCTTCATCCGCTTCTCGAAATCGGCGATCGTCGCCTTGAGATTGTGGCCGAGCAGCACGCCCTCGCCGCCGCCCGCCAGCCCGGCGTCGACCGTGACGTGGTCGGCTTCATAGACCGAGCCGAGTATGTCGGCGATGCCGCGCTTGATCGAGGCCGGCGTGATGCCGTTGGCGATGTTGTAGGCCTCCTGCTTGCTGCGCCGGCGCGTCGTTTCGGCCATCGCGCGGGTCATCGAACCGGTGACGACGTCGGCGTAGAGGATCACCTTGCCGTCGACGTTGCGCGCGGCGCGGCCGATCGTCTGCACGAGCGAGGTCTCCGAACGCAGGAAGCCCTCCTTGTCGGCGTCGAGGATCGCGACCAGCGCGCATTCGGGCAGGTTGATGCCGACGAGCACGTCGAACGCGCCGAGGCGGAGGTCGCGAATGATCTCGATGCGCTCGATCGTGTCGATATCCGAATGCATGTAGCGCACGCGCACGCCGTTCTCGTGGAGATACTCCGTGAGGTCCTCGGCCATCCGCTTGGTCAGCACGGTGACCAGCGTCCGATAGCCGTGCAGCGCGACTTCGCGGACCTCGCCGAGCAGATCGTCGACCTGGCTGCGCGCCGGCCGCACCTCGACCGGCGGATCGATGAGGCCGGTCGGCCGGATCACCTGCTCGACGAATATCCCCCCGGTCCGGTCCATCTCCCAGGAGCCCGGCGTCGCCGAGACATGCACGGTCTGCGGCCGCATCGCGTCCCATTCCTCGAAGCGCAGCGGCCGGTTGTCCATGCAGGAGGGCAGGCGGAAGCCATATTCGGCGAGCGTCGCCTTGCGCCGGTAGTCGCCCTTGTACATCGCGCCGATCTGCGGCACGGTGACATGGCTCTCGTCGGTGAAGACGAGCGCATTGTCGGGCAGGTATTCGAACAGCGTCGGCGGCGGCTCGCCTGGCCGGCGCCCCGTGAGATAGCGCGAATAATTCTCGATGCCCGCGCAGGAGCCGGTCGCCTCGAGCATTTCGAGGTCGAACAGGCAGCGCTGCTCGAGCCTCTGCGCCTCGAGCAGGCGGCCGCCCGCGTGCAGCTGGTCGAGCCGCACGCGCAGCTCGTCCTTGATCGCCTTGATCGACTGCAGCAGCGTCGGGCGCGGCGTCACATAATGGCTGTTGGCGTAGACCTTCACGAATTCGAGGTCCTGCGTCTTCCTGCCGGTCAGGGGATCGAATTCGGCGATCGATTCGATCGCGTCGCCGAAGAAGCCGATCCGCCAGGCGCGGTCCTCGTAATGGGCGGGGAAGATCTCCATGGTGTCGCCGCGCACCCGGAACACGCCGCGGGTGAAGTCGCCGAGCGAGCGCTTGTACTGCAGCGCGACGAGGTCGGCGACGAGCTGGCGCTGGTCGATCGTCTCCCCTGTTTTCAGCGAGAAGGTCATCGCGGTATAGGTCTCGACCGAGCCGATGCCGTAGATGCACGACACCGAGGCGACGATGACGACGTCGTCGCGCTCGAGCAGCGAGCGGGTCGCCGAATGGCGCATCCGGTCGATCTGCTCGTTGATCGAGGATTCCTTCTCGATGTAGGTGTCGGTGCGCGGGACATAGGCCTCGGGCTGGTAGTAGTCGTAGTAGGAGACGAAATACTCGACGGCGTTGTTCGGGAAAAAGCTCTTGAACTCGCCGTAGAGCTGGGCGGCGAGCGTCTTGTTGGGCGCCAGGATCAGCGCCGGCCGCTGGGTCTTCTCGATCACCTGGGCCATCGTGAAGGTCTTGCCGGAGCCGGTGACCCCGAGCAGCACCTGGTCGCGCTCCTGCGCCGCTATGCCGTCGACGAGCTCGCGGATCGCCTCGGGCTGGTCGCCCTTCGGCGCATATTCCGAGACGATCTCGAAGCGGCGGCCGCCCTCTGACTTGTCCGGGCGCGGCGGCCGGTGCGGCGTCCACGGCCGCGCGCCGCGCAGGTTGGGGTCGCCGAGCTCGAGCAACTGCTTGAGCGATTCGACGGTCGCGGTCGCGCCGGTCATGCCGCGCGGATGCTCGCTGTCCTCGTCGTGCAACGCCGGCTCGAACCGCGCCTGCGCGGCCTCCCCGAGCCCCGGCGGCTTTTCGATCAGCGCGGGATTGAGCAGCGCGGCGAGGTGGTCGCCGAGCGGATGGACCTCCGGCTTGGAGGCGCGGGGGCGCGCCGGGCGGCCGGCGGGTCTGGGGGTCTTGGGCATCCGACGAATATGGGGGGAAAACGGCGGCGAGGGAAGGGCGAGGCGGGGCGAACGCTCCGGCGAGGCGGGGGCGAGACCGCGCGCCGAAGTCGCCTCACCCCATCGCCGCCACCCTGGCCTTGGCCTGGCCATATTCGCGGGCGAGCCGCGCGATCAGTTCGCGCGCCGGCACGACCGCCCTGACCGCGCCGATGCCCTGGCCGCTGCCCCAGATGTCGCGCCAGGCTTTGGCGGGCGCGTTGGCGCCGGAGGTGAAGTTCATCCGCGTGGGGTCGCTCTGCGGGAGCGCGTCGGGATCGAGGCCGGCGGCGACGATCGATTTCCTGAGATAATTGCCGAACACGCCGGTGAACAGGTTCGTGCCCTGGATGTCCTCGGCGCGGCCCTCGACGATCGCCTGCTTGTAGTCGGGCGCCGCATTGGCTTCCTCGGTGGCGATGAAGGCGGAGCCGATATAGGCGAGGTCGGCGCCCATCACCTGCGCGGCGAGGATCGCCGCGCCGGTCGCGATCGACCCGGACAGCGCGAGCGGCCCGTCGAACCAGGCCCTGAGGTCCTGGACCAGCGCGAACGGCGAAGTCGAGCCGGCATGGCCGCCGGCGCCCGCGGCGACCGCGATCAGCCCGTCGGCGCCCTTCTCGATCGCCTTGCGCGCGAAACGGTCGTTGATCACGTCGTGCATGGCGATCCCGCCATAGGCGTGGATGGCGGCGTTGACGTCCTCGCGCGCGCCCAGGGAGGTGATCACGATCGGCGCCTTCCATTTCGCACAGAGCGCGACATCGTCGTCGAGCCGGTTGTTGGTCTTGTGGACGATCTGGTTGACCGCGAACGGCGCCGAAGGCGCCTCCGGATGATCGCGATCCCAGGCGGCGAGCTCCTGGGTGATGCGGTGCAGCCATTCGTCGAGCATCGCGATCGGCCGCGCGTTCAGCGAAGGAAACGCGCCGACGACGCCCGCCTTGCATTGGGCGATCGTCAAATCGGGGTTCGAGACGATGAACAGCGGCGCGCCGATCGCCGGCAGGCGCAGGCGGTCGCGGAAGACGGGCGGCAGCATGGATTCGATCCCTCCGGGGTCGCCGCCATATGCCACGACAATCGCCGCCCCCGCCAGCCGGCCGGTTCACACCGGCGGGGTCAGCCAGGCGCAGGACGAGGCGCCGCGGCCCTCGCGCGCGAGCAGGCCCGCGAGCCAGGGCAGCAGCGCGCGCGCTTCTTCGATCAACACATGGGGCGGGTTGACGACGAGGAGTCCGGCGCGCGTCAAGGGTTCCGGCGAATTCGCCGTCGGGACGATGTGGCCGACGCCGAGTTCCATCTGCAGGATGTTGGGCGCGCCGAGCGCGGCGACCGCGTTGAGGAATCGCGCGTCGTCGCGCCGGTCCTTGATCGGCCGCCACAGCGCGTAGGTCCCGCCCGGCCATTTGGCGAGCGCCCGGCCGAGCGCTTCGACGAGCCGCCTGGATTCGTTGGGCGCCTCGTAGGGCGGGTCGATCAGCACGAGGCCGCGCCGCTCCTTCGGCGGCAGCCAGGCGTTGAGCGCGACATAGCCGTCGATCTCGACGATCGAGAGCCGGGCGTCCCGGCCCAGGGCGGCGACGAGCGTCGCGCGGTCTTCCGGATGCAATTCGCAAAGGGCGATCCGGTCCTGCGCGCGCAGCAGCGACTGCGCGATCGCCGGCGAGCCGGGATAGGATTTGCTGCGCCCCTGCGCGTCGAGCGGTCCGACCGCCTCGCGATAAGGCGCCAGCAGCGCGGCGACCGCTGGCGGCGGGCTCGCGCCGTTCAGCCGCGCGACGCCGAACCGCCATTCGCCCGAACGCTGCGCTTCCGGGCCGGTCAGGTCGTAGCGCCCGGCGCCGGCGTGGGTGTCGAGGAAGCGCAGCGGCGCGTCCTTGCGCGTCATGTAGACGAGGATGCGCGCGAGCAGGACGTGCTTGAAGACGTCGGCGAAATTGCCGGCATGGAAGGCGTGTCGATAGTTCACCGGGGCCGTCCGCGCGCGCTCACAGGACGGGGGCCACGGCGATCGACCCGGCCCGACAGGTCGCGCGCGCGACCTCCGGGCAGGAGACGAACTGGCGCAGGTCCCTCGACAGGCAGAGCCGCACCTCCGCCAATTCGCCGCCCGCGCAGCCGATCGCCATTGCGTCGGGCCGCAGCCCGGGATTGACGGCGGCGAAGGCGCGCGCGACGTCGGCGGGCGAAACCGACAGCGCTGCGCGCGGGGCCGCGAAAGCCGCGGGGATGGCGATCGATTCCCGTGCGCGCCGGACGCTGGCGAAAAAGGCCTCGGGCCCGAGTCCCGTGCACGTCCCGTGCTTGCGCCATTCGTGGCGCGCGAGGCCCTCGCTCGGGAACAGGCCGTCGGCCTGCCGCAGCGCGATGCGCGAGACCGGCCGGTCGGGATCGCAATCGGAGGGATAGCCGTGCTCGAACTGCGGCCAGAGGCCGTGCACGACGAAGCCGAGCGCGGCCCCGGCGCCGCATTGTTCCGGCGCCTTGGCGGCGCCGCCGGAATCGCAGAACCCGGGCGACCAGGAGAGCGCCAGGACATAGAAATCGAAACTGCCGGGCGGGCCGGCGCCGGTCGCTTCGCCGCGCGGCGCCGGGCCTTGCGGCGGCTCGCTCGCGAGGCGCTCGTCGCGGCGATCGGGGTTCTCCGCCCGCACCCCGGGCGGGGGACTGTCCGACGCCCCGTCGGCCCGGCCCGCCACAGGCACGAGCCAAAGCGCCGCCGCGATCAGGAGTAGGACAATCCTGGTTCGACCCGCCATGCCGAACGCTCGCGCCGCGCGCCGGCGGCGATCATCCGCCGCCATGTCCAGCCGACCTCCGGGACAGCCGCCGGGCGCGCGGGCGACGCGTCAAAAACGCTCCCGCAGCGCCTTCTCGCCGAGATCGCGGTCGAGGAACGGACGCACGGCCTGGCAGCCCGGGGCATAGGCGAGATTCCGGTCGAGCCCGACGACGCACCATTCCACCCCGTAGCCCCAGCCGATTATGCCGAGATCCTCGCCGATCGCATAGACGACGGCGCGCGGCTTGAGGTCGCTGACCTCCGCCCGGGCCACGCAATAGCGGCGCGGGATATAGCCGAGCCCGTTGGCGCGAAAGCCGATCTGCCGCACGCGGTCGAAACCGCCGATCTGGAGCGTCGAGCCCCAATAGTCGGATTCCTTCTGTTGGAACCGGTCGCTGATGCGGGCGAGCACGCCGGGGTCGTCGCAAGGCGGCAACTGGGCGGTGTAGGGGCTGTAGAGCTGCTCGGCCGGGGTCGAGTAGCCCTGCGCCTTCGCAGCGCCGCACAGGGCGAACAGGGCGACGATGACAACCGCGATGCGCTTCATGGTCGTCCATTCCTCAAATGCAATGTTTCCGCCACAATGCGGACGCCGCCGTCGCGGGTCAAGACCCCGCGCCGAAGCGCGAGCTCGGCGACGCGGAGACTCCCAAGCGGCGAGGCGCCCCAGATTTTCCGAACCGCGGTCCGCCGCCGTCGCGGGAGCGCCGTTCAGCCCATCGCGGCAATCGGCCTGCCATCCCCCTGCGTCGCCCGGGCCCGGAAGCCGGCGGAAATTCTTGGAGATTTCTATTTCACGATTTTGAGCGATTTCGTATGATTGCAAGGGGTTGCACGCGAGCGGAAGCCTTTTGCGACCCCGCGGCGCCCGCGCCTTTGGTGCGCTCGAAGGGGTCCGGCTGCGGCAGCGCTGGAACGAGGACGAACGGCGCCACGAACGCATTGGCGTCGCCAATCGCGCCGACCGCCCCAGAGGGCGCTCTTCGACGTCGAAGTAGAGGGCGCCTCGGGAGTCAGGCAAAGATCGGCCCCATTCGAATCCCGGTCGCGATTCCGGCCCCGCCGTCGCCAGCGCGCCGCCGCGCCTCTCGAACACGCCCGCACACGATCCAGAAATATGGATCATGTCCAGCAAAATTTCTGAATATCAGCATGGACTGGGGCGGCCGGCGGCGCCGAGGGGTGGCGCGTCGACCATCCCGCGGGCGGTGGACCCGTGGCATTTCAGCCGGAACGCTCTCGACCCCGTCCGGGGTCTCGCCCCTTCAGGCCGGCGTTCCTGTGCGCGGCCGGTCGCGGGCCAGGCGCCGCCCGCGACCTGCGGGCCGTAGCGGACACGAGCCGTCTGTCGTCGGCGATGCGGAACGAGTGAACAATCCGCCACCCCGCCGCTCTGTCCGGCGTTCAGCCCGTCTTCTGCAGGTTTTCCCCGCGATCGACGCTCGTCACCCGGTGCAGCACCCGCCAGACCGGCTTGGCCCGGTTCAATGCGCCGAGGAAGACGCTGACCGTCGACAGGTCGCCCTTCTGGCCGCTGAGCCAAACCGGATCGACGACGCGTCCGAAGAAGTCATGGAAATGCGAAGAGTCCTCGGCCAGATAGAAGGTCTGGAAATCGTAGCGTTGCACGCGCGTGCCGGGCGGGCTGTCGACCACGTCGTCACGAATGGCGACGCTGACGGAAAGCCCGAACGAAGTCGTCGCCTGCTGCGTCTTCTTGACCGTCAACTGGAGGTGGCCGCCGAACATCGCCGATTCCTTGAAGGTCGCGCCCGGCACCCCCGCCGGCGGGGAATATTCGGCCGATTCGCCGACCATCCCGAGGAACTTGAAGGCCCCGCCCGCCGATGTCTGGGAGACGTTGGTCACCTGCTGCGAAATGAGCTGCAGCCCGCCGGGCGCCTGCCACTGACACGAGGCGATCAGGCTGCGTTGCGTCATTCCGGCCCGGTCGTCGTCCGAAAGCGAGTTGAAGGCGTTGGCGTTGTACTGGGTGTAGAACGCCTCGCGCTGCGTCGCCTCCTGCTGGATCGCCTCGGCGAAGGCGATGGCTTCCTCGGGCTTGAAGTAGCTGTTGCCGTCCCGGTCGAGGGCCGCGTTGGGATAGTCCGGGTCCGGCTGCAGGCCAACCATCCCGTCCAGGGTGCCCTGCTTGGTGTAGCGCGAATTGATCAGGAACCTGAGCTGCTGGACTTCCGGCTGGTCGCTCGAGACGCGCTGCTGGTAGCCGATGATCCGCTCGCTGCCGACCAGCCGCAGCGCGTAGATGTTGGCGTTGAGCCCCGACAGATACGCCATGCCGTAATTGTAGGGGACCCAGCCGCCGTTCTCGGCGGCGCCCTCCAGCGAGGACTCGCAGACCGTGACCAGCGAAACGGTGGCGCTCTCTTCACGGCCGTCGAGCCAGCCATAGGAGGTGTCGATCGAGGCCTTGGCCTTGACCAACGCGCCGCCGACCGTCCCGCCCACCTCCATATCGGCTTTGAAGTCGATGCCGCGGTCCCGGTTCCAGGTCCAGACGTTCTCGGTATCGTCGGCGACGGTCAGGGTCACCCGATTGGCGGCGGCGTTCAGTCCGCCGGTCCCGTCAGGCACGTTCTCCAGCGGGATTGGCGGCGGACCTTCGACATAGCCGAGCAGGCTCGCGTCGACCAGGTTGGTCCCGACGAAGCCGACCTCCAGGTCCTCCACCTTGAGCCTCGTCACCGAAGCCGCCGCGCCATGGCTGACGCTGGCGTACCAGCGATACATCGCCCCCGTCAGGTTGCCCTTGGAATCGTATTGAATCTGACCGTTGTCGTCGGTGGCGATCGAGGCCTGCTCGATGACGCCCGGCTGCCGGTCGATGGGCGCAAATCCGAGAAAGCTGACCGCCGCCGGCGTCGATCGGCCGGGGAAGTGGCCGCCGTCGAAGAAGCCGGGGGCGGTCCCGCTGACGACGAGGGCGCCGGGGAAGCCGCTGGCGGTGCGGGCGCCGTCGCGGAACCCGGCGGCCGTCGGATCATATTGCCAGATCTCGTAGGCGCCGCCCGGATCGAGCAGCAGGATGCGATTCTCGCCGATCGCCGTCACGCTCGCGGGCGGTCCGGAGCCGCCCTGTCGATTCTGGAAAAAGCCCGGCCCGTCGCCGCTGACGACGATGGCGCCGGGGAAGCCGAGAGCTGTCCGGTCGCCGTCGCGAAAGCCCGTGGCGGCCGGATCGTATTGCCAGACCTCGTAGGCGCCGGCGCCCTTGTTGAACAGCAGAATCCGGTTCTGGCCGAGATAGGTCACGCTGGCGGGCGGTCCGCCGCCGCTCTGGCGATTCTGGAAGAAGCCCGGGCCGTCGCCGCTGACGACGATTGCGCCCGGGAAATTCTGGCCGGCGCGACCGTCGCGGAACCCGGCGGCGCTCGTATCGAAAGCCCAGACCGCGTAACTGCCGTCGGCGTCGAGGAACAGGATGCGGTTCTGATCGAGACAGGCCGCGAAGGCGGGCGCACCGGTCGGCCGGCCCGGGCCATCGCCGAAAAAGGTCGCGTTGACGCCGACCAGCACGGCCTTGCCGGGGAAGTCCTGGCCGGCAAGGCCGTCGCGGTAGCCGGCCGGCACGGTCGAATCATATTGCCACACCTCGTAGCCGCCGGTCTGGTTGAGGAAAAGCATGCGTCCCTGCCCGAGCCGGACGAGCAGCGCGGGGATCGCCAACGCCCCGGCGATGCGTCGATCCAGCAGATCCGAGTGGGCGCCGCTCACCACGGCCCGGCCCGGGAAGCCCTGGTTGGCCTGTCGCGCCCCGTCGCGGAAGCCGGTGACGATCGGATCGTACTGCCAGATGACATAGCCGCCGTCCGAACCAAGCAGCAGCAGTTCGCTGTCGTCGATCGCCGTCTTGTAGCCGTCGGCGAGCCATTCGCCGGTATTCATCACTTGCGAAGCGAGCGGATTCTCGCGATTGACCCACAGGCCGTCGAGCGTGTCGTAGAAGGCGACGAGATATTGGCTGTCCAGGCCGCGAAGGTAGAGGTGGACGAACCCGTCGCCGCTGTCGAGGATGAAGGGCGTATCGGCGCTCTGCACGAAGGTCAACAGCCCGGTGGACACCACGAGGCCGCGCCGATCGGCCGGCTGGGGACTCATCGTCCACGACGGGCCGGCGAGCGTCGGCAGGGTCACCCGAGCGGGGGCGGTCGCCAGGGTTCCGTCCTTGCCGACCTCGAAGTCGAGGACGCCGATCCCGCTCGCAACGTCGGCGGCGAAGGCGAGCAGGACATGGACATAGGTCCGCAGCGGCTGGCTTTGCCCGGACGCGAGCGTGACCTGGTCGTGCTTCAGGAACCGCGCCGCCGACAAGCCCGAGCGGATGACGAGGCCCGCGGGCGCGAAGGCGGCGTCGGTCACGCCCGGCAGCTCGAGGGTCTGAACCTTCTGCCGTTTTCCCTGATCGGCGGGCAGCGCGTAGCTGATCGTCTGCTCCTTCAGATCGAACAGTCCGTCGGCGCTGCAGCGGATCGAGACGTTGCGAATGGCGCCGTTGGCCCGAAGCAGGAAGAATTGCCAGCGGTTGACGCCGGGGCGGCTGGTGGGGACCTGGAGCACCGCGAACGCGCCGCCAGCCGCGTCCCGGAGCATTTCCAGGCAGACCGCCGGCTCGAAATAGGGATTGCCGTTCAGGTCCGTGTAGCCATAGGTGCCGTCCTCCCGCTTGCGCACGTCATAGGTCGGATTGAGCACGGCGTTGACGACGTCCGGGACGAAGCGATCGACGTAGATGGCGTCGGTGAAGGCGCGGAAGACGTAGACGTATTTGCCGTCGGACACGACTTGCGGCGGCGCTGCGACGGGCCGGCTGTCGGTCGGGAACGGGACGATCGCGTCGGACCCCACGACGCGGCAGACGCTCGAGAATGTCAGCGCCAGCGAGTCATTCCAGCGTCCGCCCTCATAGGCGGGATCGTCCACCAGGATGGAATAATGGATGGCGCCGTCCGGGCCTGTCCCGAACTGCATCGGTGTTTGGTTGTGGATGATCGACGCAATGTCGGTGTATTGTCCCGGAATCAGCATCGATGCGCTCCCCCCCAGAAGGCCGCGACCGGCGTCCGCCGCGCGGCCTGCCGAGCTTCGCCGCGCCGCTTGCATCGGGTCAGGCGCGCGCCCGTCTCGGGGGATCGTCCCGCCCGCGGGGGTGCGCTTCCTCATCCCCGGCCGCGTCATCATCGAAGCCAGCAGATCGGAGGCTAACTGGCGACGCTTCCGCGAGTCAACGTCGAACGGCCGCGCGACGATGGATGGGCAAGACCGGGGGGCTTCGGTCGAAGTCCGAGAGCGGACGGTCGATGTCGCGGCCGGCGGGCTCCGCATGGCGCAGTTGCGCGGCCGGGACCGCGACCCGATCAGAACGCTGCCCGGCGCCGGCTGTAGCCTCGATGCGACCTTCGGCGAGGGACAGCGCGGCTCCGGCTCGGGTCAGGCGGTCGAGCGGCTCGGCATCGCGCGGCGGTCGCGCTCGCGCTCCCGGCGGCGATCCTGGGCGGGCTGGTAGGCCATCCGACCGTGGTGGCCGCAATAGGGGCCCGCGGCGGCCGACTGGGCCCCGCAATAGCGAAAGTCCGGCGTGCTCGGATCCCCGAGCGGCCAGCGGCACATCGACTCCTTGAGGTCGACGATCGTCACCCGCAGCGACATCGGGACGACGACGTCTTCGTGATAGACCGGCTTGGTTTCGATCGCCGGATCGAGCGCGATCGCGAGGGCCGTGTTCCCCTGGACGATCTGGCCGCCGCCGGAAGTTCGGGCTGCGATCGTCGTCCGCGACGCCACAGCTGGGCGCTGGCGGATGCGCGGGAGGGTGGCGGACGGCGATTTGGCGCGGCCGGAAAGGCCGAGCCGATGCACTTTGCCGATGACGGCGTTGCGGGTTACTCCTAGTCCGAGTTCGGTCGAAATCTGGCTCGCGCTCTTGCCGTCGAGCCACAATTGGCGCAGCATCTCGACTCTATCATCCGTCCAAGACATTTTGGCCTCATCGTTTCCGAGCGGCGGCCGGCAAATGGCTTTGCCCGCTCCGCTCTCCGAAATCATTCGCGACATAATCCTCCTGCTTCGTCCGACGGCCGCGCCGCCGAACGCTCCTTGTCAAAAATAGCATCTCTGAAGGACCGTCTCACGACATGTCGTGGTTCAATACGGAAACGCTACACTACTCGTTGAATCGGGCGCAAGAGTCCGGGGCGGCCGAAACGGTCGGTTTTCCCCAGCTGTCGCTCCCCCGGGAGCGCGCATCGAGGGACCGGTCCCAGATGCCCGAGTCGGATCAAGGATTTAACGAGTCATTAAAACCTGCGGGGCCTGCGCGAGGCTGACGCGATTTATTTTCGCGTGGGGCCGCTTCCATTTGACCGGCCGGCGAACATTCCCCTATGATCGAAGCCAAAGAGCGGCCGTCCCTGCGGGGCGGCGTTTTCGTTTCTAGCGGTTCGTCAGCAGCGGCGCGCCGCGCTCATGCCGATTGGAGCCCTGGCGTGTCATCCGCGATCCTGCCGGTGTATGCGCGCGCCGACGTCGCCTTCGAACGAGGGGACGGCTGCTGGCTGACCGCGACCGATGGCGAACGCTACCTCGATTTCGGCGGCGGCATCGCGGTCGCCTCGCTCGGTTATTCGCATCCCCAGCTGGTCGCCGCGCTCGTCGAACAGGGCGCCAAGCTCTGGCATTCGTCGAACCTGTTCCAGATCCCCGGCGGCGAGCGCCTGGCCACCCGGCTCGCCGAGGCGACGTTCGCCGATCTCGTCTTCTTCGCCAATTCAGGCGCGGAGGCCAACGAGGCGGCGATCAAAATGGCGCGCAAGCGGCAATCGTTCGGCGGCCATCCCGAACGGTACCGGATCCTCACCTTTGAGGGCGCCTTTCACGGGCGCACGCTGGCGACCATCGCGGCGGGCGGCCAGGCCAAGTATATCGAGGGCTTCGGGCCGAAGGTCGACGGCTTCGATCAGATCCCGCTTAGCGATCTCGACGCCGTGGAGGCGGCGATCGGGCCGGGGACCGGGGCGATCCTCATCGAGCCGATTCAGGGCGAGGGCGGCGTGCGCGTCGTGCCGCCGGCGTTCCTGCGCGGTCTGCGCGCGCTCTGCGACTCGCGCGGCCTGCTGCTGATCTTCGACGAGATCCAGACCGGCATCGGCCGCACCGGACGGCTGTTCGCCTATGAACATGCTGGAATCCACCCCGACATCATGAGCATCGCCAAGGGCATCGGCGGCGGCTTCCCGATGGGCGCGTGCCTCGCCACCGCCGACGCGGCCAAGGGCATGACCGCCGGGGTGCACGGCACCACGTTCGGCGGCAACCCGCTGGCGATGGCGGTCGGCAATGCGGTGCTCGACGTCGTCCTGGCGCCCGGCTTCATCGACCGCGTCGCGCGGCTCGGCCTGCTGCTGCGCCAGCGTCTGGCCGAGCTGAGGGATCGCCATCCCGCAGTCATCGAGGAGATCCGCGGCGAAGGCCTGATGATCGGAATCAAGCTCGCGACCGCCAACCTGCAGTTCGCCGCCGCTGCGCGCGCGCAGCGATTGCTCGTCATCCCGGCCGGCGACAATGTCGTGCGCCTGCTGCCGCCGCTCGTCATCTCCGAGGAGGAGCTCGCGGAGGGCGTTCGCCGACTGGAGGCGACCTGCCTGGCGGTGGAGCGCGAAGCCGGCGCGATGCGCGAGGGGCAGGGCGAATGAACGCGGCGTCAGCGGGCCAGCCGGTCCGGCACTTTCTCGACCTGCTGGCGACGCCGGCGTCGGCGCTGCGCGAAATCCTCGATTCCGCCTCGGCGATGAAGAGCGTGCGCGTGAAGGGCCAGCCGCCGGCCGCGCGTCCGCTCGCCGGCAAGACGCTGGCGATGATTTTCGATCGCCCGTCGACGCGCACGCGCGTCTCGTTCGATCTGGCCATGCGCGAGCTCGGCGGCGAGACGGTCATGCTGACCGGCGCCGAGATGCAGCTCGGCCGCGGCGAGAGCATTCCCGACACGGCGCGCGTGCTGTCGCGCTATGTCGATGCGATCATGATCCGCATCCTCGACCACGAGGCGCTCGAGGATCTCGCGCGCCACGCCACGGTTCCCGTCATCAACGGTCTCACCAAGCGGTCGCATCCTTGCCAGGTCATGGCCGACATCCTCACCTTCGAGCAGCATCGCGGCCCGATCCGCGGCCGCAAGGTGGCCTGGAGCGGCGATTACAACAACGTGCTGTCGTCCTGGATCGACGCCGCGCAGCGGTTCGACTTCTCGCTCGACATCGCCTGCCCGCATCCGCTCCAGCCGCGTCCCGAACGAATCGAGCGCGCGCGCGCGCAGGGCGCCCGCGTGAGGCTGGGAGAGGACCCGTTCGTCGCGGCCGCGGGCGCGGCCGCCGTCATCTCCGACTGCTGGGTTTCGATGGGCGACGAGGACCAGGGACGCCGCCACAATCTGCTCGCGCCGTACCAGGTCAATGCGGCGCTGATGGGCGTCGCGGCGCCGGACGCGATCTTCATGCATTGCCTGCCCGCCCATCGCGGCGAGGAGGTCACCGACGAAGTGATCGACGGTCCGCAATCGGTTGTCTTCGACGAGGCGGAGAACCGTCTGCACGCCCAGAAGGGCATTCTCGCCTGGTGCCTGGGAGCGCCGGGCGGATGAACCGGACGCCGCCCTCCCGCCCGGTGTCGGACGCCGGGCGCGACGACATGGTCGTCCCGTTCCTCGTCGACGCGCTCGACACCCGCGGGCGCGTCGTGCGTCTGGGGCCGGCGATCGACGCGATCCTCAAGCGCCACGCCTATCCCGCGCCGATCGCCCGGGTCGTCGGCGAGGCGGCGGCGCTGACCGTGCTGCTGGGCACGGCGCTGAAGATCGGCGGCAGCTTCCAGCTGCAGACCAAGACCGACGGTCCGCTCGGCATGCTGATCGTCGATTTCGACGCGCCATCGAACCTGCGTGCGCTCGCCCGCTTCGACGCCGACAGACTGGCGCGCGCGGGCGCCGCGGCGCGCTCGGGCGATCTCCTGGGCGCCGGGAACCTCGCCTTCACCATCGATCCCGGCGCCGGCCATTCCCGCTACCAGGGCGTGATCGCGCTCGACGGGCAGGGACTGGAGCACGCCGCGCACCAGTATTTCGACCGTTCCGAACAGATTCCGACGCTCGTCCGCCTCGCCGTCGGCGAGGTCGTCACGGCGACCGGCGCGCATTGGCGCGCCGGCGGCCTGATGGCGCAATTCCTTCCCGATTCGCCCGAGCGGCTTCGCCGGGCCGATCTCGATCCCGGCGATGCGCCGCCCGGCGCCGAACGCCAGATCGTCGCCGAAGACGATCATTGGACCGAGGCGCGGGCGCTGGCGGGCACGACCGCGGATCACGAGTTGATCGATCCGACCCTTTCGAGCGAAAGGCTGCTCTATCGCCTGTTCCACGAGCGCGGCGTGCGGGTCTTCGAACCCGGCCCGCTGCGCGACGCCTGCCGCTGTTCGGGCGAGCGGATCGACGCCATGCTCGGCAGCTTCTCAGCCGCCGAGCGCGCCGATATGGTGGGCGAGGACGGCATGATCGGCGTCACCTGCGAATTCTGTTCGACCAAGCGAGTCTTCGACCCCGCCCAGTACGAGCGGGAGTGAGGCGACAATGACCTACCAGACCGAGGCTTCCGACTTTCACGCGCAGCTCAAGCGCGTCGGCGCCGAGGTGGAGGCGACGCTCGAGACGATCCTCGCCGGCGCGAAGCTGCCCGGCGAAATCGAGCGGCCGGGCCGCCTGCTCGCCGCGATGCGCCACGGCGTGCTCGCCGGCGGCAAGCGACTGCGGCCGTTCCTGGTCATCGAGACCGCGCGCGCGCTCGGCCTGTCGGGCGAAGGGCCGGTGCGCGCCGGCGCGGCGATCGAACTGCTCCATTGCTATTCGCTCATCCACGACGATCTGCCGGCGATGGACGACGACGATCTCCGCCGCGGTCGCCCGACCGTGCACAAGGCGTTCGACGAGGCCACCGCGATCCTTGCCGGCGACGCGCTGCTGACGCTCGCCTTCGACGTGATGGGCGATGCGCCCACGCATCCGGACGGTGCGATCCGCGCGGCGCTGTGCGTCGGGCTCGCGCGCGCGGCGGGGCTCGGCGGCATGGCGGGCGGCCAGATGCTCGACCTCGAAGCGGAATCGGCGCCGGCGCCGCTATCGGCTGACGCGATCGCCAAACTCCAGGCGATGAAGACCGGCGCCCTGCTGCGCTTCTGCGTCGACGCGGGCGCGCTGATCGCGCAGGCGCAGACGCAGGCGCGCGCCTCGCTGTCGCGCTGCGGCGGGGCTCTGGGCGCCGCGTTCCAGATCGCCGACGACATTCTCGACGCCGAGGGCGACGAGGGCAAGCTCGGCAAGCGCGCCGGCAAGGACGCCGCGCGCAACAAGGCGACCTTCGTCTCCGCGCTCGGGCTCGACCGCGCCAAGGCCGAGCGCGACCGCCTCGTCGCCCAGGCGCAGGCGGCGATCGACGAGGCGGGGCTGGGGGCGAGCGGCGACATGCTGCGGGCCGCCGCCTTGTTCATCGCCGCGCGGACGAACTGAGGCCGCGCGCCGCTTCACAGCCTGTAGAAGCGCTGGAACGTCGGCGCGGGCGGCTCCTGCGCGGGAAAATGCCGCGCCAGCAGGTCCCCGCATTCGGTCGCCGCCGCAATCAGCGCGTCGCCGACGGCGCCCGCCCGCATCGCGCCCGTCAGCCGGTCGACGACGGCCTTCCACTGAGCCTGGCCGATCGCCTTGGCGGCGCCGTCGTCGGCGACGATGCGCGCGTAGCGCTCGGCGAGCGACACGTAGATGAGGATCCCGTTGCGCGCGGCGCCATGGGTGAGGCCGCGGATGACGAATTGTTCGATCGCCGCGCGATGCGCGTTGGAGCGGCGGACCGCCGCCGGGGTCAGGCGCAGCCGGAGCGCCGGCAGCGACGTGATCGCCAGCGCGACGAGGAACAGCGCGAGCTGGGCGATGAAGATGCGCTCGGCCGGCAGGTCGGTGAAGATCAGCAGCGGCCAGGGCGCGGCGAGCGCGACGAGCGCGCTCGCGATCAGCGGCATGATCTCGTAATCGTGCGAGGCGCGCGCGAGAACGACGACGATCTGACCGGACGAGCGCGCCTGCGCGGCGCGTATGGCGGCCTCGACCCGCGCGGCTTCCTCATGCGCCAGCATCACCAGCTCCCCGAGGCGCCGCCGCCGCCCGACGACCCGCCTCCCCCAGAAAAGCCGCCGCCGCCGGAAGAGCCGCCGCCGCCGAACGAGGACCCGCCGCGGCCGCCGCCGCCCATCAGGACGCTGGCGAGGATATACAGGATCGCGCCGCCGAAGCCGCCCTGCTGGCGGGCGGTCGAAATGAAGATGAAGACGAAAATCGCGAGGAAGATGAGGGGAACGACGAAGCCGACCGCCGTCGAGGAATCGCGCGCGCGCAGTTCGGGCTTCTTCTGCCATTCCGAGGAATCGGTGGTCAGCGTCGTGATGACGTCGTCGACGCCGCGCGCGATCCCGCCGTCGAAATCGCCCGCCTTGAAGCGGGGCGCGACGGCGTTGAGGATGATGATCTTGGACGTTGCGTCGGTGAGCGTGCCCTCGAGGCCGTAGCCGACTTCGATGCGCACCTTCCGCTCTTTGGGCGCCACCAGGAACAGCACCCCGTCGTTTTTCTTCGCCTCGCCGAGCTTCCAGGCGCGAAACAGCGCATTGGCGTAGGGCTCGATCTCCTGGTCGCCGAGCGACGAAACGGTCGCCACGACGAGCTGAATGCCCGACTTGTCCTCGAGCGTGCGCAGCTTGTCGTCGAGCGCCGTGCGCTCGGCGGGCGAAATGACGTTGGCCTGGTCGACCACGCGGCCGGTCAGCGCGGGAAAGTTCGGCGCCTCGGCGAAGGCCGCGCCGCAGGCGAGCGCGAAGGCCGCCGCGATCAGCGCCGCGACGAAGCGCCGGGGCCGCGCGGCCGCGAAAGATTCGCTCGGACGCGCGATCAGAACTTCACCTTCGGCGCCGTCTGGGCGTCGTCGGTCGCCGTGAATTCCGCCATCGGCTTGGCGCCGCTGAAGAAGGTCGAGGCCCAGATCACGGTCGGAAACGTCCGCAGCGCGACGTTGTACGCGCGCACCGCGTCGATATAGTCCTTGCGCGCGACGGCGATGCGATTCTCGGTTCCCTCGAGCTGGGACTGGAGGGCGAGGAAATTCTGATTGGACTTGAGGTCCGGATAGTTCTCGCTGACCGCGAGCAGACGACCCAGCGCGCCCGAGAGCTGGTTCTGCGCATTGGCGAGTTGCTGGACCTTGGCGGGATCGGTGAGGTCGGCGGCGTCGACATGGATCGCCGTCGCCTTGGCGCGCGCCTCGGTGACGGCGGTCAGCACGTCCTTCTCCTGCTTGGCGTAGCCCTGGACCGTCGAGACCAGGTTCGGGATCAGGTCGGAGCGGCGCTGATACTGGTTCTGAACCTGCGCCCACTGGGCCTTGGCGGCCTCCTCGAGCGTCGGGATCGTATTGTAGCCGCAGGCGGAAACGCCCAGGCCGAGGACGACGGCGACGGCGAGCGCGCGCAGGCGGGAGAAATTGACGGACAAGGACGGCCCCCTCGATCATGCCTCGTCGGGCCGGCCGCGCTCGCGATGCTCATGACGGCCGTCGACCGGTCAGCTCGATGCGCCCCCTATATCATGCGCCGGCCGGACGGCCAACCGCGCCCCCGCCCCTGGACCCTCGGGACCATCGCGGCGTCAGAACGCGACCCGGTCGCCGCCCTTCAGCGACAGGATCTCGCGCGCTTCGTCGGGCGTCGCGATCTCGAGGCCGAGGCCTTCGATGATCTGCCGGACCTGGCGCACCTGGGCGGCGTTGGTCGGCGCCAGCTGGCCGGCGCCGATCCACAGGCTGTCCTCGAGACCGACCCGGACGTTGCCGCCCATCGCCGCCGCCATCGCGGCCACCGGCATCTGGTTGCGGCCCGCGCCGAGCACGGACCAGCGGTATTCGGCGCCGAACAGGCGATCGGCGGTGCGTTTCATGTGCATGACGTCCTCGGGATGGGCGCCGATGCCGCCCAGCAGCCCGAAACAGGTCTGGATGAACAGCGGCGGCTGCACGAGCCCTTCGGTGCGGAAATAATGGAGATTGTAGAGATGACTGGTGTCGTAACACTCGAATTCGTAGCGCGCGCCGGTCGCGTTGAGCGTCTCCAGGGCATAGCGGATGTCCTTGAAGCTGTTTCGGAACACGAGATCGTGCGACCCTTCCAGCATCGGCCGCTCCCAGGGGTGCTGGAACGCCTTGTAGCGCTTGAGCATCGGGAACAGGCCGAAGTTCATCGAGCCCATGTTGAGCGAGGCGACCTCCGGCTGCCACTGCGCGGCGGGGCGCACGCGTTCCTCGATCGTCATGTAGGGCGCGCCGCCGGTGGTCAGATTGACGACGACGTCGGAGGATTGCTTGATCACCTTCAGGAACGGCTCGAACGCCTCCGGACTCTGATCCGGCCGGCCGTCCGCGGGGTTGCGCGCGTGGAGATGGACGATCGCCGCCCCGGCCTCGGCCGCCCCGAGCGCCGATTCGGCGATTTCCGCCGGCGTCACCGGCAGGTGCGGCGACATCGACGGCGTATGGATCGAGCCGGTGACGGCGCAACTGATGATGACTTTGTGCTTGGCCATGGCTTTTGGTCCTCCCTGTGGAATTTCGCCGCGCAAGCGCGCCCGGCGCTCTGCGCGCCGCCCGGGGTTGCCTCGGGGCGGTCGTGATCGGCGAGCGCGCTGCCGATGGCGCCTCGCCCCGGGGGCGCACCGCCATATTCCGTCACTACGATGTCGGCGTCCATGCGGCCGGGCGAGATCGGCCCGCCGCCTGTCGATGCGCCGATGCGGCCGGCGGCGGCGCGCGCCGAACCACGCCGGCCGGAGCCGGTCGAGCAGGCCGTGACTTGCTCAGTCGAAGTGCGCCGCGGGCGCAGCCTGCGTCATGCCGCGCCGGACACGCCGGCGCCCGCCGCCGGCTGCGCCACCGCCGCTGGTCGAAGACGGGCGCAAGGCGATCCGCGCAGGCGCGCGCGTACTTGGGCGCCGAGCGGCTGATGCAGAACGGGCTTCATCGAGCGCCGCCGGCGCGAGTGAAACGCGGGGCGCCGACGGAAAGGTCGCGCCGGCGTACGGCGCGGCCCGCTCAGGTGCCTGTGAACGGGGTGAAGAAGCAATAGACCTTGCTGACGTCGCCGGCGGGGAAATGCCGGTAGAAGATCCAGTAGTCCCCGTCGGGCGAAGGCAGCGCCTGCTCGATCGGGATGGTCTCCGGGTAGCCGTCGACCTGCCAGCCGTCGGGGCGAACATGCACCTGGTCGGGGCGCAGATGATGTACGTCGTCCGGACCGCAACAGACCGCCTTGACCCATGGCGGCACCGGGTCATTGTTCGCCCACTGGTCGTGCGCGCCGGCGCCGGTCGCGGTCAGGAGTCCATAGCCGACGATCAGGCCCCGTGCGAGCATGACGATCTCCTCGAATCTGATTTGCCAAACGCGCGGCGCGGCCAAAGGCGCCGCCGCCGGATTTCACGCTTTGGTGATACGCGTGCGCGCGCTCGCCGACGCTCGCTCCCAGCCAAAGACGCTCCGGCCGCCAAGGGCGGGCGAATCCAGACGCTCCTGCGCGATCAGCGCCTCGACCGAAGGACCGGTCGCGTAGCGCTCCAGCCGGCGGGCCTGGTCGTCGAGCCGTTTCAGCGCGTCCAGTTGCTCGTCGCGCCCGAGCCTGGCCTGCCGCACGGCCGATTTCAGCACCTGGATCGTGCGGTCGTAGACGCGGATCGGCACCGGAAACGGCTGTCGGTCCTTGCCGCCGTGGGCGATCGAGAATCGCGCGGGATCGCTGAACCGGCACGGCGCGCCATGCAAGACCTCGGCCACGAGCGCGAGCGCCTGCACCGTCCGCGGCCCGACGCCCGGAACGAGCAGCAGATCGGCAAAATCCCTCGGGCCGGCCGCGGCCGCTGCGGCGAGGTTGGCGTGGAGGCGCCGCGTCTCGACATCCTCCGACCGCACTTCATGATGGCTCGGCATGACGAGATGCGGCAGGCAGGGCTGTTCGGGCCCGCCGGGCGAGGACGGGCGCGCCCGCCGCGCCGCGCGCGCGAACTCCCGGACGATTCCGTCCGGCCCGAGGGATTGCAGCAGCGCGGGCTGGCCGCGGCGCGACGGCTCCGCGCGGCGGTCGGTGAGATTGACGATGTCGCCCTGAGCCTCGCCGTCGATCGCGGCGTGCGGTTCTTCGACGAAGCTCGTCAGCCCTTCCGAGAGCCAGTGGTAGCGCCGCGCCTGTCTGCGCTCGCCGTTCATCCCCTGCTGCACGATCGTCCAGCGGCCGTCGTCGGTGACGATGAAGCCGTGGAGATAGAGGTCGAAGCCGTCCTGGACGGCGGCGCTGTCGACCTTGGCGACCAGCCGGCTCGCCCGGGCGAGCGCGGCGCCGTCGAATCCGGCGCGCTCGCCGATCGCGACCAGTTCCTGCGGGGTCTGGCGCGAATGCCGGCCGCGGCCGCCGCAGACATGCACGCCCAGGTCCCCGGCGAGCGGCGCCAGGCCGCGCTTCAGCGCCCCGATGACGCTCGTCGTGATTCCCGAGGAATGCCAATCCATCCCCATGACGGCGCCGAACGACTGGAACCAGAAGGGATGGGCGAGCCGGCGCAGCAATTCGTCGCGGCCGTAATGATGGACGATCGCTTCGCACAGCACCGCGCCCAGACGCGTCATGCGATCGGCCAGCCATTTCGGCACGTGCCCGCCGTGCAATGGGAGATCCGCGCTGCCTGCGCGCCGCGCCATGACGCCGCCTCTTCGTTCACGAAATGTTCTAGCACGAAGCCGGCCGCCGCGCCAGCTTCCGCGGGCGGCGGTTCCCGGGGGCGGCGTTCCATCGCCCGGCGAGTCTGATATGACAGGCGAGGGGGTTCGACCCGGGCGATCGGCGGGGAGCGGGGTGACGGGGAAAACCTATGATCTGGCGATCGTCGGCGCCGGCATTCTCGGACTGTCGTGCGCGCTCGCGGCGGCGCGCCTGGGCCGTCGCGTCGTCGTGATCGATCGCGACGCCCAGGCGAACGGCGCATCGGTGCGGAATTTCGGCTTCGTCACCGTCACCGGCCAGCAGCGGGGCGATTGCTGGCGGCGGGCGATGCGCTCGCGCGACGTCTGGCAGGAAATCGCCTCGCCGGCGGGGATCGAGATCGTCCACGAGGGCCTCCTCGTCGTCGCGCGGCGCCGCGAGGCGGCGCGCGTGCTGGAGGCGTTCGCGCGCACCGAGATGGGCGCCCAGTGTCGTCTGCACGAGGGCGCGGCGGCGCCCCGCCTCCAGCCGGGGCTGCGAGGCGGCTTTGCCGCGGTGCTCGAGAGTCCCCACGAGCGGCGCGTCGAATCGCGCGACGCGCTGCCGCGGCTGGCGGCCTGGCTCGAACGGGCGCATGGCGTCGCCTTCCTGCGCAGCACGGCGGCGACCGGCGTGACGGCGCAGGGCGTCGCCACCTCGCGCGGCGCGATCGACGCGGGCGCCGTCGTGGTCTGCGCGGGCGACGATTTCCACACCCTGTTCGCGGAGCGCATCGCGCCCTATCGGCTCGAGCGCTGCAAACTCCAGATGCTGCGCGCGCGGCCCGGCGGCGGCGTCAGAATCTCGCGCGCGCTGATGACCGATCTGTCGATCGCGCGCTATCTCGGCTGGGCCGAGCTTCCCGAAGCCCGGCCGCTGCGGACCGTTCTCGAACGCGAGCAGGCCGCCCACTTGCGCGCCGGCGTGCATCTCATCGTCGTCGGGGCGGCCGACGGCTCGATGGTGATCGGCGACAGCCACGTCTACGCCGACACGCCCGATCCCTTCGCCGCGCAGGCGATCGACGATCTGATCCTCGACGAATACCAAGCCTTGTTCGGCGAACGGCCTGCGGTCGAGGCGCGTTGGACCGGCACCTACGCCAGCGCCGAGGATCGGCTGATGCTGGTCGACGCGCCCCTGCCCAACGTGCGCATCGCGATCGTCACTTCGGGGACCGGCGCTTCGACCGGCTTTGCGATCGGCGAGGAGATCGTCGCCGACCTGTTGAATTGACGGGCGCAGGGGAGGGCAGGCCTTGGACGAATTCACCGATTTGCGCGCCGTCATCTTCGACTGGGCGGGCACGACCGTGGATTTCGGCTCGCGCGCGCCGATGGGCGCTCTGGTCGAGACATTCGCGCGCTTTGGCGTGGCGATCTCGATCGCGGAGGCGCGCGCGCCGATGGGCCTGCCCAAGCGCGACCACATCGCGGCGCTGCTGGCCGATCCGGGCGTCGGCGCGCGCTGGGCGCAGGCGCATGGCGCGCCGGCGGGCGAGGCCGACATCGACGCGGTCTACCGGGCATTCGTCCCGCTGAACGCCTCGGTCGTCGCCGACTACGCCGATCTCGTTCCCGGCCTGCTGCCCGTCGTCGCGCGGCTGCGCGCGGCGGGCGTGAAGATCGGCTCGACGACCGGCTACACCCGGGAGATCATGGCGCGGCTGACGCCGGCCGCGGCGCGGGCGGGCTACCAGCCCGACAATCTCGTCTGCGCCGGCGACCTGATCGCGGGACGGCCGACGCCGCTGATGATGTATCGCTGTTTCGTCGATCTCGGCGTCTATCCGCCCTGGCGCGTGGTCAAGGTCGACGACACGGCGCCCGGAATCGCCGAAGCGGTCGCGGCGGGCGCCTGGGCGGTCGGCGTGACGCTGTCGGGGAACGGCTGCGGCCTCACCGGGCGCGAACTTGCGGCCCTGAGTCCGGACGAGCGCGACGAAATCGGCGCGCGGGTCGGCCGGGAACTGGTCGCCGCGGGCGCCCATGCGACGCTCGACACGGTCGCCGATCTGCTTCCCGCATTGGCGGCCCTGTGCGCCCGAATCCGCGCCGGCGAACGGCCGTCCGCCTGAGCGGGGATTGCCGGCTCCGCCAATGCGGCGCACGCGCGCCCGGCGCTGAAGCGGGCCTGGTCCGGCGCGGCGTTTGGCGTCCCGACGGTCGAAGCGCACGTTCGGGGCGGCGGCCGCGATGCCGGCGAGCGCCGGGGCGGCCGGGCGCTCCGGCTGCGCCGCCCTGAGCGTAGTGTAAAAGAGAAATATGAGAAGATGATTGCGGAATTCCAAAAGATCGGCTATGCTCCCATCATTGGTCCCCTCGGCAGGAGCCCGCCATGCCCGACCCCGCAACACCCGCGCCGCCGCCATGCGACGTGGACGAGGATTGCGCCG
>JBEKEI010000062.1:0-23027 GCA_050013915.1 Roseiarcus sp.
CCGCGCGCGGCGGCGCCCCGGGTCGCGTCGCCCGACAAATCCTTTCGTTTTGGATACATTTGGAAATACATTTTGCGGCCGATCGAGCAAAATCAGAGGATTGCAGGCAAATTGAAGCCCGCTCCGGGCTCTTCGGCGCGCCGCCGTCCGACCGCCGCGCGCGGCGACGGCGCGCGCCTTGTCCCAGTCGGCCCGCTTGGCGGGTTCGTCGAGCCTGGCGGTCTGCAGGCGGACATGCGCCCCGGCCGGATCGACGTCGCGCAACGCCAGCGTCCGCCCGACGATCCTGCCGATCCGGCGGGGCGGCGGATCCTCGGCTTCAGCGATCGACTCGGCGCTCCGTCCGCCCAGCGCGCGCTCCGTGATCCGATGCCGGCGGACTTCCCGCTCGGCTGCGCTGACGCGGACGGCGGGCGGCGGCGCGGGCGCTGCGGGATCGGGCATGGCGGGGCTCCTGCCGGGGGACCAATGGTGGGAGCATAGCCGATCTTTCTGAATATCGCAATAATATTCTCACATTTCTCTTTTACACTACGCTCAGGGCGGCGCAGACGGAGCGCCCGGTCGCCTCGGCGCTCGCAGGCAGCGCGGCCCCGCCGCCGTCATCGCGCCCGGCGCGCTGGACGTGAGCTTCCACCGTCGGGCCGCCAAACGCCGCGCCGACCAGGCCGGCCTCGGTGCCAAGCGCACGCTCGCTGCGTTGGCGCAGCCGCGAATCCCTGCTTGGCCCATCGACCGCGAGGATCGCGAGCGCGCCGTCGAACTCGAGGCGAATGGGAACCTCGCGCGCGCAGCGCCTGCGCGGCGACGCCCGACGCATCGACCAAGCGAGAAACATCGTCGTTGAGATGTTGTTGACGAGATGCTAAGAATTTCCCGGACCAAAAATGTGTTGTTCGGGATCGTTTGGGGGCCTATTGAATCAAGTTGTGCGCCCACCCGTCCAGGCTTTCGGCTCAAAATTTTCAAGGGCGACACTATCTTATCAGGCGCTTCAGGTCGTCGCAGCCGCGATAGACGGGGGTATGATCGTCATCGCTAGCGTTCTTGGCTTCACGTTATATCAAATATATATAATTGAATCTTCATTTAAACTAGATGATGTGTTGTATTTGGGAATTATTATAGGTTTCTTTTTTGTAATACTTTCACGACACAGTGAATTATACAAAATAGAAACGCTCTGTAACCCGACGCCATGGTTCAGAAGTCTGAGCGTTAACCTTTTTGTTTCTTTATTGATAGTTGGATCGCTTTTATTTTTGCTTAAGATTGGTGAACAATACTCTCGCGGATCTGTTGTTTGCCTCGGCGTCCTGGCCTTTTTGCTGGTCCCTCTTGGGCGCCTGTCGCTGGCTCATATCGCCGTGTGGGGGATCCGCAGCGGGCTCATCGCGGGACGGCGGACCGTCCTCATCGGCGACGCCGTGGAACTCGAGAAGCTCGCCTTTTCCGATCTGCGTCGATTCGGAATCGAGGAGGTGGCGCGGGTTGGCGTCATCCAGGGCGACGCCGGCGGCGGCCTCGGCGAGCGAGGCCGGCTCCAGATCGCCAGCGCGATCGCCCTTGCCCGCGAACTGCGCGCCGCCGAGTTCGTGCTGATGCTGCCATGGGGCCGGGAGCGACTGCTCGCCGAAGTCTGCGACCTCTTGCGTCCCTCACCGCTTTCGGTGCGGCTCCTGCCGGATTCCTCGATCCGCAATGTCCTCAGTCTCCAGCGCGACGGCCGATTGGACCCGGCGCTCGCCGTCGAGATACAGCGCGAACCCCTGGGCCGATGGGAGCGGCTGACCAAGCGCACGCTCGACCTTTCGATTGCGCTCGCCGCCTTGACGCTGCTCGCGCCCCTGTTCCTGGTCACCGCTCTCGCCATCAGGCTCGATAGCGCGGGGCCGGCGCTGTTTCGGCAACGGCGCGTCGGATTCGACAACCGGGAATTCATGATCTTCAAATTCCGGACAATGACGACGGTCGATGACGGAGACGAGGTCGTCCAAGCGCGCCGCCACGATTCGCGCATCACCCGCGTCGGCCGACTGCTGCGCCGGTCCAGCATCGACGAGCTTCCGCAGCTGCTGAACGTCCTGCTGGGCGACATGTCGCTCGTCGGGCCGAGGCCTCACGCGATCGCGCATCACGATCGGTATGGCGCGCTCATCGCGAGCTATGCGCTGCGCCACAACGTCAAGCCCGGACTGACCGGCATGGCCCAGATTCGCGGGCTGCGAGGGGAGACGCGGCACCTGGCCCAAATGGAAAAGCGCGTCGAACAGGACCTGTGGTACATCAACAACTGGTCCTTGGCGCTCGATCTCGTCATTCTCGCCGGAACCTGTCTGGTCGTCCTTCGTCAGGACGCCTATTGACTCTGCGCCGGTCGGCCTTGCGGGGCCGGACGAGGCCTGAGCGCGCGCCCTGTCCGGCGACGCCTTCGGCCTGAGGGTCAGCGGAGGCGCGCCCCGGACGATCGGTCCATGATCGCCTTGAGATGACCATGTTCCTCCGCTACCGCGCGAGCATCGAGATCGAGGGCTCGGAAGCTGACGCCGCCCTTCGCGGCGCCCCGATCGTCGACGAGTTGATCGCCGGGCATGCGCCCGAGGCCTGGAGTTCGGGGCGCGCTTCGGCCCGCTGAAGAATGGCGCGCGCCATCGGGCCGCTCTGGCGCATCCGGCGGCGACGCCGCCTTGGCGCTGGAACAGGCCGCGGACGGATCCGCCCCTTCCGGTTCGAGCTCCGGCGGGGCGACGCGTGCGAACCGGCTCGATCGATGACCGTAATCGCGGTCTCGACGCCGGCGAGGAGGAAGGGGGAACTGGAACGACAGCTCGCGGCCCTGCCGGCCGCGCCGACCGGATGCGATCGCGCCCCGGCGTTGCGCGCCGAGATCGGTCGCGCGAGACCGGCTCTTCACCTTCAAGCGACCATCCCGGCGTGGTCGAAGCCACGAACGACGCGTCGGTGCGCAGGCGGCGCCCGTGCGCGAACCAGCGAAAAGTCACCAGCGGCGCCGCGCCATCTGGGCTGGGCGGGCCGAAGCGGATGGCCGAGCGATCATCGCCGCCCTGGCTCGAGCGCGGCGAAAGCTGCGAATCCGCGCTCAGCATTTGGGGCAGGCAAATACGTATCGTCAAATATGATCCTTTATTTAATTCCGATCTCGACACAATAAATACTTAGTTGCGACGTTTCAAGTAGCGCTTTTGCTATGTCTTATTATGTCGTTAGTCACATTCCCGTTTGTTATTGCCGATAATACGGTGCGATCGTGACATGGTAAATTCATTTCACGCATTTTGCTTACATTCCGACCGCTTCGCTTCAGCCGCGTTCAAAGGGTTCCGCCTAACCTAGTGTCGTCTCCAGGAGGCGAGCGATGGTGAAGTATCTGTTCTCCGCCTTCTTGAGCGCGCTGATCTGGCCGGCGAGCCTCTCGGCCGCCGGCGCCCTTCCCGCGGGGACCACCCTGCGCGACGACGGCTACACGCTGGCGCCGTTTTCCTTCGTCAGGTTCTGCGCGGACTATCCCGGCGAATGCCCGGCGTCCGGGAGTCGAGCGCGCGTGGCGCTCGACGCGTCGCGAATGGCGCAGCTGTCCGCGGTGAACATCGCGGTCAACGCCGAAATCGTCGCGACGCCCGATACGTCGAGGCTGCGCTATTGGCGCCTGAACGTCGCCGCAGGCGATTGCAACAGCTTCGCCGTTCAGAAGCGCCATGACCTGCTGGTGCGCGGCTGGCCCGCCGGGGCGCTCGCGCTGACCGTCGCGAAGACAGCCTCGGGCGAAGGGCATCTCGTCGTCACGGTGCGCACCGATCGGGGCGATCTCGTCCTCGACAATCTCCGCCCGGGGATCGTTTCCTGGCGGCAGACCGGCTACCGCTTCATCATGCGGCAATCGGCGAGCAACCCCCGGTTCTGGGTCGAACTGCATGGCGGACATCCGGACCAGACTTTCGGGGCGCGCGCCGTCGATCCGACCGACGAACTCGCCCGGCTGGACGGCCGCTTCGGCGCCGACGATCCCCGGGCGGCGGCGCTCCTGGCGTCTCCTGCCGGCGATCCGGGCGATCCTCCCGTCGCCGTCGAGGCGGGCGCGGGATCATCGGCCGGCGACGCTGCGCGCGCTCTTGCGCTCGGCGAGGGTTTGGCGAGCCTTCCGGCGGCGCCGCAGGGCGCCTCTCCCGCCGGGGAACCCGGCGCGCCGCAGCAGAGCCTCCGCAGGCCAGCCGGTGGCGGCGGCTTCGTCGCCGACATCGCCGCGTGGACGCGCCGAAACCTCGCGCCCGCCAGCCTGGCGCCCGTGGTCCGCGGCGCGATGATCGGCTTCGCCGACGCCGTCGACGCCCGGATCCTGGCCGAAGCCGCGCGAGCGCACACGCCCGACCCGGCGTTCGTGCGCGGGTTCGACGCCGCCGACGATCGTCTCATCTGAGCCTGCCAGCGTCCGGCGGGCCGGTCGCATCGTCTTTTGCGTCCCGGCGCGCGCGCCGACCTCCGCGCGAAGCGCGCGCCCCGTTCCCCGATGAGATCGTCAGCGTCGAGGCCATGACGGCGGCGAAATAGACCGCGAATCCAGGGATCTGCGGCGAGAAATCGACGATCGCGTGCAGGCTCGCCAGCAGCAGCGACGCCAGACCCATCGCCGGCGCGAATCGAAGTCTGCGCCGCCTGCGCAGGCCCCGGAGGCCGACGCCGACGAGCGCCCCGTAGCCGGCGCACAGCGCGATCGCGAAGGGGAGGCCGAGGCCGAGATAGCCCTCGAGGAAGAAATTGTGGGCGCGGTCCCACACCCCGTGAATGCCGGCGCATTCGGCCTTGCGGTAGGTCGGGAAGACGTCCTGGAACGTGGCGAACCCGGTCCCGAGCCAGGGATGGTCCTCGATCGCCTCGATTGTCGAGGCGAACGAGCACCAGCGCGCATCCGCCGCGCTCTGCGCCTCCATACGATGCAACGAGCGGCCGGCAAACAGCGCGAACAGGCCGACGATGAGGAGAACGCCCGCCAGGGCGGCGGCGGTGCGGCGTCGTTCGCCCGGGTGCGGGTTTGGCGGATCGCCGGCGACGGGCCGCGCCGTCATCATGGCGACGCCGGCGACGGCGCCGGCGAAGCTCGCCCCGACCGCGCCCCGCGACTGGGTCAGGAACAACGCGAGGGCGACGATCAGGCACAGCAAGGCGTGCAGCAGCAAGGCCCCGTTCTCGTCGCGCCAGCCGATCTCGAGGGCGAGCGCCTTCCTGGCGAAGCCGGCGAGGCGAACGTTTCGCAAGGCTCGAAAGCCGAGCCCGAGATTCAGCATCAGCGCGATCCCGAGGAACGTCCCGGCCGTGTTCCGGTTGACGAAGCTCGCCGTGAGGGAGCCGAGATAGAATCGCTTGGGCGCGAACAGCAGCTGGTCGGGCAAAAGCAGCTCCTGAAGAATGCCGAAGGCAGCATAGGCGGCGCCGAAATAGGCGAGGCCGCGCCAGAGCGCCAAGGCGCCCGCGTCGCCCTGGAACGAGGCCAGGGCGGACAGGAAGACGAGAAAAGGCAGCGCGAGCCTGGGCAGCGCGTCGATCGTCATCCCCGGGGCGACCGAGATCGTGCCCGGCGTGGGTCCGACGAGTTCGTTGACCGGTCGCCACGCCTCGTTCGCCAGACCCGCCGGCGCCGGCAGGATCTGAAGGATCGCGCACAGCATCAGCGCGGCGAGCAGGACGATCGCGCCGGCGAAGAGACGGCCGGCCTCGGGGCTGTCGATGGGGAAGACCACCGATAGCGCCGCCAGCAGCGCGAAGACGATCGTTGCGACATAGGCGGGCGCCTCGGCCGCCGAACCGTAAGCGAGCGCCGTCCAGGCGATCGCCGCGAAGAAGACGCCCCTTGCGCAGAACCGAATTCCCCGAGCGGCGGAGAAATCGATGCGGCTCATGGGCGCGGCTGCTCGAGCGCGGCGAGGCCGTCGGCGTCGATCCGGACAACCGACAGGCGATTGGTGGCGTAGGCGCCAGTGTCGACGTTGACGCGATTGGGGAGGAAATCGATTTCGGCGCCCGGCGTATGGCCATGGACGACGATGACCCCGAAGTCGCCGGCGAAGTTCAGGAAATCGCCGCGAATCCAGGTGAGGTCCTCGATCGACTGGCGCGCGAGCGGAATGCCGGGCCTGATCCCCGCGTGGACGAAACAATAGCCGCCGAACACCCGCAGATTCTCGAGGGCGGACAGGAAACGCCGGTGCGCCGCCGGAAGCTTCTCGAGGAGGTCGCCGGGTCGGATGGTGCCGGCGCGCGCGAGCAAGGCCCTCGCTTCGACGCCGTAGGACAGGATTGTCTCCAGCCCGCCCACCGACCGCCATTCCTCGAAAGAGGCCTTGCCGCGCAGAAACGACTCCATGATCGCTTCGTGGTTGCCGCGCAGGAAGACCGTCCGAACGATCGCCGCGCGCGCCAGCAGCGTGTCGATCACCCCCTTCGAGTCCGGCCCCCGATCGACGTAGTCGCCCAGATAGATCTCGATCGATTTATCGCGGTCGCCGCGCCGGGCGATGTCGCGGTCGATGAGCGCCTGCGCCTTGGTCAGGCAATCGAGCCGGCCATGAATGTCGCCGATCGCATACAGCGTGAGGCCCCCGGGACTCGCGGGGTAGACTCGTTCGCCAGACATGAGGGGCCTCGGCCAGGAATCGTCGGCCGCCTGCCGCGCGTGCGGCAACGCGGAGAGACGCCTCATATCACAGCCGGGCGCGACGAACAGCGCCCCCAGATCGCTCGCGATCCTCGCACCCCGCGGCCGGGCGAAGCCCTTCCGCCGCCGGACTCGGCCGCTCGGTCGCGCCGGCAAGAGCGGCGGCGACGCCACCGCGCCAAATCGCTGCGGCGGCGATCCGAGCGGCGCGCCGCCGCTGACGTTCGTCGATTGGAATTCAGGCGACGGCCGCGCCGGCCGCGCCGATCGACTGGGCCCGCTCCGCCAGTTTCACCCTCAGGTTGACCGGCACCTGACGATGCGACTTGGCGCGCGGATAGGGCAGTTCCTCGATGATCTTGCCGCTCGGATAGAGCGCCTCGTGCTCGGCCCAGTTGTCGAAGGCGAGTCGGTCGACATTGTCGATGAACGTTTCAGCCGGCGTGTTTTCCGCAAGAACCAGCGAGTGATCGTCGAGTTCGACGTGGTAATAGACGAAGATCCGGGGCACTCTCAGTTCACGCACGATCGAGGCGCCGTTGACCAGCGCGCCCGCGTGGATCAGCGCGCCTTCGACCAGAACGGCGTGATCGGGCGACAGGACCAGATCGCGCGCCGGGACGTTCTCGGCCAGCGCGCCGGCCTTGATCCGGATCGGCCAGACTCGCACCGGGTCGGCGAAGACGGTCGAAATGGTCTGGCGGCCCAGCCAGCTCACCGGTTTCGAGCGTCCATCGGCGGTGACGACGAGATCGCCGCGCCTCAGCGTCTCAACCGCCGTTTCGCCGTCGGGCGTGCGGACCATGGTGCCCGCCATGAAGCAGGTCGCGTTGCCGCCGCTCGGTCCCGAAGTGACCGCGTTGGTCGTGATCGTATCGGTCCCGCCGACGTTCTGAACCGAGAAAGCGCTGCTCCCCGCATATGACCCGGCGAGCAGGATTTCGGCCTGGATGGCGCCGGCGCTGGACTCGACGGTCAGCATGTCGGTGTGGAGGTTGTAATGGACGGTGTCGCCGAGGGCGCCGACGACATCGATCTTGTCCCCGACCACGAAATCTTCGACGGTCCCCTGGAATTTCGCCAGTTCGCCGGCCGCGCCATTGCCTTCGCCCGTCAGATCCAGGACGCCGGCTCCGCCGAAGGTGATCGTCGGGTCGTTGGTGGCGTCGAGATTGCTGACCGTTCCGTCGAGCTTGAGGTCGCCGCCGGTCTCGACCCCGAGCCGCGTCGAGGAGGATCCGGTGGCGTCGATCGATCCCTGGACCTCGAGCGTTCCACCGATCGCGTAGAGCTCCCCGGCGCCGGTGATCGCGGTCGTCGGCCCGATGACGCCCTCGCCGAGCACGAAACCATTGTCGGTCAAGCCGTGCGAGGCGTTCAGCGAGCCGCCCGTGAACTCCAGGACGCCGTTGGCGGTCACCGATTCCGCCGTGGCGGCCGTGTTGACCGACAGAAGACCGTCGACCGTGGCGTTGGTGGCCGCATTGGGAACCGCGTCGCCCGACCAGGCGGTCGGGTCGTTCCAGGAACCGGGTGTGGTATTGGTCTCATTCGCCATAGCAACGTCCTCTCAACTATCCATTTTCGCCCGCTCGCGCGCCTGCGTCAGTCGAACAGGAAAGTCGCGCGAGATCGGCAATCGAAGGCCGACAATCCATACGCGACAGGGCCAGCGCCGAAAGCGCGCGCCTAAGCCCGAGGGCGCCGATCGGCGCCGGGGGAACACACAAAACACAGATGTAGCTTATACTGACGCTCTGAACTTCCGCTCAAGGGCCGAGCCCAAGAATCGCATCGACAGCAAAATATTTGCGACAAATGGCATAGTTCGTGAACAATATGCAAACTCACGAAGATGAATTATCATGATAGTCGAACGTAAGAGTCGTCGCGCGAGTCCCGAGTCCGCTCAGCCGAAGGCGTCGACCCTTGCCTTCCCCGCAGCATTTCCAGCTCGCCGATCTCGACCGCGCCGGGGAAGGTCCCTTCGCGCGGTGGCGTCGCATGATCGGGGCGGTGTTCGACGTCGCGGCGACGGTCGATGAGATCGACCATTTCGACGCCCAATTCATGGGATACGCGACGCGCGGGTTTGTGGTCAGCGAGGCCGGGACGTCCCACATTCGGCTCGTTCGCGGGCCGGAAACCGTCGCCGGCGGCGGATTCGATCACTTCGCGGTCAGGCTTGTGCGGTCCGGCGGCATGGGGGGGCGCGCGGGACATCGGACGATCGACGCAAAGGCGGGCGACATCTGCTTCTTCGATCTCTTCCAGTCTCTTTCCCTGGAGGTCTCGGCGGACAGCGAGCCGGCGGGCGACATCACGCTGTGGATCCCCAGATCGAGAATTCTTTCCGCCTTCAGCAATGAATCGGCGCTTCACGGTCTGGTGCTGAGGGCCGGTTCGCCGGCGGGAGCGATTGTCGGCGCCTGCCTGCGGTGCCTTTATGAAAGCGCGCCGCGCATGAGCGCGAGAGATATGGATTCGATTGCCGACGGCGTCGTCGGCTTGACCGGCAAGGCGGTGGCGAACCTGCTCAGGCAGACCGAAGGGGAGGCGGCCACCGCGCCGCTCGCTTCATTCGTGACCGCCCGCCGGTTCATCGATCGCAACCTGACGGCGTCGGCGTTGAACGCGGAAATGATCGCCAAAGCCTTCGGCCTCTCCAGGGCCTCGGTGTACAGGCTGTTTGAACCGGCCGGCGGAATCGCCAGCTACATACGCAAGGCGCGCCTCGAGCGCGCCTATCAGGAAATCACCGCGCCCGCCCTCTCGAACCGTCGGATCGGCCAGACCGCCTACAGCCTGGGCTTCAAGAATGTCAGCGCCTTCAACCGATTGTTTCTCAAGACCTACGGCGCCAGTCCGAGCGAGGCGCGCGAGACCAGCCGCGACGGCGCTCCCCCGGTCCTCGGCGCCGGAACGGAACAGGCCCCCTCGCTCGGCTATTTTCTCAGGCGCATCTCGTGAGGCGGGTCGGACGTTCCGGCCTTGCCGTCGCTCCGCCTCATGACGCCGCGTCGCGGCCGGTTCCGGGCGATCGCCGCATGAAGGTCCTGGAGGTGATCCGCTCGGTCGATCCTCGTGGCGGCGGGCCGATCGAAGGGGTGCGTTCGAGGGCGACAGTCTGGCGCGAGCTCGGTCATCGCTGCGACATCCTGTCGCTCGATGCGCCCGGCGATCCCTGGGTGACGGAATCGCAATTGCGGCCGCTGGCCGTCGGCCCGGCCGGGCCAAGGCGCCGCCTCATGCGCCAGCTGCTGCCGTGGCTTCGCTACGGCTACGCCCCCGGGCTGACCCGCTGGCTCGCAGCCAACGCCGGCGGCTATGACGCCGTGATCGTCAACGGCCTGTGGAACTATGCCTCTTTGGGCTCTTGGCGCGCCCTTCACAAGCTGGACGTCCCCTATTTCGTGTTCGCACACGGAATGCTCGATCCGTGGTTCAACGCGGCCTATCCGACAAAGGCCCTGTTCAAAGGCGTTTTCTGGAAACTGTTCGAGAACCGCGTCCTGCGCGACGCGCGCGGCGTCCTGTTCACCAGCGAAGAGGAGCGCGTTCTCGCGCGAGCGGCGTTTGCGCCCTATGCGGCGCGGGAATTCGTCGTCGGGCACGGCGCGCGCGATGTCGGCGGCGATCCAGAGGCTCAGAAAGCTGCGTTCGCGGCGACGGTTCCGGGCGTCCAGGGCCGCAAGTTCGTCCTGTTCCTCGGCCGGATTCATCCCAAGAAAGGCGTCGATCTGCTGATCCGGGCCTTCGGGCGGCTGGCGTCGGCGTTTCCGGCATTCGATCTCGTCGTGGCCGGCCCGGACCAGTCGGGGCTGATCCCCGCCTTGAAGAGGCTGGGCGCCGAAGCCGGCGTCGCCGATCGCATTCACTGGACCGGCATGCTCGCCGGCGACGTCAAATGGGGCGCGTTCCGGTGCGCGGAATTCTTCGCCCTGCCGTCCCACCAGGAGAATTTCGGCGTTGTCGTCGCCGAGGCGCTCGCGCTCGCGACCCCGGTCCTGATAACCGATAAGGTCAACATCTGGCGCGAAATCGAAATGGATGCGGCCGGGGTGGTCGTGCGCGACGACGTCGAGGGGATCGCGGCCGGCCTGGCGCGGATGTGCGCCCTGTCTCGACCGGAACGCGGCGCGATGGCCGCGAACGCGCGCGCCGCCTACCTGAGGCGCTTCGACCTCGGGCGCAATGCGGTCGATCTCCTCGAGCTGGTCGCGGCGGAGGCGAGTCGCGGCTCACCGGGATGATTCGATCGGCGCAGCCCGCCGCCATGCATTGGCCAGGGCGTCGTCCCGCATCGTCATGGCGAGCGCCGGGCGACGGTCGATCACGGCGTTGCGCCGGAACTCCGCGCGGCTCCAGTGGCGATTGGATTTCTTGTATCCGAGGTGGCAATGGATCGCGACCGATCGGCGCACGAAGCCGAGATCCAGGAGATGGCTGTCGCGCAGCGCCGCGATTCCGCGGCCCTCGCCCGCGGCCGCGACGCGCGCGAAGGCTCGCGTCAGCAGGCCTGGCCCGGTCGACAGCCAGAGCATGTCGGCGTCGCCGCGGTTGATCGCCTCGGCCGCGCTGGCGAGCGCGAGCGCGATCACGGGGTGTCCCGGCGCCGCCGCCAGACAATTGTTGGCAATCGTGCCGTAGTCCTCGACATAGCCGAGGAAACGCGCGGAAGCCGGCGTCCAGCAGGCCAGCGGGGCGATGCACCGGTCATCCGAGTCGGCGTAGAATCCGCCGTCGGCTGCGAGATAGGCGAGGCGAAAGACGTCGGCCCGCTGCGCCGGATGCGCGGCGCGGCGGAAGGCCTTCAGGACCTCCGGCGCGGCTCGCGCGCCCAGATATTGACTGGCGCTGGCGTCGTCGAACAGGCGATATTCATAGCCCGGATTCAAATCGGTCCACGAGCGCGTCAGCGCGGCGACGTCGCTGGGCGGCCGCGACGAATCCCAGTATTGCGCGATTCGCCTCGGAATGACGCCGGCGAGCGGTTGCCGCGGCGTCGCAGTCGCGCCGGTCCCGAGCCGGCCGGAGCGACGAAGCGCCAGAACGAGTCGAATCGCCGCCGGCGTAGAGTCGGGATTGGCCGCGACCAGACCGCGCAGCAATTCGACCTGACCCTCCGCCGGCTCGCAACTGATCGCCTTCAGGCGGTTCAGCAGCGGCATGTCGAGCGCGAATTCGTCGAGCAACTGGCCGACATGAGTCTGGGAGACCCGCATCGGCTCGCCGCGCAGCATGCGCGACGTCCTGTTCGTTTCGATCGAGCGTCGCATATGCTCCTGGACCGCTTCGATGTCGAGCAGCATCAGGCTCGCCAGCGCCATCTCGAAATGGACGTGGCTCTGGGGATTGAGGGCGAGCGCCCGGCCATAGCGAGCGAGCGCATCCCGGTGGTTTCCCTGCGCTTCGGCGAGCCGGCCGGACAGAGCATGGGCATGCGCCGCTTCGAGGGTGTTGGTCGCGGGAGGCCGTCGCGCCGCCTCTTCCGCGACTTCGTAGGCGCCGGTATCGCTCGCGAAGCGGACCGATTGCGCCCAGAGCGGAAAGAAGCGCCGCGCATCCCCGGCGGCGGACTCGACGAGTTTGCGCACCCGGCCCAGGTCGCCGGTCTGTCGGGCGAGTTCGATCTCCTGGGCTCTCACCTCCGGATGGTCGCCGAAGGTTTTGCGCGCGCGTTCGAGCAGGGCGCGCGCCTCGTCCGTGTGCGCCCAGTCGGCGTGCGCGCGCGCCGCGATGAGGAGCGGCTGCAGGCTCCCGGGATGCGCAGCCATCGCATGGCGGCAAAGGGCGGCAGCGGCGTCGAAATCCTCCATGAGGACAGCCTGCTCGATGGCTTGGAGCAGCGCCGGCAGGCTGTCGGGGTCGCGCTCGCGCGCCAGACCGAGAAGTCGCATGGATTTCTCGGCCCAGCCGAGCGCGCGCGCCTCGACAGCCATTTCCACGAGGGCTTGGGTGTGTTGCGGATGGCTCTTCCAGACCGCTTCGAAAGCCAGGAACGCGGCCTCGCGGTCGCCTTTGCGGCGCAGCAGGTGGCCGCGCTGAACCAGCGCGGCCAGATTGCCCGGCTGCCGGTCGAGAATCGACTGCAGCTGGCGCGCCGCCTCGTCGAAATCGCCTCGGTCGCGCCGTTCGGTCGCGAGTTCGAGCCTTGCGGCGACGTCGAGGGGATCGAGCGCGACCGCGACCTCGAAACAGGCGAGCGCGGCGGCGCGATCGCCACGCCGCCGCGCGAGATATCCCAGGCCAAGCTGGGCCTGGGGCGAATTGGGGCTGCGGTCGCGCAGGGCGCCGAGCGTCGCTTCGGCGTCATCGAGCCGGAACAGGTCGATGAGCAGACGGCCGAGCCCGAGCCGCGCGCCGAGGTGACCGGGCGCCTCGCCCAGCAGCGCCCGGAACGCGGCTTCCGCTTCGGCGAGCCGCCCGAGTTCGCGCAAGGCCTGGCCGATCTCGGCGCGGGCGCCGACATGGCCCGGATCGATCGCCAGGATCCGCTCGAAACATTCCAGCGATTCGGCGAGTTCGCGGCGCTGGCGCAGCACGTGGCCGAGCCCGGCGAGCGCGCCGATGTGATCCGGCGCCTCGCCCAGCAGCGCCCGGAACGCCGCTTCCGCTTCGGTGAGGCGGCCGAGTTCGCGCAAGGCATGACCGATCTCGGCGCGGGCGCCGACGTGGCGCGGATCGATCGCCAGGATCCGCTCGAAACATTCCAGCGATTCGGCGAGTTCGCGGCGCTGGCGCAGCACATGGCCGAGCCCGGCGAGCGCGCCGACGTGACCGGGCGCCTCCCCCAGCAGCGCCCGGAACGCGGCTTCCGCTTCAGCGAGACGGCCGCGTTCGCGCAGATGCTGGGCAAAACCAAGGGTCGTCGGATGGGTTGACATGACTGGACGATCGCCGATCCCGAAAATCCCGGCGGTCGCCCGGAGAAAGAATCAAATCCCAAGAAATTGAACGGGATTATACAGACTCGCCTGCGCTTGAGATAGTTTCCATCGCCGCCGTCGCCGATCTTGCGACGACGCGCGGTCGCGCGCCGGCCGCCGGCTGCGGCGATTCCCGCCTCGGGGTCGGCAAATCGCTTGCTTTCGGATGCGCGGAGATCGATAGCGTCGCATGCAGCGACTCGACCCGTTTCGGGGATACGCCGCCGCTCCGCCGGATTCTCGAGCAATCGAGGCTTGGACGCGTCGGCCCGTTTGGGTGTGCGGAAGGATCGCGGTCTCGCCTTTTGGAGATTCTTCGGTCGGGCGGGCCGGTTTCCGACCCTTCAAGGCCGAGCGCTTCGGCGAACGCACGAGAATGCCTTGCAAATTCAGCTTCGCGCCAGCACGGGACGAGGGGAGGCCGAGCGGTGACGGCGCCGGCGGCGAAGCGCGTCATGATCACGGGCGGGGCGGGCTTCATCGGCTCGGCGGTCGCGCGGCGGCTGATCCGCAAGACCAGTAGTCACGTGCTCGTCTTCGACAAGCTGACCTACGCGGGAAACCTCGCGTCGCTGGCCGGGATCGCCGCCGATTCGCGCTATTGCTTCGTGCGTGGGGACATCTGCGACGCCGCGGCGGTCGCGGCCGCGTTCGACGGCTTCCAGCCGGATTGCGTCATGCATCTGGCCGCCGAGAGCCATGTCGACCGCTCGATCGACGGCCCCGGGGCGTTCATCCAGACCAATCTCGTCGGCGCCTACGTGATGCTCGAAGGCGCTCTGCGCTATTGGCGCGGCCTGCCGTCCGCGCGGGCGGACGGCTTCCGGTTTCATCACATTTCGACGGACGAGGTGTTCGGCTCGCTCGGTGAAACCGGAGCCTTTCGCGAGGATACGCCCTATGCGCCCAATTCGCCCTATGCCGCCTCGAAGGCGGGCTCCGACCATCTCGTGCGGGCGTGGCGCCATACGTTCGGGCTGCCGACCGTGTCGACCAATTGCTCGAACAATTACGGGCCCTACCATTTTCCCGAGAAGCTGATCCCGCTCGTCATTCTCAATGCTCTGGAGGGCGCCCCGCTGCCGGTCTACGGCGACGGCGGCAACACCCGCGACTGGCTGTTCGTCGAGGACCATGCGGAGGCGCTGCTCGCAGTGCTCGAACGCGGCCGCATCGGCGAGAGCTATAACATCGGCGGCCGGTGCGAGCGTCGCAACATCGACGTCGTACAAGCGATCTGCGACCTCGTCGACGAGATGGCGGCGGACGCGGCGATCGGCCCCCGCCGCGCCCTGGTCCGTTTCGTCACGGACCGGCCTGGCCACGATTTGCGCTATGCGATGGACTGCTCGAAGATCGAACGGGAAATCGGATGGCGGCCGCGCGAAACGTTCGAGACCGGCCTGCGCAAGACCGTGCGCTGGTATCTGGACAACCCGGATTGGTGGCGGGACATCCGGGCCGCGCGCTACCGCGGCGAAAGGCTCGGCGCCCCGGGGCGGTGAGCGGCCGCGGCGGGTCGTCGCCGGCGGGGACTGGGGAATTGGCTCCATGAGCGCGATCATCGTCGAGGCGACCGCCATTCCGGAGGTCAAGGTCATTTCGGTCGAGAGGCTGCGCGACAATCGTGGTTTCTTCTCGGAGACCTACAGTCGCAGGGCCTTTGCCGAGGCGGGCCTTCACTACGAATTCGTTCAGGAAAACCATTCGCTCTCGGTGGCCGCCGGTACGATTCGCGGCCTGCACTTCCAGTCCCCGCCCTTCGCCCAGGACAAGCTTGTGCGGGTCACCGCCGGGCGTATCTGCGACGTCGCGGTCGATCTGCGCCGCTCGTCGCCGAGCTTCGGCCGCCACGTCAAAATCGAGCTGTCCGCCGCAAACTGGCGCCAGGCGCTGATTCCGATCGGCTTCGCCCACGGTTTCTGCGCGCTCGAGCGCGACACCGAGGTCGTCTACAAGGTCACCAATTATTATTCGGCCGCCGACGACCACGGCCTGGCCTGGGACGATCCGGATCTCGCGCTCGACTGGCCGACGCCGCGCGAGGCGGTCGCGCTTTCCGAGCGGGATCGCCGGCATCCGCGCCTGCGCGACCTCCCGGCCTGGTTCGATTGAGCCCGTTGCGCCTCATCGTCGCCGGGGCGACGGGCCAGATGGCGCGCGCGCTATTGGAGCGCGGCGCGGCGCAGGGCGTCGCGGTCCACGCGATAGGGCGGCCCGCCCTCGATCTCGCCGATCCCGCGGGCGTCGAGCGGGCGCTCGGGGCGCTCGAGGGCGACGCGATCGTCAACGCCGCCGCCTACACCGCCGTCGACCGGGCGGAGACCGAAGAGGATTTGGCGAGGCGGATCAACGCCGAAGGCGCCGGCGCGGTGGCCCGCGCGGCCGCCCGCCGCGGGCTGCCGCTGCTGCATCTGTCGACCGATTACGTGTTCGACGGGGCGCTGCGGCGGCCCTATCGCGAGGACGATCCGCCACGCCCGCTCGGCGCCTATGGCCGCTCGAAGCGCGCCGGCGAGCTGGCGGTCGCGCACGCCCATCCCGGCGCGGTGATCCTGCGCACTTCCTGGGTCTACGCTCCGTTCGGCGCCAATTTCCTGCGCACGATGCTGCGTCTCGGCGAGCGCCAGGAGTCGGTCGCCGTGGTCGCCGACCAGCGCGGCGCCCCGACCTACGCTTTTGATCTGGCCGACGCCTTGATCGCGATCGCGCGCCGACGACGGGCGCACCCGCACGCCTCCGAACTCGCCGGTCTGTTCCATGCGACGGGCGGCGGCGCGGCGAGCTGGGCCGATTTCGCCGAGGCGATCTTCGCCGAGGCGGCGCGGCTCGGGCGGGCGCCGGTCGCCGTGCGCCGAATCGCCACGGCGGACCATCCGACGCCGGCGCGCCGGCCCGCCAATTCGCTGCTGTCGAACGAGAAACTCGCCGCAGTCTACGGCCTCGCGCTGCCCGACTGGCGCGCCTCGACGCGCGCCTGCGTCGCGCAAGTGCTTGAAAGGACGGCATGATGCGAGGGCTGATCCGATGAAGGGGATCATTCTGGCGGGCGGCTCCGGCACGCGCCTGCATCCGATGACGCAGGTCGTCTCCAAGCAACTGCTGCCGATCTACGACAAGCCGATGATTTACTACCCGCTGTCGACCCTGATGCTCGCCGGCATCCAGGAAATCCTCGTGATTTCAACGCCGGAAGACCTGCCCCTGTTCCAGCGGCTGCTGGGGGAGGGCGGGCAGTGGGGCGTGCGCTTCGCCTATGCCGCCCAGCCGCGCCCGGAGGGACTCGCGCAGGCCTACGTCATCGGCGCCGACTTCGTCGCGGGCGAGAAGTCGGCGCTCATCCTCGGCGACAACCTCTTTTACGGCCATGGTTTTTCGACGATCCTGCGCGGCGCGGCGGCGGCCGACTCCGGCGCCAGCATCTTCGCCTATCACGTCCCCGATCCCGAGCGCTACGGCGTGGTCAGCTTCGATTCGGCAGGGCGGGCGATCAGGATCGAGGAGAAGCCGAAGCGGCCGAAGTCGGGCTGGGCGGTCACCGGGCTTTATTTTTACGACGAGCAGGCCCCTGAGATCGCTGCGAAAATCACCCCATCCGCGCGGGGCGAGCTCGAGATCACGGACCTCAACCTCGCCTATCTCAGGCAGGGCGCGCTGCGGGTGGAGAAGATGGGCCGCGGCTTCGCCTGGCTCGACACCGGCAAGCCGGACGCGCTGCTGGAGGCCGCGGAATTCGTCCGCGCGCTCGAAAAACGTCAGGGATTCAAGGTGTCCTGCCCGGAAGAGATCGCCTTCCGGCAGGGTTGGATCGCGGCCGCCGATCTGCGCGCCGCCGCCGCGCGGCTCGCCGGCTGCGCCTACGGCGCCTATCTCGATCGCCTCAGTCGGGAAGTTTGACCCGGATTCGCGGCGGCGTTGCCGCGCGCCCCGCATGGGGCTAGAAGGCGAATACCACAGGAAACCACAGGTGATCGATGCGCATTGCGATGATCGGGACGGGCTATGTCGGGCTGGTGAGCGGCGCCTGTCTGTGCGACTTCGGCCATGAGGTCGTCTGCATCGATCATGACGCAGCCAAGATCGCCGCGTTGCGCGGCGGCGAAATTCCGATCTACGAGCCGGGCCTCGCCGAGGTCGTCGCCAACAATCTGGCGGCTGGCCGCCTGTCCTTCACCACCACGTTGGCCGAGGGCGCCCACAAGGCGCAGGCGATCTTCATCGCGGTCGGCACGCCGACCTTGCCCGGCGAGGAGCGCGCCGACCTCTCCTATGTCCACGAGGCCGCGCGCCAGATCGCCGGCGTGCTCGGCGAGGATTACGCCGTCGTCGTCGACAAGTCGACGGTGCCGGTCGGCACCGGCGACGAGGTCGAGCGCATCATCGCGGCGGCCGCCCCGCACGCGAAATTCTCCGTCGTCTCCAACCCGGAATTCCTTCGCGAGGGCTCGGCGATCAAGGACTTCAAGCTGCCCGACCGCATCGTGGTCGGCGTCGAGGACGAGCGCGCGCGCCAGGTGATGGCGGAAATCTACCGCCCGCTCTACCTCAACCAGGGCCCGGTGATGTTCACCGGCCGGCGCACGGCGGAGGTCATCAAATACGCCGCCAATGCGTTCCTCGCGATGAAGGTGACCTTCATCAACGAGATCGCCAATCTCTGCGAGGCGGTCGGCGCCGACGTGCAGGACGTCGCGCGCGGCATCGGCCTCGACAATCGAATCGGCACCAAGTTCCTCAACGCCGGCCCCGGCTTCGGCGGTTCCTGCTTCCCCAAGGACATGCTGGCGCTCGCCGCCACGGCGCGCGAGGCGCGCGAGCCGCTGCGCATCATCGAGACGGTGATCGACGTCAACGACCGGCGCAAGCTCGCCATGGCGGACAAGATCGTGCGCGCCTGCGGCGGCGACGTCCGCGGCAAGACGATCGCCGTGCTCGGCCTCACCTTCAAGCCCAACACCGACGACATGCGGTCGGCGCCGAGCCTCACCATCGTCCCCGCGCTGCAGGCGGCGGGCGCCAAAATCATCGCCTACGACCCCAAGGGCGCCCCCGCGGCGCGCGCGCTGCTGCCCGGCGTCGCCTTCGCCGCCGGGCCCTATGATTGCGCGGCGGGCGCCGACGCGCTCGTCATCATAACGGAATGGGAGGCGTTCCGGGCGCTCGACCTGCCGCGCGTGAAGGCCTCGATGCGCACGCCGGTCGTGATCGACCTCAGGAACATCTACCGCCCCGACCAGATGGCGGCGATCGGCTTCGTCTACGAGAGCGTCGGACGCGGCGCCGGACGCGCGCGGTGACGCCGGCGCGGCGTCAGGCAATCTTCGCGAGGGGGCGTCACAAAACAGCCGCTCCCGCGTTATCGCGGCACGGAACGCATATTCCATCGTCGCGGCTTTGAAATCCAAGGGAATCGGGAACCATGCTGACCTTTGACAATTCGGTGACGTTTCTGAAGGGCAAGGAGCCCGAGATCGGGCTGCGCAACTTCTGGGAGCCGGAAAACGGCTTCGTCTGGTCGACCGGCAAATGGTGCGAGGTCCATTTCGCCTTCGACCGCGGCGGCAAGGCCGCGGGCGCCGCCGCCGACCTCATCCTCGACATCGACGCGTTCAAGGTCCCGGAGAAATTCGACGGTCAGAACTTCATGATCTATCTGAACGGTCTCAGGATCGGGTCGCATTTCTGCGTGCGGCGCACGCCCGTCATCGCCTCGTTCGAGACCGACCTTCTGAACAGCGCGGACAACATCCTGACGATCGACACGCCCGACGTCGCCTTGCCGAAGGAGCACGGCCTTCAGGATTCCCGGCTGCTCGGCCTGCAACTGTTCTCCGTCCAGATCCGCAAGACGACCTGAGCCGGCCCGCGGGTCGCGCCAGAGGCGGCGCCGCCCCGGTCGAGGGGGCGCTTTACTTGGGGCGAGGCCTGTAGGAGAGTGCGTTTGCGAAAATTAGGAACGAGCTGGTTTCTTCAACCGATACTGCGCGTGGCGTAAACGAAATTCTTCTCGACGTCTTTTTTTGACGAAATGACCCTTCCGCTCGAGACTCGAGCCTGTCCGCTGAGCAGCGGAACCCGTGCCCGGCAAGACTCTTCCTCGGTGCGCTCGCGGCGGATGAAGGGGCAAGGACCGGAATGCGCGCACCGATCGTCATCATGTCGTACAACCGGCCGCACTATCTCAAGCCCGTGCTCGAATCCCTGCGGAACCAGCGGCCGGGCGGCCTCGATGGACGCGAGATCCATCTGTTCCAGGATGGCGCGGTCAACCTGTTCTCGGGTTTCCGCTATGCCAAGGACGAGGACATCCAGGCCTCCGTCGAAACGTTCCGCAGTTACTTCCCGGAGGGCCGCGTGCATCCGGGCGCCGTCAATATCGGCATTTGCGAGAATTTCTATCGCGCCGAGCACTTCGTGTTCGACACGCTCGGCGCCGAATGCGCCTATTTCTTCGAGGACGACCTCGTCCTCTCGCCCGCCTACCTGCAGATGATGGAGACGCTGGAGAGTTGGGCCCGGTCCATGCCGAACGTCGCCTATTTCTCTGCCTACGGAAACTACTACGCCGAGGCGGAGGAGCTGGCGGCGGGCCGGCGCGACCTGATCAATCTCGACCATCACTGGGCGTTCGGCCTGGTGCGCCGCCATTGGGCGAAGATGCAGCCGCAGCTCGAGGCCTATTATCAGCTTGTGCGCGGAACCGACTACAGCCGTCGCTTCGATCGCGAGATATTCGACCTCTACCAGAATTGCGACGCCGCGCCGCCGGCGTCCTCGCAGGACGCGGCCAAGGCCTTCGCGTGCGACCGGCTCGGCCTCTGGCGCTGCAACACCATGACGCCGTTCGCCAAATATATCGGCGTGCACGGCCAGCACATGACCCAGCAGGCGTTCGACTCGATCGGATTCGAGCGCACGGTCGTGGCGGACGAGCCGATCGAGGATCTGCGCTTTCCCGACGTCGCGCACATCACCACCTATCTCGCCGAGCAGCACGCGCTGTTCAAGCAGGTCCGCCGGGCGCAGTGGGCGGAGCTGATCGCGAGCTTTCCCGCCGCCAGGGTCTGGGACCCCGGCCGCAAATGCCGCCGCGACGACGTCGTCTTCGGCTATCGGCTGTTCCTCAACCGCGAGCCGGAATCCGAGGAGCGCATCGAAAAGCTGGTCGGGCGCCAGACCGTGTTCGATTTCGTCAACGGGCTCGTCGCCTCCGAGGAGCACGCCGGGCTGCCGGCGGCGCAGCCCCAGCGGCTGTGCGTTCGCGACGATGTGACCTTCGCCTACCGGCTCTGCCTCTATCGCGATCCCGAGAACGAGCAGGTCTACGAGGAGCATGTCGGCAAGACCGACGCCTTCACGCTGACCCACGCCATCTGGAACGGCGGCTCGCGCCCGAAGCTCTGGGCGACGATCACGCCGGTGTGGGCATGAGCCCGCTCGCGCCCGGGCTTCCGCCTGCCCCCTCGTGCGACAGAACGAATCGCGCGGCCGACCGATCCGCCGGGCGGGGTCGTCGCCCCCGCGCCCGTTCGCGGCCGTCACGCCGCGGGCGCCCGGCCGTCGCCCGCTGTCATATGCCGCGCGGTCGTAGGGTTGCGCCTGCGGGCTTCCGCTTGTATTGCGGCGCATCGCCGCCATCGACCGGCGCAGCGGGTGGACCTGCTGCGCACGGCGCGCCGCCGTGCGGCATGGCCCGGAGTGAATCGATTTGGTAGACCCAGTCAGGCCGGCGGCGGCGCCGATCGCGATCATTTCGTTCGACCGGCCGGACTATCTCGACCGCCTGTGCGCCTCGCTCAAGGCCCAGACCGGCGTCGACGTCGACGAGACGCGAATCCTCCTCGTCCAGGACGGCGCGAAATCGCTCTACAGCGGCATCGCCTACGCCGACGATGCGGCGATCGCCAGGACGACCGACGTGTTCCGCGCCCATTTCCCCAACGGCCAGGTCAAGGCGAGCCCGCACAATCTCGGCATTGCGCGCAACATCCGGCGCGCCGAGCGGATCGTCTTCGACGAACTGGAGGCCGACGTCGGCTATTTCTTCGAGGACGATCTCGAACTCGGCCCGCGCTATCTCCTGGTGATGGAAATGCTGCGCGAAGCGCTCGCCGCGACCGGCAAGTCCGTCGCCTATTTCGCCGCCTATGGCGATCACCGCATCGAGGCCGATCCGGCGAGAGTGCGGGTGATCCCGATCGACCACCATTGGGGCTTCGGCCTGTTCCGCAAGGCCTGGCGCGCGATCGACGCCTGGATGGCGCCCTATTACGAGGTGCTCGGCGAGGGCGACTACAAATTCCGCAATCACCTGCAGATATTCGAGAGCCTCAGGGAACGGCGCGTCGCGTTCGACAAGTCCTCGCAGGATTCGATGAAGGCGCTCGCCTGCGCCGATCTCGGCCTGCCGCGGGTGATGACCGACGCCTGCTTCGCGCGCTACATCGGCAAGCTGGGCCAGTCCTTCGACGAGAAGAAGTTCGTCGAACTCGGCTACGACCGGACGCAGCTCTATGCGGCCGAGCCGATCAACCTGATCGCGCCGACCGCCGGCCAGCTGCAGGAAATCGCCGACCGGCATTTCGCCCTGTACCGCGACTTCAAGGACAAGGACTATCCGGGGTTCATCGCGGAATATCGGCGCACGCACCTCGACCCCGACCGCCTGTTGACCGCCCAGGACGTCCACGACCTCTACCGCCTCCTGCTCGGCCGCAACGCCGAGCCGAGCGCGATCGAGAGCGCGGTCGGCAAGCACACCTTCCGCTCGCTACGGCGCAATATCCTCAACAGCCGCGAGTTCCGGGGGAGCACGGGGTTGCAGTTGGCGGGCGGCTGAATCCGACGGAGCGACAGAAGCGACGACGCCGGACCGATTCGCGGGAGAACGAAATGAAGGTGCGCATGAACGACGGGGAGCAGGCGCTCTTCGCGAAGCACCTGGGAAAGGCGCGCTCCTTCGTCGAGTTCGGCTGCGGCGGCAGCACCGTGTTCGCGGCCTCCCATGTGAACGGCCCGGTCATCTCGCTCGATTCTTCGAAGGAATGGATCGATCAGGTCGCCGCCGCCTGCGCCAAGCAGGTCGGGAGGCCGCAGCCGAAGCTCTTCGTGGTCGACATTGGGCCGATCGGAGAATGGGGTCGCCCCGTCGACGACAGGTTTCGCGAACGCTGGCCGCTCTACGCGCTGACCATGTGGCAGGCCAAAGCGGCCGCAGACGCGGACCTGTTCCTCATCGACGGACGGTTTCGCGTCTCCTGCTTCATGGAGACGCTGCTGCGCTGTCGGCCGGAAGCCGTCGTGTTGATTCACGATTTTCCGGAACGCAAGAGCTATCACGTGGTTCGCGAATTCGCCGACGAGATCGCATCGTGTTCGGCGCTGTACGCGTTTCAGCGCCGTTCGGATTTCGCTTGGCGGCAGGCGGTCCG
>JBEKEI010000063.1:0-22719 GCA_050013915.1 Roseiarcus sp.
GTGTGGCGCACGCTCGGCCTGCCGTTCGTCGAGGCCGAGGTCGTGCCGCTGCGCCGCGCCCGCCCGGTCGAGATCGCCGCCGCGGCCGACGCGCATTGCCTCTATCCCGAGATGAAGCGCGCGGCCGAATAGCGCGCGAAAGTCAAATCGGCGACCCGCCCCGGGCGAAGCGCGCCGGGGTTTGCTGGAGCGGCGCCGCATGCCCGGCGGGTCGTCGATCGCGCCGCGATCGGGCCGGACGAGCGGTCCGAGGATCGGTCGTCGGGCCGCTTTCCATCCCGGAGCCGCGGCCGGCGGCGAACCCGCGCGGAGGCGACGATGCCGTTCACCAATTCCACAGCCGCGGGCTACGCGCTGCTCAACATGCACGCGATGGACATGTACCGGAATTCACCGGGCTCGCTGAGGCCCCAGCCGGCGCCGGGCCTGACCGCGGCGGGCTGGACGATCCTCGGCTACATCACGGGCAATGACGCCCTGATCCGCAACGGCCCGATCGGGCTCGCCGACCAGACCGTGTGCTACGGCTATCTGGCGAGCCGGGCGCCGAACGAATTGGTCGCCGTCATCCGGGGCACCGACAGTTTCAGCGAATGGATCGAGGACGCCGAATTTCTCACGAGGCCCTATGCGCCGCGGATCGGCTTGCCGCCAGGGGCGCCGGCGATGCGCGTCGAGCAGGGGTTCTGGGGCGTCTACGCGACCATGGCCCTGCTCGACCCCGGCGGCGTTTCGCTGGGCCTGCTCGCCCCGGCGATCGCCGGCGTCGTCGGCGGCGCCGGGCGGGTGACGATCATCGGACATAGCCTCGGCTCCGCCGTCGGCACCTATCTGACCCTCGACCTGTCGCGCGGCGACCTCCAGGGGCGGGTCGCCGCATGCCTGTTCGCCTCGCCGCGCCCCGGGGACCAGGCATTCGTCTCCTTCTTCGACCATACCGTCGTCGACTATCGCCTGTTCAACTACATTCTGGATCTGGTGCCGCGGGTTCCCCCGGGGCCCGACTATTTTCCGCTGCCGCGCAGAACCGTCATCCAGCCGACGACCGCCGAAGCGATCATCCGGGTCGGCGTGGCCTGCAGCCATCATGTCGTCTGCTACGCCGGCATGCTGGATTATGAGGGAACCAGGGCGGCCACGACGCCGGTTCCGGACGGCGAGCAGGGCAGCCTGGCATGCATACTGGGCCCGGAGACGGGCAAGCCGAGCCTCGCCAAACAGCTCGTGAGCGACCTCGCCGGCGTCGCGCCGGCCTGACCCGCGCGACGGCCGCCAGATCCGCGGAACGCGCTGGCGGGATTCAAATGGCTCGAGCAGCCGGCGCGGCTCGCTCGGAGGCGTCGCGACGGAACGGCTCGCCGAGCCGACGCGTCCGCGCCAGACGCGGGGGCGTCGGGGCTTCGCGCCCGAGGCGCCCGCTCGGGCATTGCGGCGCGCACACTTGCCGATCCCGTCAGGTCGGCGCCCGCCCCGCCCGCTGCCCGACGCCGCAGGTCTTTCTCTTTTACAGAAATTTTGCTTGACTCCAGCCGTTCCCCGATCCATAGTCACCATGCATATAGACGGCCGCTCCGAGCCAGGCGAACAGAAGGAGATTCACCGCCGCCTCGAAACAACCGCGGACCCGCACGGCGCGTAACTTCGAGGCGCTCCCTGTTTCAACGTCGAAGCGCCCTCTGAGTCGATCCTCGCGGTTGCCGACTTTGGCTGGTTCGTGGGGCCGTTCGGCTTTGCTCCAATGCTCGCCGCCGCCGGGGCCTCAGAGCGCCCCGGAAGGGCGGGCGCGGCGGGGTCACAAATTCCTTCCGCTCGCTCGCGAGCCCTCGGATTCCCTCTAAATCTCGTGAAATCGGGACATAAAGCATATCCAAAAATCTCCAAAGCCTTCCAGAGCCTTCCAAAAGTTTCCAAAAATTTCCAAAAATTTCCGGGCTCGGGCGACGTGGGGGGATCGCGGGCCGATTAAGCGGTGGGTCTGGCCGCGCCATTCGGCTTTTGTCTTATCGCTACCGCCGCCGCGGCCCTTCGAGCGCCCCAAAGGCAAGGGCGGCTTGGGATTCACGACGGCGCTTGGAAAGACTCTGGATTTCTTCCCCGTTCAGCCCTGCGCGCAGGCGGGGTCTGGCTCGATGCGCGCCGGCTCAGGCCCGGGGCGACTCCTGCGCGAGCGCGTGATGACAGCGTTCCGGGTCTGGTTGACGCGTCGCGCGCAAAGGACTACAAGCCCGCCTCCCGAACGGTTTCAGGGTCCCGGCGCCTGTTGCGCGACCGGGGACGTTTGCGTTCGGGAACCGCGACAGGGGCCGGCCTCCACCGGACGTCGCGGGGTGTTCAATCCCGCGCCCCGGCGCGGCCACATGGAGTGAACAGCTTGGCACGCATCGCGGGCGTCAATATTCCGACCAACAAGCGCGTCATCATCGCGTTGCAATACATTCATGGCATCGGCGCCAAGAAGGCCGAGGAAATCTGCGAGAAGGTGCACATTCCGCCCGAGCGGCGCGTCGCCCAGCTGACCGATTCCGAAGTGCTGCAGATCCGCGAGACCATCGACCGGGACTATATGGTCGAGGGCGATCTTCGTCGCGAGGTGGCTGTTAACATCAAGCGCCTCATGGATCTCGGCGCCTATCGCGGGCTGCGCCACCGCCGCGGTCTTCCCGTTCACGGCCAGCGCACCCACACCAACGCGCGCACCCGCAAGGGCAAGCCGAAGGCGATCGCCGGCAAGAAGAAGTGAGCTTCGGCCTGCAATCGAGGCAAGGGATTTTTTGCGCCGAGGGCGCCGTCAAAGGATCGATCAATGGCTAAGGAAGCGACACGCGTCCGCCGGCGCGAACGCAAGAACATCGTCTCGGGCGTCGCTCACGTGAATTCGACGTTCAACAACACGATGATCACCATCACCGACGCGCAGGGCAATACGATCTCCTGGTCTTCCGCCGGCACGATGGGGTTCAAGGGCTCGCGAAAATCGACGCCGTTCGCCGCCCAGATGGCGGCCGAGGACGCGGTCAAGAAGGCCTCGGAACACGGCATGCGCATGCTGGAGGTCGAGGTTTCCGGCCCGGGGTCGGGGCGCGAGTCGGCGCTCCGTGCGATCCAGGCGGCGGGCTTCAACGTGACCTCGATCCGCGACGTCACTCCGATTCCGCACAATGGCTGCCGTCCGCGCAAGCGCCGCCGCGTCTGACAGCAGGTCTGGCGTCAGGTCGAAGCGCGGGAGCGTCGAGCGCGTCTCTCTCCAATGCGTTGGGAAAGGCGGGGCGATTCGTCCCCCGCCTTGTCGAATGGAAGGCGATCCAAGTGATTCAGAAGAACTGGCAAGAACTCATCAAGCCCAAGAAGCTCGAAGTGACGCATGGCGACGATCCGCGCCGCTTCGCCACCGTCGTCGCCGAGCCGCTCGAGCGCGGCTTCGGCCAGACGCTCGGCAATTCCCTGCGCCGTATCCTGCTTTCCTCGCTCCAGGGCGCCGCCATCACCTCGATCCACATCGACGGCGTGCTCCACGAATTCTCGTCGATCCCCGGCGTGCGCGAGGATGTCGTCGACATCGTGCTCAACGTCAAGGACATCGCGATCAAGATGCAGGGCGACGGCCCGAAGCGGCTGGTGCTCAAGCGCAACGGGCCCGGCGCAGTGACGGCGGGCGACATCCAGACGACCGGCGACATCCAGGTGCTCAATCCCGGCCTGGTGATCTGCACGCTCGACGAGGGCGCGGAAATCCGCTTCGAATTCACCGTCACGACCGGCAAGGGCTACGTGCCGGCCGACCGCAACCGCGCCGAGGATTCGCCGATCGGCCTGATGCCGATCGACAGCCTGTTCTCGCCCGTCCGCAAGGTCTCCTACCGCGTCGAGAATACGCGCGAGGGCCAGGACCTCGACAAGGACAAGCTGACGATGACGATCGAGACCAACGGCGCGCTGCCGCCCGAGGACGCGCTCGCCTACGCCGCGCGGATCCTGCAGGACCAGCTCAACGTGTTCGTCAATTTCGAGGAGCCGCGCCGCGAGGAGGCGACCCAGTCGATCCCCGAGCTCGCGTTCAACCCCGCGCTGCTGAAGAAGGTCGACGAGCTCGAACTGTCGGTGCGCTCGGCCAATTGCCTGAAGAACGACAACATCACCTATATCGGCGACCTCATCCAGAAGTCGGAAGCCGAGATGCTGCGCACGCCGAATTTCGGCCGCAAGTCGCTCAACGAGATCAAGGAAGTGCTCGCCCAGATGGGCCTGCACCTCGGCATGGAAGTCACCGGCTGGCCGCCCGAGAACATCGAGGATCTCGCCAAGCGCTTCGAGGAGCACTACTAGCGCCGCGCCGAGCAATTGCCTTGACCCCCGTCTGACGCGGCGCACTAGCGCCGCGCGCTCACGGACTCCCTCCGCCGCACGCGCGCGAAGGCGACAAGAGGACGGCCGTTCCTTGGCACGGCGGCCGCAACAACAGGAGAGCCGCAATGTATCATGGACGCCAGAAACGGCGGTTCAACCGGACCGCCGAGCATCGCAAGGCAATGTTCGCCAATATGGCGCAGGCCCTCATCAAGCACGAACAGATCATCACGACGCTGCCCAAGGCCAAGGATCTGCGGCCCGTCGTCGAGAAGCTCGTGACGCTCGGCAAGCGCGGCGATCTCCACGCGCGCCGGCAGGCGATTTCGCGGCTGCGCGACGCCGACCTCGTCAAGAAGCTGATCGACGTCATCGGACCGCGCTACAAGACTCGCAACGGCGGCTACCTGCGGGTGATGAAGGCGGGCTTCCGCCCGGGCGACAACGCGCCGATGGCGGTGATCGAATTCGTCGATCGCGACGTCGAGGCGAAGGGCAAGGATTCCGGGCCGGCCCTTGCGCCGCGCGAGTCCGCCGACGCGTGAACGCGCCCGTTGGCGCCCTCTCACAGATGAATCACGCCGCGCCGCGCAGCGGTGGCGACCGCGTCGGTGCGGCCGGCCGCGTCGAGCTTGTCGAACAGCGCGGCGACGTGGAATTTTACGGTGTTGATCGAGATCGCGAGCCGGCGCGCGATCGCCTTGTTGGAATCGCCCTCGGCGAGCAGGGTCAGCACTTCGCGCTCGCGCGGCGTCAGGCCGACGTCGTCTTCGCCGCCGGGCGGCGCTGGCGGCGTGACGAGCGCGACATCGGGCGATTCGCCCGGCGCGGCGAGCCGCAGGCCCGGCAGGTCGGCCAGCAAGGCGACGAGCCGGTCGGCGAGTTCGGGCGATTCGACCGCGATGGCGACGACGATCGGGTCTCCTGCGGGCTCGGGCATCAAGCCTCGGGCCTCTCGCCGATCGTGAGGCTCGCCTCCTCCGGTTCTCCGCCCCGGCTCAGGGACAGCTTCACCGTGCGCCCGACGCTGTCGGGGCCAAGCGCCCGGACCAGGGCGCCGATCCCGCGCAACGGCGCGCCATCCCACGCGACAATCACGTCGCCCTGCCGCACGCCCGCCGCGGCGCCCGGGCCCCCGGCGTCGACGCTCATCGCCATCGCGCCGATCCGCCCGTGCTCGATTCGGACCGGCTGCAGTCCGAGGCCCAGATAGCCGCGCGCGATCCGTCCCTTCTCGAGCAGCGCGGCGGCGACCCGTTCGATCGTGGCGGCCGGGATGACCAGCGTGCGCCGGCGCGGGCCGAACACCACCATGCCGAAAGCGCGGCCGGAGGCGTCGAGCGCCAGCGCGCCCTCGCTGGAGCGGCGCAGCGTCGCATCGAGTTCGATCCGCGCGTCGATGGCGCCGCCCCGCAGGCTGCGCCACGGGCCGTCGGAAACCGCGACGACTCCGAGGGCCGCGACGGGTGCGCCGTCGCGCGCGCCGACAACGATCGCGAGCGCGCCAACCGCCGCCGGTTCGGCAGCGAGCGCCGCGGCGGGCGCCTCGGCGTTCGCGAGGCGCAGCAGGGCGACGTCGGTGGTCGGATCGCGTCCGACCAGGGTGGCGGACGCGCTCGCCCCGCCCGGCGCGACAACGATGATTTCGCCGTCCTCGGCGAGCGCATTCTCGGCGGTGACGATCAGTCCCGGCCGCCAGACGAAGCCGCTTGCGCACGCGCGCGGCGAATGGACGGCGACGAGGCCGGGCGCGGCGCCGGCGACGCGTTGGGACAGGGCGTCGGAAAAGTCCTGCAGCAGGGCGGCGGAGGCATTGGACATGAGGATCTCCTTTGTCGCCTCCATCTGGATACGCGAAGGCCGGCCGTCACCTCCCCGGATGGGCGGGCGGCCCTGGCGGCGCGTCCGCCCCGGCCTCGCCCCAGAACTTTGCGGCCGGCGTCGCCGGGCCTATATGACGCCCCGACGCAATCCGCGCGGAGACAGCTCTTGCTTCGTTTCGTCCTCGTCGCCCTGCTCGCCCTCGGCCCGGCCTCGGCGATGGCGCAGAACGGTCAGAAGGCCGTTCCGCAGAGCCCCGGCGAGGTCCATCTGTCGTTCGCGCCGGTAGTCAGGAAGGCGCAGCCGGCCGTCGTCAACGTCTACGCCTCGCGCGTCGAGACCATGCCGCGCAATCCGCTGTTCGACGATCCGATCTTCCGGCAGTTCTTCGGCGGCGACCGGCAGGGGTCGCGCACCGCCCAGTCGCTCGGCTCCGGCGTCATCGTCGACGCGAGCGGCCTCGTCGTGACCAACCACCATGTCATCGAGGGCATGACCGAGGTGAAGGTCGCCCTGTCCGACCACCGCGAATTTCCCGCCGAGATCGTGTTGCGCGATCCGCGCAGCGACCTCGCTGTGTTGAAGATAAAGAGCGACGAGACGTTTCCGGTGCTCGAAATGGGCGATTCGGACGCGATCGAGGTCGGCGACTTCGTCATCGCGATCGGCAATCCGTTCGGCGTCGGCCAGACGGTGACGCAGGGAATCGTCTCGGCGCTCGCGCGCACCCAGGCCGGCATCAGCGACTACGGGTTCTTCATCCAGACCGACGCGGCGATCAATCCCGGCAATTCCGGCGGCGCGCTGGTCGATCTGAATGCGCGGCTGATCGGCGTCAATTCGGCGATCTATTCCCGGTCGGGCGGCAGCATGGGCATCGGCTTCGCCATTCCCGTCAACATGGTCAAGGGCGTCGTGGCGGCCGCCAAGAGCGGCGGCAAGGCGGTCAGGCGGCCGTGGCTCGGCGCGACGCTGCAGAACGTTTCGAAGGACATAGCGGACTCGCTGGGCCTGGATCGCCCGGTCGGCGCGCTGGTCGCGAGCGTGGCCGAGGGCGGCCCCGCCGCCGAGGCGGGTCTGAAGCGCGGCGACGTGATCGCCGCGATCGACGGACAACCGGTCGAGGACAGCGGCGGGGTCGGCTTCCGCCTCGGCGAAAAGCCGGTCGGCGGCGTCGCCACGCTCGGCGTCCTGCGCGGCGGCCGGCCGCTCGCCCTGCCGCTTCGCCTCGTCGCGGCGCCGGAGACCCCGGCGCGCGACGCGATCAGGATCAAGAGCCTGTCGCCGTTCCAGGGCGCGCTGGTGATGAATGTCTCGCCCGCCGTGATCGAGGAATTGTCGCTTCCCGACGCGCGCGAGGGCGTCGTCGTCGCTGAAGTCGCTGACGGCTCGACCGCGGCCGGCGTCGGCGTGCAGAAGGGCGACGTCGTCATGGCCGTCAACGGCCAGAGGATCGACACCACCCGCGATCTCGAGCGCGCCTGCGCGAGCCGGCCGAATTTCTGGAAGCTGACGATCGGACGCGGCGGCGAGGTGATCCAGTCGGTGATCGGCGGCTAAGCACAGTGTGATCGGCTGACCAACGGATCGGCTGCGCGGCACGCCAGGCCGAGTTCGCCAATCGCCGCGCCGACGGCGCGCCGTCGCCCCGAGGCGATCGCTGGCGATCGCCGGGAGGGGCGAAGCGAACAGCGGCCTCCTGGCCCAGGGCGATCGCGTGCGCTCGCCCTGACCTGACGGCGCGACGGCGGCGTGGCTCCGCGGCGCCGGGCGTTCAGCTTCGCGTCTCTCCGGTCGATGGCTCATCCCCTTGCCCTCCTGCCCCCGCCACCCGCCTCTCGCGCCTCGACGACCCAGATCGGCGGCTGCGCCCCGCCTCGCCCGACAAATCCTTTCGTTGTGGATACATTTGGAAATGGATTTCTCGCCCGATCGAGGCAAATCAGAGGGTTGCAGGCAAATTGAAACCCGCGCGGGTCTGCGGCGCGCCGCCGACCGGCTCCCGGCGCGGGGCAGCGCCCCGAGCCTCGTCGCCCGACAAATCCTTTCGATCTGGAAATATCTGGAAATTGATTTTTGGGCCGATCGAGCAAAATCAGAGGATTGCAGGCAAATTGAAGCCCGCGCGGGGCTTGGCGGCGCGCCGCCGTCCGGCCGCCGCGCGCGGCCGCCCGCGCCCTGTCCCCGGCGGCCCTGCGGGCGCGTTCGTCGAGCCCGGCGGTCTGCCGGCGGACTTGCGCCGTCGCCGGATCGACCCTCGCGCAGCGCGAGCGTCTGCCTGACGACCTGGCGGACCCCAGATCCTCGGCTTCAGCGATCGTCTCGGTGGTCCATCCGCGCAACGCGCGCTCGATGATCCGATGCCGGCGGACTTCCCGCTCGGCTGCGCTGACGCGGACGGCGGGCGGCGGCGCGGGTGTTGCGGGGTCGGGCATGGCGGGCTCCTGTGACGAGGACCAATGATGGGAGCGTAGCCGATCTTTTGGAATATCGCAATAATATTCTCACATTTCTCTTTTACACTACGCTCACGGCGGCGCAGACGGAGCGCCCGGTCGCCTCGGCGCCCGCCGGCAGCGCGGCCTCAGCCGCCGTCGTCGCGACCGGCGCGCTGGACGTGAACTCTCCGCCGTCAGCACGCCGCGCCGACCAGGCCAGCTTCGGCGCCGAGCGCACGCGCGCTGCGTTGGCGGAGCCGCGAATCTCTGATTGGCCCCTCACGCACGCGAATGTCCCCAGGATCGAAATGAGTTATACTCAACTATGGCGAGAAGACAACGGCGATTCCGCCGCATTCAAACCGATTTTTGTTGATTTGCTGAGTCCGACTCAATACCTTGCCGCCTGGATCGGAGGCGCGAGAGGCTCACCCATGGACGCGATTCTCAATCAATTCGCTGCGATCGCGGCCAATCCCAACGAGTCCGCCAAGGCCTGGAAGGCCGCGACCGGCGGCAAGGTCATCGGCTCGTTCCCGATGCACTTCCCCGCCGAGGTCATTCACGCCGCCGGCGCATTGCCGATCATCCTTCAGGAGTCGAACGAGCCGATCACCGTCGGCCACGGCGCCATGTACCCGTTCTTTTGCGGCTATACCCGAAGCGTCGTCGATCAGGCCGCCAAGGGCGACTTCTCCTATCTCGACGCCATCATGTTCGGCGATCATTGCGTGCAGATGCTGAGCGCAGCCGACGTTATCCGCATCCGGCTGCCCGACATCCAGGTCGGTTTCTACCAGTTCATTCCCGCGCTGAAGGACAACTGGTCGTTCGAAAACGCCGAGCGTTCGCTGCGGCGGCTCATCGAGGGAATCGAGGAGGAGCTCGACGTCGTCATCGACGAGAATAAGCTGCGCGCGAGCATCCGCCTCTTCAACGAAAACCGCAGCCTGATCCGTGAGCTCTATGCCCTGCGCCGCTCAGGCGCGGTGCGCGTGTCCTCGCTCGAAATGCAGCACGTCGTGAAATCGAGCATGATCATGGACAAGGCCGCGCACAATGCCCTGCTGCGCGAGCTCGTCGCCGCGGTGAAGGAGAAACGCGCCGGCGCCCGCTCCGGCGGCGTTCCGGTCTATCTCTCGGGCCATCTCTGCCAGGCCCCCAAGCTGGAGGTCCTGGCGATGATCGAGGCGTGCGGCGCGGTCGTCGTCGACGACGATCTCTATCACGGCTTCCGCTACATTTCCCTCGACGCCGGCGAGACCGGCGATCCCGTCAAGGCGCTGACGCGATGGTACCTCGACCGCAACGCGATCGTGCCCTGTCCGACGCGGCTCGACCCGAAGACGGACTGGGATTCCTGGCTGCTGAAATCCGCGCGCGAAGCGAAGGCGGACGGCCTCATCGTGCTGCTCGCGAAGTTCTGCGAGCCGCATTATTTCTTCTATCCCCGCATCAAGAAGACATTCGAGGCAGCCGGGTTTCCTCATCTGCTGCTGGAGACCGAACACGAGACGATGGCGGGCGGCAATATGCGGGTTCGAATCGAATCATTCGTCGAAATGATCAAGCGCCGCGCCGACGCCGGCGTCGCCGCCTGACGCCCTTGTGGGGAGATTTGCAATGAACGTCGCCGCCGCGATCCCCAAGCGATCGAACCGTCTGCAGACGACCAGGCTCAACAACACGATGGTCAATGACTATTGGGAGAGCCTGTTTCGCGCGCCCGAAGAAGGCAAGCTCGTGTGCTGGTATGAAGGCGTCGCCATCAATCCCATTCTCCAGGCCGCCGACATCGCCTGGTGTCACGGCGAGGCCATGGCGGCGTTGCTGGCCGCGCGCAAGGAAGAAGGCCCCGCGCAGGAAGCGGCGGAGGAGGCGGGCTACGATCGGGAGCTCTGCTCCTATGCGCGCACGCATATCGGCTGCTCCGTGATGACCCAGAAATCGACTCCGGAAAGCATCGCGGACCTCCCCGCCGACTCTGGTGAGCGCGAACGGCTGGCGGCGCGGGTGCCGGTCCCCGACATGATCATTTCGGCCTATCCGTTTTGCAGCACCGGCCAGCAATGGGACGACATCCTCTATCGCACCTTCGGCAAGAAAGTCCCGATATTCAATATTTCGCTGCCCTGGATCTGGGGCAACAAGGCCTCGGCGAAATATATGAGCGGCCCCGAATATCGCGAGGCGGTCGATTTCCTCGTCAAGCAATTGCGCGCGTGCATCGTCTTCATCGAGGGGATCGCCGGCAAACCGTTCGACCATGACCGGCTGCGCGAGATCATGGGCCATGTGAAGCGCGCGGGCGAGACCCGGCTCGAAGCGATGCAGCTCTGCAAGGCGAAGCCTTCGCCGGCCAATTTCTTCGAATGGACCAACAGCATCGCGCCGGTGAATTTTCTGCCCGGCGATCAACGCATCGTCGACTATTTCGCAACCAAGAAGGCGGAAATCCAGGCGCGGGTCGACGCGGGCGTCGGCTCGGTTCCCAACGAGAGATACCGTCTGTTCTGGGACGGCATCATGAACTGGAACAAGATCGGCTGGCTCGCGGACAAATTCGCCAATTACGACGCCTGCGTCGTCTCCGGTCGATACACCCATCTCGGCTTCTGGCACGAGCCGCAGGTGATCGATCTCGACAATCCGCTCGATGGCATGGCGCAGAATTATCTGACCTGTCCGATCAGCATATCCGCGCCGCAGGTGATCGAAAAAATCGTCGAACACTGCGAGAATTACGAGATCGATGGGCTGATCCTGCATGGCGCGCGCACCTGCCGAGCGTTCTCCTATCCGCAATTCCTCATCGCGGAAGCGGTCGGCAAGAGGCTCGGCCTGCCGGTTGCGATGTTCGAGGGCGACATGGTCGACGAGAGCTTCTACAAGGACGAGATCGTCAACAGCCGCGTCGAAGCGATGCTGGAGCAGATCGACGCCAAGCGCGGCCGCTGGGTCTGAGCCGCGCCGGGGAGGGCCATCATGTCAGCCTATCTCCTGGGAATCGATTTCGGCTCGACGACCGGCAAGGCCGTCATACTCGATGCGGACGGCGCCGTCCGCGCGGCCGAGGTCTCGCAAAAGGGCGCCGTCAGCGACGAAGGCGTGCGCGCCGCGCTCGCCGCGGCTCTGGCCGTTGCGGGCGTCGAGCTCCGGCAGATCGCGCGCGCCGTGAGCACCGGCTACGGACGGCGGATGTTGGACATCGCCGACCGGACGATGACGGAGATCACCTGTCACGCCCGCGGCGCGGTTCACATGATCCCCGGCGCTCGCATGGTGATCGATATCGGCGGTCAGGACAGCAAGGTGATCGCAATCGATCCCAATGGTCTGGTCGCCCAGTTCGCGATGAACGATCGCTGCGCCGCCGGCACCGGCAAGTTTCTGGAGACTCTGGCGCGTGCGGTCAACGTCGAACTCGATGAAATGGGGCCGCTCGCGCTGCAGGCCAGGCAAAGAATCAATGTCACGAGCATGTGTGCGACTTTCGCGGAGACCGAGGTGATCTCGCTGCTCGCCGAGGGGATCGCCAAGGTCGAAGTGCTCGGCGGCGTACACGCCGCCATGGCCAAACGCACGCTCGGCCTGGTCAGCCGGGTGGGTAAACGCGAACCGATCGTCATGACCGGCGGCGTCGCCCGCAATCCTGCCGCGGTGCGCCACATCGAGGAGGCGCTGGGCTGCAAGTTGATCTTGCCGCAGCAGCCGCAGATCGCCGGAGCGCTCGGCGCCGCGCTGTTCGCGCTCGATGATTTTCGCAAGGAGGGCGCCAGCCGCCGGCAGGCGGATCTGGCGATCGAGCGCGATCTCGAAGGCGCCGAGGCGGCGCTGCGGTCGTGCAAGCCAGCCTGCGGGGCGAAGGCGGGCGCGACCTAACCAATGCGGAGTTCGGAAATGGCGGAAGAAAGCATCGGCGCGCCAAAGGCGCTCGCCGAATCCGCAGTGCTCATCTGCGGCGGCACCGCCGGCGTCGGCCTCGCCGCAGCTCACCAATTTGCTGCGGCGGGGGTGCGACGGCTCGCTTTGATCGGCCGGAATGTCGAACGCGGGGAGGCGGCGCGCCAGGCGGTCGCGGATCGGGCGGCCGAGACCAGCGTGGTGTTCATCAGCGCCGATACGAACGATCTGACGCAGGCCAGACGCGCCTGCGCCGCAGCATTTGCCGTGCTCGACGGGATCGACGTCCTCGTCAATACGACGGCCGCCTCCTATGTCCCCAAGCTTCTCTTCCGCACGGACGTCGAAGACATCGCTCCGATTCTGCTCGCCCAGGCGCTCGGACCGATGTTGATGAGCCGCCTCGTCTTGCCGGGAATGCGGGAGCAGAGGAGCGGCGTGATCATCAACGTCGCCTCGGACGCGGCCAAAGTGCCGACGCCGGGCGAGACGATCATCGGCGCCGCAATGGCCGCGATCGTCACGTTCACGCGCACCCTCGCGATCGAGGCGAAGCGCGACGGCATCCGCGCCAACGTGTTGACGCCGTCGCTGATCGGCAATACCGACGTTTACGCGCGGCTGATGAGCGACCCCTTCAGCGCCAAGCTCTTCGCCAATGCGGCCAGGCTCGCCAATCTCGGCGTCGCCCAGCCCGAGGATCTCGCCGCGCTGATGGTGTTCCTCGCGAGCCCGGCCGCCGGGCGATTGACAGGCCAGGCGATCAGCATCAACGGCGGCATTTCAGCAGCCTGAACGGCGGGGCTTCAGTTCGACGCTTTCGGCGACCGGTCGAGAACGTCGCGCGCGACAATGAGGGGCTGGATCGAAACCGCCGATCGTCGCCGCCCGCCCGGCGGCGTCGCCGATGATTGCGCCCCGCGCGCAGCTCGGCTCGTCGCCAGCGCGCGACGCGGCGAACGTTTCAGACTCGCCGAAGCGGCCGGCTCCTGACCGCATCGTCGATCAGCGCGGCGACCGCCGGGCGAAGTCGGCATTGATGCGCGCGAACGCGGCTGCGACATCGGCGCGCCGGCCGACCTCGACGGCGTGACCGCACGCGTCCGCACCCCTCGGCGTTCAGTTCGGCGCCCGCGGCGCCGGCGCTCGAGCGTCGAGACGCGGGTTCACGCACCCGTTTCTTGCGCGGTTGCTCCGAACAGCCTCGCCTGTTCGCGAAGCTGAAACTTCTGCACCTTGCCTGCCGGCGTCATCGGCAAGGCGGCGACGACCCGGACCCGCTCGGGCCAATATTGCTTGGCGACCTTGTGCTCCGCCATGTAGGTCTGCACGCCGGCGAGGTCGAGCGCATGTCCGCTGCGCAGAGCGAGAAACGCGCAGGCGCGTTCGCCCAGGCGCGGGTCAGGGTAGCCGACGACCGCGGCGGCCAGCACCGACGGATGCTTGTAGAGCAGGTTTTCGATTTCGACGACCGGCACGTTCTCGCCGCCGCGAATGATGACGTCCTTGATGCGGCCGTTTATGCGGATGTAGCCCTCTTCGTCGATATAGGCGAGATCGCCGGTGTCGAACCAGCCGTCGGCGTCGAAGGGCTCCATTTCCGGGCGCTTGTAATAGCCCAGGCACATCTGCGCGCCGCGGACTTTGAGCAATCCCGTCTCGCCGACCGGCGCCGCGCTGCCGTCGAAGCGAAGCACCTGCACCGCCACGCCTTCGAGCGGCCGGCCATCGGTCTTCGACGATTTCTCCAGCGCGCGCTCCGGTTCGGTCAGTGTGCTCGCCAGCGACTCCGTCATGCCCCACAGCGAGCAGACCTTGAATCCGAGTTCGCGATAGACCCGATCGATCAGCGCCGGCGGGATGGGCGCGCCGGCGCAAAGGAACTTCTGCAGATGCATCGGCCGCGACGCGCCGGAAGCGACCGCCTCGCACATGTCGGCAAGGAAAGTAGCGGCGCCGGCCGAATAAGTGACGCCTTCCCTGGCCATGATCGCGACACCGCGCTTGGGCTCCCATATGTCCTGGAAGACGACCGAAGCGCCGATCTTGAAGCCGAGCAGCATGCCCGCCGCAAAGCCGGTCATATGACCTAGCGGCGAACACACCAGCATCGTGTCGCTCGAGTCGAGACCGAAGCGTCTGGCGAGGGCGATGTCGCACGCCATCAACGTATTGAGGCAATGCATCACGGCTTTTGGCGATCCGGTCGTCCCCGAGGTGAACATCAGGACCGCCATTTCATCGGCCGGCAGCACGCCGATGTCGCCGACCGGAGGCGGACCGAGACGCGTGACGCCCGAAAGCAGAGCCTTGTCGAAATTGTTCGGACCTTCGCCGTCGACGACGACGACATGTTCCAGTCTGGGAAGCGACGGCGCCAGCGAACGCGCCATCGCCTCATGATCGAAATTGCGGAACAGCCTGGGGACGACGAGCAGCTTCGTTTCGGCAAAGCCGAGCATGTGGCTGAGTTCCCGCTCGCGAAAGATGGGCATCAACGGATTGACGATGGCGCCGATGCGGAAGGCGGCGAGCGCGATGACCGCGAATTCCCACCAGTTCGGCAATTGCACCGACACGACGTCGCCGCGCCCGACGCCGAGACGCTCGAGCGCCGCCGCGGCGCGCGATATGAGATCGCCGAACTCGCCGTAGGAGAAGCGACGCGCCTCCGCGCGGTCGGAGCGATCGGCCAACAGCGCGAGTTTCTCCGGGTTGGCGGCGATCGTCTGTTGAAGGAATGCGTCGTAGCTCTTGTCGACCCAAAAGCCGTCGGCGCGCATCGCGCGGGCGTGGGCGACGGGGTCGAACCGCGTTCCACTCATGCATTCCCTCCCGCGCGCCGCGGCGGACGCGGCGCGAGCGCCTTGTTTGCTAGTGTATGATATTCATCCTTAGGTCGCAGGCCCGGCCAAGTCAAGGGAATGGCCGCGCGAACCGCGATCATGAACCTCAGCAGTTGAAGGCGCTCCGGACCATTCCGCACACTGGGCGCGGGCGCCGGGCTGGCAGCCGGCGCGCGCTCCGCGCGCGTCCGCAAGCGGCCATCCACGGCGATATGGTGAATGTATTTACAACATGACGGGCTCTGTCTGGACTGGGTTCCGCCCCCGCCGCGCGACAGCCACGGTCGCGTACCATGGCGATGAGCGCGCATCCGAAGCGCGACGAGGGAGGAGCCGGATGCGCGCGGCGGTTCTTGGGCGACGTGCGACCGACGGCGTCGGCTGGCGCGATTGTACCGCCCCAGCCCCGGCGCCGGCGAGTCGGTGCTGAAGCTCGCGGCCGCGTCGCTCAACCGCGTCGATCTATCCATGCGCGACCGCGGGCCCGGAATCGCGCATGCCTTGCCGCAGTTGACGGCGTGGAGGCAGCCGGGTCGGCCCGCGCGGATGGCAATATTCACGCGATTGCCGACAACGGGCCGGGGCGCGGAGCGCTGCTCTATCTCGATGCGGAGGTCTACGAATCGGCAAGCGGCGGCGGCGCAACGTCGATCTCGGCCTTTTCGTCGACGGCCCGCTTCGCAAGCGCGAGGATATTCATGGCGGCGACGGCTTTTCCTTCGCTCTGGACGCGCCGAATGCGAAGGGACCGCCGAGATAGGCGGGATAGCCCGTCTGGCTGACGACGGCGTAGTCGGCGATCTGCAATTCGACCGGGGTGCGACCGGCGGCCCAAGGCGCCACCGCCTCGGCGATGCAGTCGAGAACCGCGAGCGCCCTGCCCCGGCGCGGATCCTCGGCTGCGCTATCGATCCAGTAGCCAGGCGCGGCGCGGTCGCGGGCGGGCGCGGCGCGCGAACGCGCGGCGTTGACGAAGCCCGCCGCCGCCAGCGCCTCCGCCGCGTCGCTCGCTCGCCCGAGGATCGCCCGAACGGCCGCAACGACCTCCTCGACGAACGCGGGCGTCTTGTTTTGCCGATTTAGGCGTTCGAACTCGGTCTTCCCCAGGAACAGGGTTGAGATCATGTTGCGCGGCTCCGCCCGCTGAATCAGATGCGAGAAAATCGCCATCTCGCTTCGAATGGCCCCGTCGAAACATTGGACGAGGCCGAATTCGAGGCAATCGAGAATCGCCAGCGGAGCCGGTTCGTGTCCGAGCGTCCGGGCGAGGACGTCCTTCCGCACCGCGCTCAACGCGCTGCTGACATCAGCCGGCGACGGCGCCCGCCAATCGACGCGGTCCCAGGGCTGCACGGACGCCTTCGCCGTCAGCAGCCACGCCTCCGCGGCAGCGACTTCCCCGCCGGGCGCGACGAGTTCGTCGACGAGGCCGGCCCTCAGCGCCGCCTCGCCCGACAATCGCGCGCCTTCGAGCAGAATCGGCAGCGCGGCTTCGACGCCGATCAACCGCGGCAATCGCTGGGTGCCGCCGGCTCCCGGCAACAATCCGACGAGCGATTCCGGTAGGCCCAGCGAGGCGCGCGGGTGGTCGACGAGCACGCGATAATGCGCGCCGAGCGCGAGCTCGCAGCCGCCGCCCAGCGCTAGGCCGCCGATCGCCGCGGCGACCGGTTTGCCCGACGTCTCGAGCGCACGGATCGCGAGGCTCAATCGAAAGAAATGCTCGAAGACCGCGTTGAATCGCGCGTCGGGCGGCGTCTGCACGATCATGTCGTAGGCGACGCCCAGTTCGGCGAGATCCGCGCCGGCGCAGAACGCCGTGTCCTTGCCTGAGCGGAGAACGACGCCGCGGGCCTCGCTCCGAGCCAGCCATCGGCCGAACAGGCCGAGCTCATTGATCGCGGCGTTCGAAAATACGTTCATCGTCCGATCCGGCGCATCGAAGATGAGATGAACGAGTCCGTTGTCCCTGAATTCCAGTCGAAACTGCTCGAGTTCCGGCGTCTCTGACCTCATCGTCATGCTTCCTTCGAGCCATTCGGAATTCAACCGGCGCGCACGCAAGGCGCTCGAGGCCGCATCACTTCAGAATTTCGCGGCGAAGGCCGCCCAAAGCTCGCCGAGCGCGGCGCGGTGGTCGGGCGGCGCGATGCCGATGAGGGCCTCGGCGCGGCCCTGGTGGCCTCGGCCACGCAGATCCGCCGCGCCGAATTCCGTCACGACGATGTCGGTGTCCATTCGCCCAAGCGAGATCGGACCCGCTCCGGCGTTTGGCTCCACGATGCGACTGACGGCGCCCCGCGCCGCCGAGGCCGGCAGCGCGACGATGCGCAGGCCGCCGCCGCACCACGCCCCGCGTGCGAAGTCCGAGGCGCCGCCCGGGCCCGACATCAACCCGCCCGGCCCCATTTCGGCGTACGCCTGTCCGAACAGGTCCACTTCCATCGCCGAATTGATCGAAACGAAGTTCTCGAGGCCGGCGATGACGCGCGGCGCATGTGTATGCGAAACTGGACGAAATTCGTAGGCGGGACCAGCGACGGCCTCATAGAGCCGCGGCGAACCGATGGCGACGCCGCCCGTCACGGCGACTCCGGGCGCCAGCGCGCCCGCCTCTTCGAGATCGACCACCGCTTCGCCGATCAAGCCGGAATGGACCCGCAGATCGCGCCGCCCTTTCAGCGCGCGAAGCACCGCGGTGGGGACTTTGCCGAGGCCCGTCTGCAAAGCGGCGCCGTCTGGAATCCAGCGGGCGACATTCTCGGCGATCGCGTCCGTCACGCTGTCCGCGCCCGCGTCTTTCAGTCCCAGCAACGGCTGCTCCCGCTCGACATAGGCGCTGATTGCGGCAAACGGAACGCCGGCGCCGCCGCCGACGCGCGGAACGGCCGGATTGAGATGCGCGACGCGAACCGGTATTCGAGGCCAGAGCTCGGCGAGAAAATCCACGACCGGCCCAAAGCCGCAGACGCCTGCCGGATCGGGCGCGCTCGCCATGAACAGCGCCGCGTCGATAGGGACGCTCCGCAGCCGCGCGAGGATGTCATGGTAGCAGAGCGGTAGGAACGTCACCGCCGCGCCGGCCGCCTTCAGCTCCGGGGTCAGGAAGAACGTCTCGACGCGGCACGACGGATTGGCGAGATAGGTGCGCGTGTTGAGGCCGGGCACGAAGATCCCGGTGAACGTCATCGCGCCCAAGTCTTCGCCGGCGCGCATTACGGCGTCCGCGAGCAGCAGCGATTCGCCCGAGCAGGCGAGCACCAAGGTTCGCCCGCCGCGCGGCAGGACAGCGGCGATGTCGTCCGGTTCGATGCGTGCAGGGCTCATACCGGCCGCCGCGTCGCTACTTCACATATTTTTGGAAGTCGGGCTTGCGCTTGTCCTTGAAGGCGCGGACGCCCTCCTTGGATTCCTCGCTGTCGTAGAACATTTTGACGGCGCTGAGCGACAACAGACCGATGCCGCGAATATTCTCGCTGTCGGCGTTGAACGAGCGTTTGGCGAGCGCCAGCGCCGTCGGCGAACGCTCGCCGAGTATGTCGGTCCACGCCTTGACCGAGGCGTCCAGATCGGCAGCCGGCACGACCTTGTTGACGAGGCCCATTTCGCAGGCTTGCTGCGCGGTGTACATGTCGTTGAGGAACCACATTTCCCGAGCGCGCTTGTCGCCGATGTGGCGAGCGAGCAACGCCGTGCCCCAGCCTGCGTCGACCGAGCCGACTTTCGGGCCGACCTGGCCGAATTTCGCGCTGTCGGCCGCGATGGTGAGGTCGCACAGCGTCGCAAAGACATTGCCGCCGCCGATCGCGAAGCCATTGACGCGCGCAATGACCGGCTTGGGCGTGTCGCGAATGATCGATTGAAATTCGTCGATCGGCAGACCGACGATGCCGCGTCCGTCGTACTGACCTTCATGGGCGCTTTGATCGCCGCCCGTGCAAAAGGCCTTATCGCCCGCGCCCGTCAGAACGATGCTCGACACGCCCTTGTCGTCGCCCGCCAATTGAAACGCCCTGATCAACTCTTCGATCGTCCGGGCGCGGAACGCGTTGTAGAGCTTGGGCCGGTTGATGATGATCCAGGCGGCGCGCTCGCGCACCTCATACAGGATGTCTTCAAATGCGACGGAACTGCTCACGATGTCTCCTCCGGTTGCTTCGGCTCGTCGACTCATGATTGCGGTCGGTCGCGAGTCGTGCTCGTTCAGATCATGTTCATCCCGCCGGCGACGGAAATCGTCTGGCCAGTCATGAACGCCGCATCCTCCGAAGCCAGAAACGCCACAATGCCGGCGTAGTCCTCGGGCTCGCCCATGCGCTTGAGAGGAATGCCGCGCACCATCGCGTCCTTCCATTTGACCGCATGCTCGCCTTCGCCGAGCACCGACGCCATCATCGGGGTGTTGGTGGGTCCCGGACAGACGGCGTTTAGCAGGACCCCCTTGCCGGCGAGTTCGCGCGCGAGGGATTTGGTGAAGCTGATCAGCCCTCCCTTGCACGCCGAATAGACGGCTTCGTTGCTCGTGCCGACACGCGCGGCGTCCGAAGCGATGTTGATGATCCGTCCGCCGCGCCGCTCGACCATCAGCGGGGCGACCACGCGATGCGTATTGAGCGCGCCGTAGAGATTGATCCGGATGATCCTGTCCCAGAGCGACGGATCGGTCATGAGGAACGGCGCCGGTCGATCCCACCCGGCGTTGTTGACCAGCGTCCAGACCGGGCCGAGTTCCGCTTCGACCCGCCCGGCCGCAACTGTGACGGCTGCGTAGTCGCCGACGTCGACTTCATAGGTCTTGACGATGGCGTCGCCGGCGAGCCGCTCCGTCTCCTCGCCCGTCTCGGGCTTCAGCTCGAAGATCGCGACCTTGCATCCCTCTTGCGCAAGTCGAAGACTCAAGGCGCGGCCGATGCCCTGCCCGCCGCCGGTGACGATCGCAACCTTGCCGCTCAGTCCGCGCATCTGGGCTCCTCCCGATCGTTCGTCGACTGCGTCAGTCGATCAAGTTCAGCTCGCTGTTCTCCGCCTCTTCGGGCTCGGCGCCCGTCATTTCGAGCAGCGTATCCTTCAGAATTTTCAGTGTTGCCGCCGCCTGCGCGAGGGCGTCCTCGGGAATCCGATCCAGGATTTCCAATTCGATTGTCTCGACGCTCTCCCGGATGACGCTGACCATCCTGGCGCCCGCCCGCGTCAGGTGGACGCGGCGCGCGCGACCGTCGCTCGGATCGGCGCGACGCTCGATGAAGCCGGCACTCTCCATCCGATCCAGTAGGCCGCCAATCGCGACTTTGGTGAGGTCGAGGTCGGCCGCGAGCGCGGTTTGCGTCATGCCGTCGCGTCGCGACAGAAACGCCAGCACCCACCACTGCGATCGGGTGATGCCCAGCGGCTTCAGCGCGCGGTCGACGACGACACGACGCAGACGCGATACGTCATGGATGAGAAAGCCGAAGCGCAAGCTCGTGTTGAGGTCTCTTGCCAAACCCATCCCCTGGACCGCCGATTCCGATTCCGTCATTTCCGATCGCGAACCGCGCGAGCGAGGCTTGACGCATGCCGCTACGCTTGCTCCCGCCTCCCTCTCATCAGCGGGCGATTCTTGAACATTTCTCGAGCGATGATCGTCTTCATCACTTCGATCGAGCCGCCCGCGATCTTCACGACGCGGGCATCGGCATAGGCCCGGCAGATCGGATATTCCCACATGTAACCCCACCCGCCGAACAATTGCAGGCACTTGTCGACGGCCTCGCAATGCAATTCGGAGGTCGTCAGTTTCGCCATGGCCGCGTCGACCGGGTCGAGCCTGCCCTGCATGAACAATTCGATGCATTTGTCGGTGAACACGCGGGCCATCGTCGCGCGCGCCTTGAGATCGGCGAGCACGAATTGCGTGTTCTGGAAATCGGCGATGGTCTGGCCGAACGCCTTCCGCTGGGCCGTATAGTCGACCGTCCATTCGATGACCGTTTCGGTGACCGTCGCCGAGCGGATCGCCTGGGCCAGACGCTCCTGCGCCAGCTTCGTCATCATTTGCGAAAAGCCCCGCCCCTCCGCCCCTAGCATGTTGGAGGCTGGCACGCGCACGTTTTCGAAGAACAGTTCGGACGTATCCTGCGCCCTCATGCCGAGCTTTTCGAGATTGCGGCCGCGGTTGAACCCTTCCCGCTTCGACTCGACGAGGAACAACGTGATCCCTTTGGCGCCGGCGCTGCTGTCCGTCTTCGTCGCCAGGACGACGAGGTCGCAAAGCTGGCCGTTGGAAATGAAGACCTTCTGTCCGTTGATGACGAAGTCGTCGCCCTTGCGGACCGCCTGGGTGCGAACCGCCTTGAGGTCGCTGCCGGCATGCGGTTCGGTCATGCCGAGCGAGCCGATCGCCTCGCCCCTGACCATTTTCGGTAGCCACTCCTGTTTCTGCCGCTCGGTCCCGAACGTCAGCAGATAGGTGGCGACGAGATCGGTGTGAATGAGAAAGCCGGGACCGCTCGCGCCCACCCGCCACAACTCTTCGAACACGACCACATCGAAGAGATAGTCGAGGCCGAGACCGCCATATTGCTCGGGCACGGTGCAGCAGAGCATCCCGTGGGCGCCGGCCTTCAGCCACAGTTCGCGGGGGACGATGCCCTCGTGCTCCCATTGCGCGTGGAAGGGCGCGATTTCCCTTTCCACGAAGCGACGAACGGTCGCACGCCAGATCTCGTGCTCTTCGCGAAAGAGGGACCGTTCGATCATCGCGTCTCCAGCCCGCGCGGTAGGGTCACGAGCCCAGCGTCCGCTGCGCTCTTTCGCGTTGCGTCGATTCGTGGATGGCCTCGCGCGCCGCGCGCCATTGCGCATCGGTCATCCCGGCGAGGTCGGCGAACGTGCCCGGCCCGGCCAGGTGCTGGCCGCCGTCGATCGCGATCGTCTGCCCCGTCAGATAGTCGCACCCGTCGGACAGCAGAAAGACTATGAGATTCTGCAATTCCTGCACCAGGCCGTAGCGCCGCAAAGGCACGGTATCGGCGTTCGTGGCGCTCGACCGCGCTTCCGGAATCGGATTGAGTTTCTCCCATGCGCCTGCCGTCGGGAACGGACCCGGCGCCGTCGCATTGAGCCGGACGCCGTATGGCCCCCATTCCACCGCCAGCGACATCGTCATCGCATGTAACGCCGTCTTGGCCATCGCCGAAGGCACGACGAATGCCGAACCCGACCAGACCCAGGTCACGAGATTACTGACCACCGATCCCTTCAGGCCGCCGGCGATCCAGCGTTTGCCGGCGGCCAAGGTCACGTAGAAGCTGCCGTCCATGACGGTCGAAGTGATTGCGCGAAATCCGCGCGGACTGAGGTCCTTCGTCGGCGCGATGAAGTTGGCG
>JBEKEI010000064.1:0-22534 GCA_050013915.1 Roseiarcus sp.
AGCCGGGCTGGACCGGCCCGGTCGCCGCGGCGCGGCCGGCGGAGCCGACCGTCCAGAAGGCCGCCATCAGCGCGGCGCCGCCCGCCGAGGCGAGCGCCTACGCGCCCGCCGAAATCAAGCAGGCCGCCGACGCGCAGGAATCGCCGTCGCTGATCGCCGCGACCACCGCGCCGATGGCGCTGCACGCCGCAGTCAAGCCCTGGCCGCAGAAGGCGCTGCATGCCGCAGTCAAGCCCTGGCCGCAGAGGGCGCTCGCCGGACATGCGGCGCATCGGTCGCGGACCGCCGAACTCGTCAGACACGAGCCCGCCAATGCGGCCGCAGCCAAGCCCGCCGGGGCGGCGCCGGCCAGGCCGTCGGCGACGCCATAGCCGCGGCGGCCGGGCGTCCAGCGATCACCAAGCCGTGAACCCAATCACAGTTTCGCCCGTTTGTCGTCAAGCCGAGGCCGCATCGGAGAACCATAATTGCTCACTAGCCTCGTTGGTTCGTTTCGATAGCGCGCTCGGTTTTTCAGCCCCCCAGCCCCCGAGCCGCGGTTGATTCGGGAATTTGCCACGTAGGCCAGCGGACCGGCGGGACCCCTCCCGGCCGGTCCGTTTTTTTTGCGAAACCCGGACGCCGGGCGCGGGCTTGAAACCCGCAGGCTCTCCCGCGATATGAGGGCGCGCCGGCATCGGGCCGCGCATCCCACCATCCGGCGAGGCGCTCGTGACGACCGACATTGATTCCCAACCCGGCGCAACCGCCGGGGCCAAGACCCAGAGCTTCGAGGCGGACGTTTCCCGCCTGCTCCATCTGATGGTCCATTCGGTCTATTCGGACCGCGACATATTCATCCGCGAACTGGTCTCCAACGCCGCCGACGCCTGCGAAAAGCTGCGCTACGAGGCGCTCGCCAGGCCCGAACTGCTCGCCGGCGGCGCCCCGTTCGCGATCACCATCGCCCTCGATCCCGTGGAGAAGACGCTGACCTTCAGCGACAATGGCGTCGGCATGAGCCGCGAGGATCTCGTCGGCGCGCTCGGCAGGATCGCCAGCTCCGGCACGCGGGCGTTTCTCGAGCGGCTCAGCGCCGAGGACAAGGCCAGGGAGGGCGCGGCCAATCTGATCGGCCAGTTCGGCATCGGCTTCTATTCGGCGTTCATGGTCGCCGACGAGGTCGTCGTCGACACCCGCCGGGCCGGCGAGTCCGAGGCGTGGTCGTGGTCGTCCGACGGCGGCGGCGCCTATACGATCGCGCCGCTCGCGCTCGACCGTGCGCCGACGCGCGGTTCGCGCGTCGTCCTCCATCTCAACGAGGCCTCGACCGACTATGCCGAGGCGCACCGCATCGAGGGAATCGTGCGCGAGCATTCCGGCGCGGTCGCGGTGCCGATCGACCTCGTCGACAAGCCCGGCGCCGAGCCGCGCCGGATCGCCGACGGCGCGGCGATCTGGGCCAAGCCGAAATCCGAGATCAAGCCCGAGGAATACACCGAATTCTATCGCGGCCTTTCCGGCCAGTACGACGAGCCCGCGCTCACCGTCCACTGGCGCGCGGAGGGCCGGCACGAATATACCGTGCTCGCCTTCATTCCCGGCTCGCGGCCGCTCGACCTGTTCGATCCCGTCCGCAAGGGCCGCGCCAAGCTCTATGTCCGGCGGGTGCTGATCAGCCACGACGCCGACCTGCTGCCCGGCTGGCTGCGCTTCGTGCGGCTGGTCGTCGACAGCGCCGACCTGCCGCTCAATGTCTCGCGCGAGATGATCCAGGAAAGCGCGGTGTTCGCCGCCATCCGCAAGGGCGTCACCAACCGCATCCTGCAGGAGCTGACCAAGCTCGCCGAAGGCGAGGCGGACAAGTTCGCCAAGGTCTGGGAGCATTTCGGCGCGGTCATCAAGGAGGGGCTCTACGAGGATCCGGAACGGCGCGACGCGCTGTTCAAGATGGCGCGCTTCGTCACGTCGGGCCATCCCGACGGCGGCCGCACGCTCGCCGGCTATGTCGGCGACCTCAAGGACAACCAGACCGCGATCTTCTACCTCACCGGCGACGACGCCAAGCGGCTGGCGGCGAGCCCGCAGCTCGAGGGGTTTCGCGCGCGCGGGGTCGAGGTGCTGCTGCTCGCCGATCCCGTCGATGCGTTCTGGGTGTCGACCGCGGTCGGCTATGAGGGCAAGCCGTTCAAGTCGGTGACCCAGGGCGCCGCTGACATCAAGGCGATCCCGCTCGCCGAAGGCGCGCCGCCGCAGCCCGGCGAGACTTCGGCGGCGGTGGCGACGCTGTTCGCCTTCTTCAAGCAGACGCTCGGCGACGAGATCGCCGACGTGCGCGCCTCCGACCGGCTGACCGACAGCGTCGCCTGCCTCGTCGCGCCCGAATTCGGACCCGACCGCCAGCTCGAGAAGATCCTCGCCTCGCACGGCCGGATGGGCGCGCGCACCAAGCCGATCCTCGAAGTGAACCCCGGCCATCCCCTGATCGCCGCGCTCGCCCGCCGGCTCCCCGTCGACGCCGACAAGGCGCTGATCGGCGATTCCGCCTGGCTGGTGCTCGACGAGGCGCGCCTGATGGAGGGCGAGCCGCCGGGCGACGCCAGCGCCTTCTCGGCGCGGCTGCGCCGGGTCATGGCGAAGGCTCTGGGGTGAGGCGGGGCGCCCGCGCCGCCGCGCCCTTTCCGATGAATCGCCATCGCGTCAAGATATCTGGAATCCGGATTTTCGGCCCAAAAATAGGGCTCCACGCTGTTTCGAGTGGGTAGCGGTATCTCCGCGCATCGCGCGTGCTCGACGACAAACAAAGCGAGGGGCCGACAATCAGAGCGGCCCACCGACCTCGGCGTCCGATTGTTGTCGATGGACAAATCCTTGTAAAGGCGGGCCTTCGGCCCCCGCCTCCGGCGGCTTCGGCCTTGACAAGGATTTGTCCATCGACATTTCGCGCCGCCGAGAGATCGATGGATGAGAGTGGTCCGGCCAAGCTCTCGCCACCGCCTCAGCCACTCGAAACAGCGAGGAGGCAAAAATAGGGCTTTGAGAGAGCCAGAAACTCACCCCGCCGACCGCAACGCCCGTTCATACATCACGTCGGTGCGGACCACGTATTTTCGGCCCGCCGCGATGTACGGTCGGATGATGGAACATGAGACCCATGCCCTTCTTCGGTCTCACCGTGAACTGGCCGAATTCCGAGCGGCGAAATCCGTCGTCGCCGAACGAAGTGCCGCCGCCTTCGAAATCGTCGTTCAGATAGATCATGAAGGCGAAGAAGCTACGCTCCCCGTTCGGGCGCTCGAAGTAGCCGTCGCTGTGTCCTCTCAGCGGGCGAAACGCGCGCTCTGATCGGACGATAATGGCATGGCCTGTTCGAATTTCATCCGGACGAGCGGCTCTTTGGTCCATGTCTCAAGGGAGCCTTTCCCGGGCGGATTACGGGCGCCAACCGCCGGCCGGTTTCACCATGTCCAAGGCAAGGGCATTGGCGGCATAAAGGGCCGTGACGATCGCCCTGAACCCCGATCAGGAAGCTCGGATCGAAACCCGCGTGGGGGGAGCGGTGGTTTTGCATCCGTCGAGGAAACGGCCCGCCAGCCCGTCGACGAGGCGCTGGTGGCGCGCGCGGTCGAGGCGAGCGACGACATGGCGGGGCGAAACCCTGCGCTGACGAAGCCTTGGCCGAGGTCGCGCGGCGAGGACATCACCCGCGAGCAGCACGAGGCCCGCAACGAGGCGCGGCTCGCGGCGCGCCGGACGTCGCCGACCTCCCGCCCTACCTCCCCGATCCCGGCCAGCCGTAATGGCTGTGCAGGCGCTTCATCTCGGCTTCGTCCATCAGCTTGACCGGATCCCAGGGCGGACTCGCGCGGACCTGATCGCGCGTCACGTTGAGATGCACGTGATGGTCGAGCCAGTCGATCCTGGCGACGGCGTGGGGCGACATCAGGACGCGCTTGCCCGGCCACCAGTTGCGCGTATCGACGATGAGGTAGCCGATCTGCCAGCTCGCGCTTTCGAACAGGAAATTCTCGACATGGCCGATCTCGCCGTCCGTGGCGTGCAGATGATAGCCCGTGACTTCGGCGATGCTTTGGAGGTGCGGATCGCCCTGCTCGCCGGCCGGCTCGACATCGGCGCGCAGCCGCGCGGCGGAAATGCCGAAATAGGGCGGCGCCGAGAGCGGCGCGGCGATCGCCCCCGAATCCTCGCCGAGATAGCCGCCGACCCATAGCGGATCCCAGCCGTAGTAATTGTGCAGGTCGGTCTCCATCTGCAGCGAGACCGGTTGATCCTCGCGAATGTCGGGACTGGCCTCGACCTGCGCCCTGGTCAGCTTGACGCCGAGCCGCTGGCGCTCGTAATCGGCGCCCTCGACGGCGGAGGGATGGACGAGCACCTTGCGTCCGCTCAGCCATCCCCCGGTGTCGATGACGAGCCAGCGCACCCGCCAGGTCCGGTCGTCGAACAGGAAGTCGCGGACGGTTCCGATCCGGCCGTCGGTCGCCTCGATTCCGTAGCCCTTGAGCGCAGAGATTGCCTCGAGCATGAATCAACCCTCTTCGAGATTTGCGCGTCGGTCCGCCGCCGCCCTGCCCGAGGGGAAACCGACGCCGAACGGCGTCATCCTACCGGCGGGACGGTCTGGCCCGATACGGTCGGAAACTACTCACGCGGCCTTTCGTTGCCTCTGGGGCGCGCCGGAAGCGCCGCTCCGCCGCGCCAAAATCAATCCTATGTTTACCTCTGCCGCGCATCGTCGGCAACGGATGCGGCGCCCGACCCGGGGCGCGGCGCGCGCGCGAACCAACGGCGGCGAGGACGATGACGCTCAACACCGAATCTCCCGAGGGAACGCCGGCCGGCGAGCCGGCCGCCGCGCCCGCGGCCGAGCCGTTCCAGTTCGCGCCGACGTTCAAGCTCGATCTGCTGTTCTCGCTCGCCTATGTCGTCCTGTTCATCCGGCTGTGGGCGCTGGTCGAGCATGGCGCCGGCGTCTGCGCGGGCGCGGTCGGGTTCGGAATCCTGCTCGCCGCCTGCTACGCGGGGAAGGTCTACATCATCGGCTTTCTCGACCAGCGCGGCGGCGACGCGCGCACCTATGTCATCTCGTCCGACCTCGTCACGACCGGGCTCTACGCCTATTCGCGCAATCCGACCTATTTGCTGACCTTCGTCCAGACCCTGGTGTGGTCGGCGTTCCTGCTGTTCCTGCAGGCGGTCTCGGCGTTCGATCCGATCGACCTCGCCGCGGCGTTCCTGCTGCCGGCCGCGTTCTACCTCATCCACGATCTCTGGATCATCCGCAGGGAGGATGCCGCGCTGCGCGCGGCGCATCCCGAGGCGTTCGACGCCTATGCCGCGACGGTCGGCCGCTGGTTCGGCCGCAGCCGCGGCGCGCCGGCGCTCTGAGCCGCGCCTCGTCGCCTCGCCGGCGGCGGCGCCCTAGCCGCCGTAACGATTGGCGACGTCGGCCGAAATCCGCGCCGCCTCGTCGAGAAAGCGCACGATGATCTCGCGCGCGGCCGGCGTGCAGGCGCGGTAGAACAGCCCGTAGTCGCCAAAGCCCTTGTTGTAGGCGCCCGCCATCGCTTCCTTGCGCGCCTGCGTCTTGGCTTCCGCGTCGAGCAGGCTCGCCATCCGCTCGCGAAACGCCCCGGCGTCGCCGGCGCCGCAGAGATCGCGCAGATAGGCGAGCGCGCCCATCAGTTCGGCCAGGCGCAGCAATTGCGGCTCGTAGGGTGGCGGCGGCTCGGCCGCGGGCGGCGCCTGTTCGACCGGCTCTGCCGGCTTGGGCGGCGGTTGCGGGGCCTCGGCGGCCGCGGCGGCGACCGCGGCGAGGACGATCGCCAGGGCCGGCGCCCGAAAGCGCCTCATCGCGCCGCCTCCAACAGCCGCGCGGCGCTCCGCAAGGTTTCCTCGAGGCCGGGGGTCGTCGGCAAGGGCCCGAGCGCGCGCGGATCGACCCACAGCGGCGCCTCGGCCTCCTCGGTCGGCCGCGCTTGGCCGCCGGTCCAGCGGCCGACGAAGGAGGCGATGACGTAATGGGCGCTGACCCCGCGCGCGTCGCGCACGATCGATTCGACATGGCGGTTGAAGGCGACGATTTGGGCGGCGAGGCCGACTTCCTCGTCGAGTTCGCGCAGCGCCGCCTCTTCCATCGTCTCGCCGATCTCGACCACGCCGCCGGGCAGCGAATAGAGTCCGCGCAGCGGCGCGCGGCCGCGCCGCGCGACCAGCGCGCGGCCGTCGCGGAACACCGCCAGCGAAACGGCGAGGATCGGGCGGCTTGGATAGAGGCGCTCGTTCACGGCCGCACCTCACGACGCCCGGGATCGACGGGCGCGCGGACGGTCGCGACGATCACCCATGGCGGCCGCCGTCGATAGGCGAGTCTCCGGCGCGGCGTCGTCCTGCGCGCGTCGATCGTCTGGGCCCGTGGCGTCGCATCCCGGTTCGTCATGCTCGCCTCCCCAATAGCATGGCGCTCACGGCCGATCACGCGGAGTCGCGCGCTTGTGCACGGCGCAGCATCGAAGGGGGTCGGACTGCCTCCCAGCTGCGAGGGAGGCGATCGGCAAGCGAGGAAAGACGTCACGCGACCGGTTCCGGGTCGCCGCCGCATGGGAGATGGCGATGCGGATCGCGGGGTCCGGTCGCCCGCAGCGGCGGAACGGGTTGTCCGGCTGGAACGGGAAGCTCGCCGGCCGCTCGCGGCCACGATGGCCGGGTTATTCTGATATTCAGAATTTATGCTTGACGTGTTCCAGATTTCTGGATACAGTGCATCCTCGGCAACGACGCGGGGCGGGCGGCGGCCGGACGGGAATCGCGACCGGAATTCGAAAGGGGGCTGATCTTTGCGTATCTTCCAAGGCACTCCCTTCTTTCAACCTCGAGGCGCTCCTCGCGGTTGGCGAGGCTCGTTCGTTTGCGATTCGTCTTCGTTCAATCGCCATCGCCGCCGGGGTCGTCCGAGCATCCGAAGCGGCGCGAGCCTTCAAAGCGCCTCTGCTTTCTCGCAACCCATTGGAATTGTGACCAAAACCAGCGAAAGAGGAATTTCCAAGAGATTTCCAGAGATCTCCAAAGGCTTCCAAAGATTTCCAAAGGTTTCCAAAGGTTTCCAAAAATTTCACCGCTCCCGGACCCGGGCGACGCGGCGCGATGGCGGGTCGATCGATCACGGCCGATCACGGACAATCTCGAACTCGTGTCCGGCCCGCCATTGAAATCGACGACTGCCGCCCCATTTGTATGGTCAGCGATCAGGGAGCGATGAATATAGGAATCAGTCATCGTCGACCCGCATTGAATCGCTGACGAACAGGAGACTACCATGCGTAACGTCCTTTTGACCGCCACGGCCGTCGCCGCGCTCGCCCTCGCTTCGGGCAGCGCATTTGCGATCGGCAGCGGCAATCTCTCCCCGGAAGCCTCGCCCTACGCCATTCTGGCGCCGGTGACGACGGAGCCCGGCGCGCCCGACCTCGGTCGGGTCACCCACGAAGGCCGGGCCGCCTTCACCAACGACCGCGCGGCGCCCGCCACGGTCGCCCCCTGGGCGGTCCAGACTCCGGAGTCGACCACCTACTATTCGCGCGGCCGCTGAGGCGGCGTCGAATATTCCGGCCCTCGCTCCAGGAGGATCGGCGCCGGCCCAATTCCACCCAGAGGCGCCGCGAGGCGCCTCTCTTCTGGTACGATGGCCCGCTAGGGATAGAGGCGCTCGCGCCGCCAGGGCGCGTCCGCCGCCGCGCGCGCGAAGGCGATGCGGTCGTGCAGGCGGAACGCGCCGTCGCGCCAGAACTCGACCGCCAGCGGCGCCAGCCGGAAGCCGCGCCAATAGGGCGGGCGCGGCACTTCGCCGACGCCGAATTTGGCGGCGTAGCGGGCGATCGCCGCCTCCAGCGCCAGCCGGCTCTCCAGCGGGCGCGATTGCGCGCTGGCCCAGGCCCCGATGCGGCTGGCGCGCGGCCGGCTCCTGAAATAGGCGTCGGCCTCGTCGTCGCTGACCAGGGTCACGGGGCCGCGCAGCCGGATCTGCCGGCGCAGGGACTTCCAGTGAAACAGAGCGGCCGCCCTCGGCGCTGCGGCGAGTTGCCGGCCCTTGGCGCTCTCCTCGTTGCTGTAGAAGACGAGTCCATGCGCGTCGATTCCCTTCAGCAGCACCATCCGCGCGTCCGGCAGCCCGTCCGCATCGACCGTGGCGAGCGCCATTGCGTTGGGATCGTTGGGCTCCCGCTGCTCGGCCTCGGCCAGCCACGCGCCCAATAGCGCGAAGGGCTCGCTCGCCTGGGTGAAATCCGCCGCGCTCGCCTGGTCCAATGCGCCGTCTCCCTTGCCCGGCCGGTGCGCCTCGCGCGCCGCGCCGGCCAGCTTTAGCGCATCGTCGGCGCCGCTCCAACAATGGCGCGCGGCGGCGGAAGGCCGCGCGGCGCCGCCACTTGCGCGCGAGGCGCGCATCGCCCAAATAGGCGGTGAGACAATGGCGCCCGGGCCGCTGGGGCACGCGCGCGAGGCTGGGCTCATGACGCGCGATCCTTACGAAGTTCTCGGGCTCGCCAAGACGGCGAGCGCCGCGGAAATCAAGGCGACGTTCCGGCGTCTGGCCAAGAAGTACCATCCCGATCAGAGCAAGGAGCCCAAGGCCAAGGAGCGCTTCGCCGAGATCAGCTCCGCCTATGAAATCATCGGCGACGAGAAGAAGCGCGCCGCCTTCGATCGCGGCGAGATCGACACCGACGGCAAGCCGCGCCAGCCCGGATTCGAGGGGTTCGGCGGCCCGGGGCGCGGCCAGCGCGCGCGCGCCGGCGGCGGCGCCGGTTTCCAGCACTTCGACTTCGACTTCGGCGGCGGCGAATTCAGGAGCGGCGCCGGCGCGGGCATCGACCCCGACATTCTCGCCGAATTGTTCGGCGCCCAGGGCGGCGCGCGCGCCCGCGCGGCCCAGCGCGGCGAGGACGTCGCCGCGACGGCGACGGTGCCGCTGGCGACGGCGGCGGCCGGCGGTTCGGCGCGCGTGATCCTGCCGACCGGCAAGACGCTCGATGTCGCCGTGCCGGTCGGCGTCGAGGACGGCAAGCAGATCCGGCTGCGCGGGCAGGGCCAGCCCGGCGCGCGCGGCGGGCCGGCGGGCGACGCGCTGGTGACGATCCGCTACGCGCCGCATCCTCTGTTCAAGGTCGAGGGCCGCGACCTCCGGCTCGACCTGCCGATCACGCTGTATGAAGCGGTGCTCGGCGGCAAGGTGCGCGCCCCGACGCTCGACGGCGAGGTCGAAATCGCGGTTCCGCAAGGCGCCAGCAGCGGGCGAACCCTGCGCCTGCGCGGCAAGGGCCTGCCCGCGGCGGGCGAGTCCAAGCAGGGCGATCTGCTCGCGACGCTGCGGATCGTGCTGCCGACCGACGGCGATCCCGAACTGGCGGGGCTGATGCGGCGCTGGCGCGAAGAAAAGGCCTATCATCCGCGCGAGACGATGACGTCCTGAGCCGGGGCTGCGGCGCGGATGCGGATCTCACGCTCGCGTCGACAGGCAATAGCCTTCGCCGTGCAGCCAGCAGGTCGATTCCCGGGCATGCGCGTCGAGGCGCAGCGAACGAACGAAGCTCTGGCCGCCCTGGCCGAGCGCTCGCGCCAGCGCACGCTCCGATTCGGGAGTCCTCGCGCCCGCGCAAGGATAGATCGCAACCCCCGCCACGGCCGCCGCGCGGTGGAAGTCCCGATCGGATGAGCGCTCGACCATGAAGACGACGCCGCGCCAGTCGCCCGCGGTGAGAGGCAGGAGCATGCGTCCGCCCGGCTTCAGGGCGCCGAGCCATGCCGGCATCGGTCGGGTGGCGCCAGCGTTCACGACGATCGCGTCGACCGGTCCGGGATCGAAGGCGGCGCCGTCCGCCTCAACGAGCCGAACCTGCGGCCAGTGCGCGAGATTGGTCCTCGCGCGGTCGGCGAGCCCGACGTCGATTTCCACCGCGATGACCGCCCCGTCGCGCCCGGTCAGTTCGGCGATGACGGCCGAGTAATAGCCCGCGCCCGCGCCGATCTGGCAGACCCTGTCGCCGGGCCGGATCTCGAGCCTATCGAGGAGCCGCGCCCAGAACTGGGGCTTGCCGTTGTTCAGCTCGCGCGCCGCATCGATGGCGAACAGAACGTCGTGGTAGGCCGATCTCGGATCCTCGCCCGGCGTCTCCCAATAGCCGTCTTCGAAATCGAAGACCCGCCAAGGGCGTTCGCCGAGAAAGCGCTCGCGCGGGACCGTGGCGAAGGCTTCCACGACGCGATCCGATCGCACATGGGCGACGTATCGCAATTCCTCGGCGAAGGCCGCGCGAGCCGCTTGGATCGCTTCGGGTATGATGTCCATAGTCTCCGCTCCAACGCAGGGCGTGTCGAAAGGCGCTGGGCGAAGCGCCGCGCGGACATCGAAAATTTTTCGGCCCCGATGTCCGCGCCGGCCTTTGCGCCGCGCATAATGGGGGATGGAAACCCCCGAACTCGAACCAGGCGCCGCCTACGAGGCCGTGGAATCGGCGACATCGGTCGCGCGCGCGCTCGCCGATCTCACGGAGACCGATCTGTTGCGCCTTCAGGCTCTGGCCCGCCTGCGCGCCAGGGGCCTGCCCAATGGCGCGAGCTGGTCCGACCTGCTGCACGAGGCGATCGTGCGGGCGCTGGACGGATCGCGCCGTTGGCCTCCGGAGCTGCCGTTCCTAGTGTTCATGGCGGGCGTGCTGCGCAGCCTGTGCGGTGAGATATGGCGGCGCCAGCGGCGCGAAGCCGAACTGATCGTCTGGCGGAACGAGGTCGAAATTCGGGAACCGGCCTGCCTCGGGCCGGATCAGGAGCGCGTCATCGCCGCGGCCGAGGCGGTGCGCGCGCTGCTGCGTCTGTTCGCGGACGACCGGATCGCGCTCCGGATCGTAAACGGCCTCGCCAATGGCCTGTCGGCCCAAGAAATCCGCGCCATGCACGATCTCTCGCCGGTCGAATACGACAGCGCGCGCCGCCGCATGCGCCGCGCGCTGCTGCGGATCGGCCTGACCTGGGGCGCGCCGTGACCTGGAATCCGCGGAAGGATCGGACGCCGGAGCGCGACCTCGCCGCATTGCTGGACGCGCTCGCGGCCGAACTGCTGTCGGCGCCGGACGAGGAAGTGCGCGCGCTCCTGCGCGAGGCGGGCGCCGAGGGTCGCGGCGCGGTTGCGGCAGTTCGGGATCTCGCGAGCCTCGCGGCGGCCGAATCCGAGGCCGCGCCGGTCCCGAATTTCGTCGCGCCCGGCGCGTCGGACCGCCTCACCCGCAATCATTAGCGAGCGGGGCGCGCGGCGCGTCGAATCCGCTTCAGCCGCCGACCGGGATCACATCGACCGCGACATCGAGCTTCTGCCGCCCGGACGACAGAATCACGCCCTCGACCGGCGCGGCATCGGAATAGTCTCGCCCGACCGCGGTGACGATATGGTCGTCGCCGACCGGAATGGCATTGGTGGGATCGAGGCCGAGCCAGCCGAACTCCTGGCCGCACCAGACGTTGACCCAGGCGTGCGAGGCGTCGGCGCCGGCGAGGCGCGGCCGGCCGGGCGGGGGGACGGTGCGGATGTAGCCGCTGACATAGAGCGCCGGCAGGCCGAGCCCGCGCAGGCCCGCGATCATGATATGGGCGAAGTCCTGGCAGACGCCGCCGCGCTTGGCGAAGGCGTCGGCGGGCGCGGTGGTGACCGCGGTCGCCTTGGAATCATATTTGAAGTCGGCCTTGATGCGCGCGTTGAGTTCGATCGCGGCCTCGTAGATCGGCCGGCGCGGCGGGAAGCTGTCGCGCGCGTAGAGCGTCGCGGCCTCGAACACCTTGACCAGCCGGCTGCCGTAGAGCGCGAAGGCGGGCGAATCGGCGCCGAGCGACGTGGAGGCGGTGGCGTCGCGCGCGACCGTCTCCCAGGCCGGCGTCAGGCCGGGCGCCGGCGGCGTCGGTCGCCGGACCTCGACCCGCGCGGCGGATCGGATGATCAATTCGCGATGCGGCGCCTCGATGCGCATGCGCACGACGCGGTTGCCGAATATGTCGGCGCGCTCGTTCCATTGGTCCGGCGGCGGGGCGACGTCGATCTCGCTGCGTTCGACCAACTGTCCGTCGGCCGAGGGCAGCAACAGGCGGAGCGTGCACGTGTTGGCCGCGACCGGCGCCCCGTAGCGGTAGCGCGTGAGATGGCGCACGTCGTAGATCACCCGAGGCCCGTGACCTTTTCCGCGCGCGCGTGATTGGCGCCCTGCAGGAAGTATCGCGCCGCGATCGCCTCGGCGAGCGCCATCAGCCGCTGCTCGAAGCCGAGGATCGCGAGATCGTCGATCCTGTCGGCGTCCTGGGTCGCGAGATCGGCCCGCAATTGCGTCGACAGGCGCCGCGGCTCCTCGAGCATGCCGTCCTGGCGCAGGATCGGCAGCGCCGCCATGTGATCGTCGCTGGCGGCGACCTGGAAGGCGACCGAGCGCGGGTTGAAGGGATCGAGCAACGCCATGTCGCGCACCGGACCCGGCGCGACGCCGGTGAGGTAGCGCGAGCGGTAGGTGATCTGGGAATCGATGAGGTCGAGCAGGACATCGAGATTGTGGGCGCTCGGGTCGCGCCCGGCGAACTGCCGGGCGAGCCGGCAGGTGTTGATGCCGCGCTCGATGCGCCGGCCCATGTCGTAGAAGATCCAGCCGGCGCCGCGGTTGAAATTCTCGTCGAACAGGCCCGACAGCGCGGCGATCGTGGTCAGCGCTTCGTCGGCGCAATCGACGATCTCGGGCTCCAGCAGCGCGCGATCGGGCGCGCCCAGGATACACGTCTCGAGCCGGCCGATCAGCCGCCAGGTCTCGGGATTCAGGCGCTCGCGGATCACCGAGGCGGCGTTGCGCGCGGCCCGGGCGATCGACAGCGCCGAGCCGCTCGCCTCGGCGTCGCGCAGCGCGATCGCGCTCGCCGAGGCCGCCGATTCCCGGGCCGCCGCCGCTGAGACGGCGCCCCAGGCCAGCAGAATGCCCTTGAGCTTTTCGAGCGACTGGCGCGCGCCCTCGGCCGGCGTGTCCGGGTCCATCGCGCGGCCGCTCATGCAGCGCACCAGCCGCAGCGTCGCTTCCTCGCGTTCGAGATAGCGGCCGAACCAGAACAGATTGTCGGCGGCGCGGCTCGGCAGGTTGCCGAGCAGCCGGATGATGCGCACTTTCTCTGGCGAGGGCAGCAGGCTGGTCGTCTCGACCGGGCTGTCGCTGAGCACCCAGACGTCGGCCGATTCGACGCCCTCGCCCATCGAGACCGCGCGCGCGTCGGGCTGGTCGGAGACGCGGCAGAACCCGCCCGGCATCACGCGCCAGCCCTCGGGCGTGGCGGCGGCGTAGACGCGCAGCACGAATGGCCGCGGTGCGAATCGCCCGTTCTCCCAGCGCGGCGTGGTCGACAGGCGCACGATGTCCTGCCCGACGTAGTCGACGCCGCGCGCTGCTATGCCCTGCGCCAGGCGCGCACGATCGGCCCGCGAGAGCTCGGCGCCGACGATGCTGCGCTGACCCTCGAAGCCGCCGATCTGATCGCCGAAGGCGCCGGCGATCGCGATCTCGCCGAGCGAATCGAGAACCCGTTGGCGTTCGCCGGCCTGGCCGCACCACCAGGTCGCGATGCTCGGCATCAGGAGATCCTCGCCGAGCAGGCGCCGGGCGAGGCCGGGCAAGAAGGCGAGGAGCGCGCGTGCTTCGAGGAGGCCGGAGCCCGGCATGTTCTCGACCGCCACCCCGCCAGCGCGGATTGCGTCGACGAGGCCCGGCACGCCGATATGCGAGGCCGGATTGAGCTCGACGGGATCGCACCAGTCGGCGTCGACATGGCGCCACAGCACGTCGGCGCGTTTCAGCCCGGCGATGGTGCGCACGAATATATGGCCGTCGCGCATGACGAGATCGCCGCCCTCGACGAGCAGAAAGCCGAGATAGCGCGCCAGATAGGCCTGCTCGAAATAGGTCTGGCTCCACGGACCCGGCGTGAGAATGCAGATGCGCGGACCCGAACGCTGGGCGCTCGCGCGCAGCCCGGCGCGGAATTCGCGAAAGAACGGCGCCAGCCGCTGCACCTTCATTTCGGCGTAGAGGCTGGGAAAGGCCTGCGAGACGACGAGTCGGTTCTCGAGCGCATAGCCGGAGCCGGAAGGCGCCTGGGTGCGGTCGCCGAGCACCCACCAACGCCCGTCCGGGCCGCGGCCGATGTCGGCGGCGTAGAGGCGCAGCCAGCGCCCGCCGGGCGGCGCGACGCCGCGCATCGAGGCCAGAAAATCCGACGATCCGGTGACGGCGGCGGCGGGCAGCGCGCCGTCGGCGACCAGGCCGCCCTGGCCGTAGATGTCGGCGAGCACGCGCTCGAACAGTTCGGCGCGCTGCTCCACGCCGCGGGCGATCTCGCGCCATTCGCTCTCCGGGATCAGCAGCGGCACGCGGCTCAGCGGCCACGCGCGTTCCGCGCTCTCGCCCTGCACCCGGTACGACATGCCCATCGCGCGGATGCGCTGGTTGGCCGATTCGAAGCGCTGCTCGATCGCGTCCTGGTCGAGGCCGGCGAGCGCGTTCAGCAGATGGCGCCAATGCGGGCGCACCGCGCCGTCGCGCCCGATGAATTCGTCGGGCGTCCCGTCGAGCGGGACATAGCCGTGCGTCCACGCCGCGACGCGCTCGCCGACGGCGTCGCGATTCCTGGCCGCGGACCGGGACTTAGCGACCAAGGGGTCTCCGCAGGTCCAATGTCATCGGAAATTCGGCGCTCGACTCGTCAGGGGGGATCGGCAGGTGGCCGCCAGTATGGCCGTGATCCTGAAAACGCGCCAGCCGCCGGGCCTCCGCCTCATAGGAGTTCACAGGAGACGTATCGTAATTGCGGCCCCCCGGATGCGCGACATGGTACACGCAGCCGCCTAGCGACCGGCCGCTCCAGCCGTCGAGAATGTCGAAGGTCAGCGGCGCGTCCACGGGCGCGGTCGGATGCAGGCCCGACACCGGCTTCCAGGCCTTGAACCGCACGCCGGCGACCGCCTCGCCGGCGGCGCCAGTCGCGCTCATCGGCATCCTGCGGCCGTTGCAGGCGATGACGTGGCGGCCCGGCGCGAGCCCGCGGGTCCTCACCTGGAGGCGCTCGACCGAGGAATCGACGTAGCGCACCGTGCCGCCGCCGCCGCTCTCCTCGCCCATCACATGCCAGGGCTCGAGCGCCTGACGCACTTCCAGCTCGACGCCGCCGTGCTCGACGCGGCCATAGAGCGGAAAGCGGAATTCGCGCTGCGCCTCGAACCACTCGGGGTCGAAGCGATAGCCGGCGTCGCCGAGATCAGCGAGCACGCCGAGGAAATCCTCCCAGACGAACTGCGGCAGCATGAAGCGGTCGTGCAGCGAGGTGCCCCAGCGGATCGGCGCGCCGCGCTGCGGCTCGCGCCAGAACCAGGCGACCAGCGCGCGCAGCAGCAGCTGCTGGGCCAGACTCATGCGCGCGTCGGGCGGCATTTCGAACGAGCGGAACTCGACGAGGCCGAGCCGGCCGGTCGGGCTGTCGGGCGAATAGAGCTTGTCGATGCAGAGCTCCGCGCGATGAGTGTTGCCGGTGACGTCGGTCAGCAGGTTGCGGAACAGCCGGTCGACGAGCCAGACGGGCGCCGGCTCGCCGGGCCGCGGCAGGTTGGCGAGCGCGATCTCCAGTTCGTAGAGCTGGTCGTCGCGCGCCTCGTCGATCCGCGGCGCCTGGCTTGTCGGTCCGATGAACAGGCCGGAGAAAAGGTAGGACAGCGAGGGATGGCGCTGCCAGTAGAGGATCAGGCTGCCGAGCAGGTCGGGCCGGCGCAGGAACGGCGAATCCTCGGGCCTGGCGCCCCCGAGCACGACGTGATTGCCGCCGCCCGTGCCGGTGTGCCGGCCGTCGACCATGAACTTGTCGACGCCGAGCCGCGTCTGGCGCGCGTCCTCGTAGACGGCTGTCGTGGTCTCGACCGCCTGTCGCCATGAGGTGGCGGGATGGATGTTGACCTCGATCACGCCGGGATCCGGCGTCACCTTGATCATGTCGATGCGTGGATCGTAGGGCGGCGCATAGCCTTCGATCCGCACCGGCATGCCTCTCGCCTGCGCGGTCGCCTCGACCGCGGCGAGCAGTTCGAAATAGTCGTCGAGCTTGGGGACCGGGGGCATGAACACGCAAAGCACCCCGTCGCGCGGCTCGATCGACAGCGCGGTGCGCACGACGCCGTCCTGGGCGACCTGTTCGGAAAAGCCCTGTGGCGCGCCCGGCTCGACCTGGGCGACGTCGACCATCTGCTGGAAATGCGCGGGCTCGGGCAGCGGCGCGCGCGGCTCCATCGGGTCCTGCTGATGGATGTAGGGGAAGGCGGCGGGCGGCACGAAGGCGAGCGACTTCATCGGCAGGCGGTAGCCGACCGGCGAATCTCCGGGAACGAGAAACAGCTTGCCGCGCCGCAGTGGCCAGCGCTCGCTGACCCAGCGCGATTTGGTCGAGGCCGCCGCGTTCCAGCGCTGGATCGGCAGCACGAATCCGGTCGGCCGCGACAGGCCGTGCTCGAAGGTGCGCACCATGCGCGCGCGCTCCTCGGGATCGTCGATCTTCGGATCGGAGGGATCGACATTGACCGGCAGCGCGTTTTCCTTCAGCAGCCAATAGGCCGCGTCCTCGTAGGCCGGCACGACATAGTCGGCCTCGATGCCGAGGCGCGAGGCGAGCTCGGCGCCGAGCGCCTGCGCGTCCTCGTCGGCGATCGCGCGCGGATCGTCGCTGCCGGCGATCAATGCGGGATCGTTCCAGATCGGCTTGCCGTCCTTGCGCCAGTAGAGCGAGAAGGCCCAGCGCGGCAGACTCTCGCCGGGATACCATTTGCCCTGGCCGAAATGCAGGAAGCCGCCGGGCGCAAACCGGCGTTGGAAGCGGCGGATCAACGCCTCCGCGCGCCCGCGTTTGGTCGGGCCGACCGCCGCGGTGTTCCATTCCGGCGCATCGTAATCGTCGATCGAGACGAAGGTCGGCTCGCCGCCCATGGTCAGGCGCATGTCCTGGGCGAGGATGTCCAGGTCGACCTGCTCGCCGAGCGCGTCGAGCTTCGCCCAGGCCGCATCGGAGAACGGCAGCGTCACGCGCGGCGCCTCGCGCAGGCGCTCGACCTTCATGTGGAAATCGAACGTCACCTGCGCGGGCTCGACCACGCCGGAAATCGGCGCCGCCGACTGGTAGTGCGGCGTCGCGCAAAGCGGCAGATGGCCCTCGCCGCACAGCAGGCCGGAGGTGACGTCGAAGCCGATCCAGCCGGCGCCCGGCACATAGACTTCCGTCCAGGCGTGCAGGTCGGTGAAGTCGTGATCCGTGCCCATCGGGCCCTCGATCGGATCGACGTCGGCGCGCAACTGGATCAGATAGCCCGAGACGAAGCGCGCCGCGAGGCCGAGCCGACGCAGGATCTGGACGAGCAGCCAGGCCGAGTCGCGACAGGAGCCCGACCCGAGCGCGAGCGTCTCCTCGGGCGCCTGGACGCCCGGCTCCATGCGGATCACGTAGGCGATCCTCTTCTGCAGCCGCGAATTCAGCGCGACCAGGAACGGGATCGTGCGCGTGCGCTCGCGAGAGAGTTCGGCGACGAATTGTTCGAGCAGCGACCCGACCGGTTCAGGGACGAGATTGGCGGCGAGCTCTGCGCGCAATTCGTCGGGATAGTGGAAGGGGAATTCCTCCGCATAGGGTTCGACGAAGAAGTCGAAGGGATTGATGACCGCCAGTTCCGCGGTGAGGTCGACCGAGACGCTGAACTCCTCGGCCTTCTCGGGGAAGACGAAGCGCGCCAGCCAATTGCCGTGCGGGTCCTGCTGCCAGTTCACGAAATGGTTGGCCGGCGTCACTTTCAGTGAATAGCTCGGCACCTTGGTGCGGCAATGGGGCGCCGGCCGCAGACGGACGGTTTGGGGCCCGAGCGCGACGGGACGATCGTAGGAGTAGCGCGTGACGTGTTGCAGTCCGACCAGAATCGCCAAGACGTTCCCTTCGGGCGTTGAGCGCGGCGGCGGGGCGCGCAAGGAGCGGTTGTCACGCGATTTGGCCCGCAGCCCACCGCGAATGTCAATGGAGCGCGGCGCCGGCGGGAGCGATTGCCTAAATTCTCGCCATTGCGCTGCAAGTGTCGGCGGCGGGCCCGTCTCGCGGACCGTTCGCCAGGATTGCGCCGCGGCCGCGGGCGCCCCGTCGTTAGGTCATCCTCGCGCTCGGGTCCGCCAGTCGGGGTCGAAGCCCGGGCCTTCGGCGGCGATCGCGTGGAGGTCGTTCCACGCCTCGCTCAGCAGAATCGGCGGCACGGCGGACAGCGGCAGGGCCCGGCGCCGCGCCATTGGCGCGCCGCTGGCAAAGCTCAGCCCGACCAGAGCGCATGGCGCGTCGCGCTCACGCGCGCGGCTGCCGGTGAATTCGATGATCGCGACGCGCTCCGCCGCGCGGAAGGCCTTTTCATAGGTCGTGAAATGGACGCCGTCGGCGGGCGCGCCGCGCTGGTAGCCGAGCCTGCGCGCCGCCGCGCGCAGCGCGAACGGTTCGAGCATCCAGCCTTCGCGGTCGAGGATCGCATGTTCCTCGCGCCGCGCGGCGTCGGGGACCAGGAGCGGGCGCGCCAACTGCTCGAATGGCGGCGCGATCCCATGCTCGCGCAGCCGGTCGCGCCAGGCCAGCGCCTGGGCTTCGTCGAGCAGCGCGCGATGGGCGATTCCGACGCTCGCAAAGGCGGCGAGCCGGATCGGCTCATCCCGCGAGCCGGCGTAGCGGCCGGCGCCGAGCGGCCGAAAGGTCGCCGCGATCTGCCGGTCCGCGTCGAAGCCGGCGAAAATCAGCCGCTCGCAGAGACGGCCGACGATCGGATGCCCGAAGAGATGGGCCTCGATTTCGGCGGTCGGCCAGATCCGGCCGGCGCACATCGCTTCGTGCAGCCGCGTCGCCTGCCGCTCGATCGTCTGCCGGAGGTCCTGCTTCAGGGCGGCGAGCGCGGCCCTTGCGCGCGTCGCCGCCGCGTCGTCGCCCGCCGGCGGCCGCCTCACGATCCGCCCGCAGGGATTGCGCAACGCGACGCGGAGGTCGGCGCCGAGGGTCGCCGAATAGACCCCGTCCCCGACAGGGATCGCGAGCGCGCCATGGGCGTCGAGGCCGCCGGTCGGGATGGCGCGGTCGGCCAGTTCCTCGCGTGTCCAGCCGCGCGCCGCGGCGATTGCGTCGACGAGCGCGTCAGCGTGTCTGCGCACTCCCGCGGCGCGCCAGCGTGTCGCGATCGCGAGCGCGAACTGCAGCGCGGCGGGCGCCGGATTGTTCGCGAGCGCGTCGAGCAACGCCTTGCATTGCTGCGCGCGCCCGCAATGGTCGCGGAAGTAGGTCTTGACCATGGCGACCGCCTCGCTTGCCGGCGCCCGGCGCGCGAGCGCGAGGATTCCGCGATGGGCGATCGCGGTGCGCCGATAGCTGGCGAGCCGCTCGCGCCTCAGCATGGCGAAGGCGTCTTCGCGGCGGAAGGCGGGCGACCATCGCCGGCGGCTGCGCCACAATCGGTCGGCATTGGCTTCGGCGAAGGCGTTCGCCTCGGCCTCGGTGGGCCGAAGCGTGTCGTAGGCGATGAAGGACGACAGTACGAAGGTTGCAAGCCTTTCCGCGCTGCTCCTCTCGAGCCGATCGAGTGCGAGGTTCAGCAGAGGATCGCCGCGTGGCGTCTTCAGCTTGTCGGCCAGCACGAGCCACCAGCGGACGATCTCGGGCGGGACGCTGGGGCCGTCGCGCCAGGCGAGCGGCGGCAGACGGCCGGGCGGCGCGCAGGCGCCGACCGCGCTCTTCGTCCTGGCGAGGCCGGCGCGCGCCTCGGCGAGCAGGCGCGGCTCGGCGAACTGATCGGAAATGTCGTCGCCGAGGGCGTCGAGCGCGCCGACGATCGCCGCCCGTCCCGCATCGGTCCTCTCCCGTTCCAGCGCGGCGCGCAGTGCCGGAAGCGCCTGCCGGTCGCGCTGCGCGCGCAGCCACTCGGCGGCGCCGATCCGGCGGCTGCGCGCCCCGCTCGAAAGAAAGGGCGCGATCAGAGCGCCCAGGCCGCGCGTCGAGGCGAGGATCGCGCGCGCCAGCGCCTCGTGGTCCTTCCGGCCGTCGAGCGCGCAGTCGAGCAGCACGTTGAGATGGCGGCGCGGCGGCGCCGGCAGGGTCGCCAGCAGCTCGAGCGCCCGAGTCATGTGGAGCGAGGCGGCCGGCGGCGCGGCCGCCAGGCCGAACGCCTGGTCGAGCAGATCGAGGTTTTCCGCGACAACCGGCCAGACGCGGGTGGGATCCGGCGCGTGGACGTCGACGAATCGGCGCCCCCAGTCCTGCTGGAGGATGCCGGTCAGGAACGTCCGGGCGTCGCCGCCGACGGCCGCGCAGACCGCGAGCGTCGGCCGCAGGTCGCCCGCCGCCTCGGCCCGTTTCGCGAGCACACGCCGGGCCGGCGATCCGCCCTCGGCGGCATCGGTCAGATGCGACGTCCACAGGCCGGGCGGCCCGGGCTGCAGCGCGGTCAGGCGCGCGAGGTGATGGAGCGTGACCGCCGGGTCGCCCAGCAGCGCCTCCAGCCGCGCCTCGTAGAGCCGGGCGGCGGAGGGATAGTCTTGGCCCGGTGGCGCGGCGAGCGTCCGGGTCCGCTCCGCCGCGCAGCGCGGATCGACCCGGCCGGCCATCACGTCGACGAACTCGCCGATTGCCTCCGCGGGATATGGCTCGGCGTAGCGCCCGGGAGCGAACCGGCGCTCCGGTTCGTCCCACGGCGATGCGGCGCGCCGCGCCCGCCTTTCCGCGAATTCGCGCTCCGCCTCGCAATTGGCCGCCGCGACCGCGGCCTCGAGTCCGGCGCCGAGGCCCGCGGGCGGCGGCTCGTCCGGCGGCGGGGGTTCGGCGCGCGGGATCGCGATCCACGCGCCGTCGATCCCGCGATAGCCGCGCGCGTCGTCCACATCGGCGCCGGGCCGCCCGGCGAGCCGCAGCGGCTCGAGACTCTCCTCGATCGCCTGGCGGACCCTGCGCGCGGTCTCGCCGGGGGCGTAGCGCTCGATCAGCGCCCGCGCGCCCGGCGTCGCGCGACTGGCGAGCGCCGTCACGGCGCCGAGGCGGTCGTCGGCCCGCTCGGAGCCGAGCAGCCCGGCCGCGCGGTCGAAGACCTGCGGCTCGGGACAGGCGGCGAGCGCGGCGAGCGCGGCCCGGCGCTCGGCTTTGCCGCCACGCGTGACCAATTCAAACAGGAAGTCGAAGAATTCCGGGCGGGCGGCGACGCCGCCGCGCCCCAGGAAGACGATGAAGCGGACCCGCCCCCTGGGGTCGAGCGACCGGGCGCCGGCGAGCGCGCGCGCCGGCGCGGCGGCGAGGGCTTCGCCGAGGCCCGCCATGTTCAGCAGGGCCGTGGGAGCGGCGCCCCAGGGATGTTGCGCGGGCGTGGCGAACAGCGCGTCGGTCAGCGCCGCCTGATCGGCGCCGTCGAGCGCCAGAAGTTGGAGGCAATGCGCGCCGTCGAGCAGCCAGGACGCGCCCGCCGGCGCCGGCTCGCGCCCGCGCAGGCAGCGGTCGGCGCCGTGCAGCAGCGCGCGGAAGAATTCCGGCGACGCCGTCGTGCCCGGCATCTGCGCCGCCTGGCCCGTGACCGCCAGATAGGCCGCGACGACTTCGCCAAGCCGCCTGACCGCCGCGACGTCCCAGCCCTGCGGCGCGAGGAAGAGGCGGCGGGCGGCGCGGGTCTTCGCCTCCTGCAGCGGATAGAGATCGTTCCATGACGGCGCCGTCGCAGGGCTTGCGATGAGCGACGGGGCGTCTCCTTCGCCGTCGAGCACGTAGCGGCGCGCGGCCGAAGCGAGCCCCGGCGCCACGACCTCGAGGTCGGCGAGGTAGCGTCCGAGAGCCGCGACGTCGCCAGCCGAAAGCCCGGCCCCGGCCGCGGGCGCCGCCCGAACCCGCTCGATGGTCTCACCGATCATGATGCAACTCCAGATCGACATGTCGCAAGACAATACACGTCATGCGAGCATAGCCGATCCGTCGCGGCAGTCGAGCGTTTTTTCCACCGCCCCGCCGCGAATCCCGGTGCGCCGACGCCGGGATCTGCCGTCCCGTGAAGTCCTCCGAAGCGGCCTGTGTCAAAGGAAGCTTTGCGGATCCACGTCGACGGCGACCCGCACGCCGCCGCGCGGCGGCGCGGCGGCGAGCAGCGCGCGCAGGAAGCCCTGAAGGTCGGCGCCGCGCGGGGCCTTCACCAGCAGCCGGAAGCGATGGCGGCCGCGCAGCAGCGCGATCGGCGCCTCGGCCGGGCCCAGCAGCTGCATTTCGCCCGCCTGCAATTCGCCGCCGACCGGCGCAAGGCGCCAGCGCCGGTTCGGCGGCAGCGCGAAGGCGGCGCGGGCCAGCGTCCGCGCATGGGATTCGGCGCCGCCGCGATCGGCGCCCGAGACGACGAGCGCCGCGAGCCGGCCGAACGGCGGCAGGCCGCCGCGCCGGCGCTCGGCGGTCTCCTGCGCGTAGAAGC
>JBEKEI010000065.1:0-25472 GCA_050013915.1 Roseiarcus sp.
AGTCGATCTTGACGTCATCGAATTCAACAACGACTCTGTCCTGATCCAGCGAATTGAGCCATTTCTCGTTCATCTGACGCCACTCATCGAAACTGTCGTAAAGCCACACGCCCCACGTATCGAACGCGCGGATATCGTTGTCGTAAAGCGACAGCAAAGATACAACATCTTTATTGTAGACAGACGCTTTATAGACATCCAAAAGACTACGAAGGTCGCGATCAACCATGTCGAACACTCTCGTCTGACCTGCGCGATGCGCCGCTATCGACTACCCGGGACCGTGCGATAAACTCCTGGCATGAGGACACGACCAGAGATGACGGTGCGTCTGTCCGAGTTTACCATTCCAAGAGTACAATATTGCGCTGATATATGTCGAGCTGGCACGCAATTTGGAGATGCAGAATTTGCCGCCCGACACCATACAGCCTGTGCACCATTTTTATCCGTATCGGGTTCCCAGGCGCGGTTCGTAACCTGCGTGTCGTTCGCAGCGGCGCTCCGCGACCTTCAAGCTGCGGATGGTAGTGCAAGCCGTCCCGCCTGTCACGATCGGACCTCGTTGCAACATCTCCCAAAAGGCAAGGAATTCAAGAGTGTGGCGAGGCTGCGGGTGGAAGGGATCGCGTTCGCTCCTGCTCATGCGTTGGCGCGTTTGGGGTCTGCGAACAGGGCCTAGTCTCCCAGGACATCCGCCGCCGCTGCGATCAGCCGCCGAGTTTGTTCTTCAGTCCCGACGGTCATGCGCAGGTAAGGCGCCGTGCGCGGCGCGCTGAAATGCCGGACCAGCACCGCGTGCTCGCGCAGCCCCGCCGCGAGTTCCGACCCGCCCCGAACCGGATGGGTGGCGAAAACGAAATTCGCGCTCGAAGGCAGCACTGCGAAGCCAAGCTTGATCAGCTCTCGGGTCATTGCCGCCCGGCCTGTAATGACCCTGGAGCAGCTCTGGCGGAAGTAGGCTTCGTCGTGAACCGAAGCCGTCGCGCCCGCCTGGGCGATGCGACCGAGCGGGTAGGAATTGAAGCTGTCTTTGACGCGGCGCAGCGCCTCGATGAGTTCGGCGTTGCCGAGCGCATAGCCGACGCGCAAGCCGGCCAGGGCGCGCGACTTCGACATCGTCTGGACGACCAGCAAGTTCGGATGAGCCGCGATCAGCGGAACCGCGCTCTCGCCGCCAAAATCGATATAGGCTTCATCGATCAGCACCGGGATGTCGGGATGATCTTCGAGCAGCTGGGCAATCTCCGCGCGCGATATAGCGACGCCGGTCGGAGCGTTGGGATTGGCGATGACGATCGATCCCGCCTCGCGCCGATAATCCTCGACCCTGACGCGCATGCCGCCGTCCAGCGGCACGGTCTGGCAGGCGAGGCCGAACAATTGCGCCCAGACGGGATAGAAGCTGTAGGTAACGTCCGGGAACAGAACCGGCTTCGACTGTTTTAGGAGCGCGACGAACGCATGCGCGAGCACTTCATCCGAACCATTGCCGACGAACACCTGTTCGGGCTTCACGCGATGATGGGCGGCGAGCGCCTCACGCAGCGCCGTCGCCTCGGGATCCGGATAGAGCCGCAGGGCGTCGGTCGCGGCGCCTCGCATCGCTTCCACCGCAAGCGGCGAAGGACCGAACGGGCTTTCGTTGGTGTTGAGCTTCACCAGATCGGCCATGCGGGGCTGCTCGCCGGGCACATAGGGCGAAAGCTCACGCGCGAGCTGGCTCCAGAACTGGTTCATCGGGGCAGCCCGAGTTGTGTGACGGTTTCCGAATCCAACGCGAGGCGGCCTCGATTGGGAGCCGCCTCACCTTGTTTCAAATCTCAGGAAATTTGCAAGGCGAGGGTCTTCCGCATTCTGACGCACGCCATCCCTTGCCCGTTTCGCAGGATGTGCGCGCCGCGCTCGCGGACCGACCGTCAATCTCGGCGAACAGCCGGTATTCGCCGTCCGGATTCGATCGAACGGCCTCCACGTGTCGGGCGGCCACTGGAAGCGGCGCCCAGGCCTCGATCACCTCAGGCGAGTAGTCCCTGCTGGCGAGGCCGCGCACCGCGGCGTGGTGGACCTCGAGGAAGGCTCGCGCATCCTCCGGGCGCATCGGACGAATCAAATGAGGCATCGGCCTATCGGTCTGGCGGTCGCGCCACTCCAACGCGCCGACTTCGATGCGAACGTTCAGGAGAAATCACCCGCGGTCAAATCGGCGCAGGAATCGCCAATTCCGCACCGGCGGATCGGTATCCCCCCTTGATTGCGTCGTGCTGGAATCAACGGCGATTTTGCCGCGGATTTGGAGGTTCGTCCGAATCGTCGCGCCGGTGGCGGCAGATGCCGCTTGAATTTCAGTCCAATTCGGCGCCAGTCGGGATCCGGCGCGCAGGCGGTCCGACGTGAGTCTCGCGAACCCGGGAGGCGGGATCGGGATCGCCGGCGCGCCGAGCAGAGAGCAGTCGCCGAAGGGCTCGCGCGCCGGCCTTCGTCGCCGCATCCCAGGGTGTCCCGCATGTCCGCCATGACCCTCTATCTCGGCAGATTCCTCGGCCTCTACCTCATCGCGATTTCGGTCGGGATGATTTTGGGGAGGCGACGCACGCTGGCGACTCTGGACGCGATGGTTCGCAGCGGGCCGTGGATGCTGTTCTCCGGCATGGTCGCGACCGCGGCGGGCCTGGCGATGGTGCTGGCGCACAATGTCTGGAGCGGCGGCGCGCTGGCGATCGCGGTCACCCTGGCGGGATGGGCTGCGCTGCTCAAGGGGCTCGCGCTGTTGATGGTCCCGCCGGACACGATGGCCTCGGTCTACCGGGCCGCGAATTACCAACGCTATTTCCTTGCCTGGATGGCCATCGTGCTGGCGCTCGGGCTCTGGATGACGCTGGCAGGGTTCGCCGGCTGAAGTCGTGCGGCGCCGCCTCCGAAGCCCGAACGCCGGGGCGGGTTGTTGAGGCATGCCGGCCGCCATCGCGGGCGGCCCGCGGCCGGGGCTCGCTTCACCAAACCTTCTCCCGCCGAGCTCCGGCCACGGCGCCGGGAGCCCCGGCGCGCGCGTCGCGAACCGGCAAACCAGCGCTGACGCCATTGTGGAGCCTGGCGCCCGGCGTTTAGCCGCCGCCTCATAAAGTTGCCTGTTGACTTAAATAGAGCCTTGGCTACACTAGTGGCGCGTCGGCGGGTCGGCCGCCGCGCATGTTCGCCGCTGCGGACTTTGGAGGGCGCCTGTGAGCGACAACGCACTGAACCTCGGATTTTCCGCGCTTTCCGGGGGCGCGCGCGAGCGCGTCACCCATGAGGATTTGCTGCGCGCGCGCGATCGCCTGAAGGTTCTGAAGACCCGCGCGGCGAAGAGTTCGCTGCGGCTGCTCTGGCTGCTCGCCGGTCCGGGCGTGCTGGTCATGCTGGGGGAGAACGACGGCCCGAGCATGGTCTCCTACGCCACCTCCGGCGCGACCTATGGGATCGGCTTTTTCGCGCCGTTCATCCTGCTCACCTTCCTCATGGCGTTCGTGGTGCAGGAAATGACGGTGCGGCTCGGGGTGGCGACGCATCGCGGCCATGCCGAACTCATCTTCCAGCGATTCGGCCCGTTCTGGGGCTATTTCGCAATGGGCGACCTCGTATTCGGCAATCTGCTGACGCTCGTCACCGAATTCATCGCGATCCAGGCGGGCGGCCTCTATTTCGGCCTGCCGCCCTGGCTTTCGGTCGCCATCGGGGTCGCGCTCGTCATCGGTTCGCTCGCCTTTCGCCGCTACGTGACCTGGGAACGCATGCTGATGGGGTTGGCCGCGTTCAACCTGCTGTTCGTGCCCGCTGCGCTGCTCGCGCATCCCGACGGCGCGGCCCTTGCTCATGCGCTCGCCACCTGGGGGCCGCTGCCGGGCGGGTTCACCACGGCGTTCCTGACCCTGATCCTCGCCAATGTCGGGGCGACCGTGACCCCGTGGATGATCTTCTTCCAGCAGAGCGCGGTCGTCGACAAGGGCATGACTCGCGCGGACGTGCCGCAGGGGCGGATCGACACGGCGATCGGCGCGGCTTTGGCCGCCGTCGCCGCGATCGCGACGCTGGTGGCGGCCGCCCCGCTTTTTGCCGCGCATGTCGACGTGTCGCAGTTCGCCAGCGGCGCCGATTTCGCCACCGCGCTTCAGCCGCTGATCGGCACGACCGGCGCCACCTTGTTCGCGCTCGGCATCATCGAGGCGGGCCTCGTCGCCGCGATGACGATCGCCACCAGCTCGTCCTACGCGCTCACCGAGACGGTGTCGGCGGCGGAGAAAGTCTCCGCCAGGCACAGTCTCAATCTCGACTTCGCCCATGGCCGCCTGTTCTATGGGGTGGCGATCGTCTCGACGATCCTGGCCGCGGGCATCGTGCTGATCCCCGGCGCGCCATTGCTCGCGATGACCCTGACGGTCAACGTCATCGCCACCTTGCTGATGGCGCCGGCGCTGCTGCTGCTGCTGCTGCTCGCCAACGATCGCGAGATCATGGGGAATCTGGCGAACGGCCGCTGGGGCAATCTGGCCGGCGGAACGATCGTCGTCGCGATCTCGCTGATCGGCGCGCTCTACGGCGTGATCACGGTTTTCCCAGACCTGTTGGGCAAATAGGAGGATTTTGATGGACTACGATCCCGCCCTGATCGGCGCGCTCGAACCCGATCAGTTCGTCGCCGCGACGGAGCGCCCGTACCCGCGCCGCAAATTGACCCGCGGGGTCACGGCTGTGCTGATCCTGCTGCGCGTGTTCATCGTGGTGGCGATCCCGATCGTCATCTATGCCTTCGTCCATGCGTTGCTGACGCCGCAATAGACGCGGCCGAGGGTTCAGGGCGCCGCGTCGGTCGATCTCAAATGGCGCGCGGACAACCTATGGCAGCAAAATCCATATATGGCGCCATGGGCGCCGAAGGGCCAGGGAGACAGCATCGAAGCCGGCGTAAAAGTCGGATTCTGACGGCTGGCGATCGCGCGGCGCGCAAACGCAGGATTGCGCCGGTTCGAAATCGCAGGCGCTCGCCCTCGGGCGGCCGGCGGCAGAGCGGCGCCATCTCGGCCGACGGGTCGAGCATGCGCTCCCCGCTGAAGTCCTCGATGGCCGGGGTCGGGCATTGTCGGTCGGCCGGTCAGCCGATCAGAATCTGCCGAGGCGCTCATTTCCCCGGCTCGCTGTAGAAGGCCGCGAGGCGGGCGACCATGCCGCCGGGCTTCGGCGCGGCCTGGTCGGCGGCGATCGCTTCGTAGAGACGGGCCGCGCCCTGGTAGATCGGGGCTGCCGGGAGGTCGCCGAGGAAGGCGGCGATTTCCTCCATCTCGGCGACCCAGCGATAGGCCTTGTCGAACATGCCGGGCACGCCGCGGTCGAGCAGGCGCAGCAGGTCCGGCTGGCTGGCGGCGAGTTCGGCGCGCAGGGCGGCGGCGGCGCCGGAATGGGCGGCGCCGAGCGCCATGGCCGCGCCGAGCGCGATCAGCCCCTTGGTGATGCCCGCATAGCTCATCTTCAGCGCCGAGGCGGCGCCGACGCCGCCGGGGATCGGGCGCAGGTCGATGCCCCAATCCTTCAGCGGCGCCAGCGCCTCGGCGGCGTCGCCGGAGACATAGAGGCGCGGGCCGGGGCCGCTCTCCCCGGGGTTGCCGATGATGCCGCCGTCGACGACGCGCACCCCGGGCAGGGCGGCGGCGACGGCGTGCATGGTGGCGGGGCTGACGGCGTTGCAGTCGGCGTAGATCTTGCCCGCCATGACCGGCGCGAGCCGCCGGGCGAGAGCGAGCGCGTCGCCGGGCGGCAGGATCGACAGCACCACGTCGGCCCATTGCGCCAGCGCGGTCTCGCTGTCCTTCACCGCCAGGCCGGCGGCGCGCTTCGCGCTGGCCGGGCCGCGTCCGTCGAGCGTCACTGCAACGTCGGCGCCGCCGTGGCGCAGCCGTTGCGCCATGCCGGCGCCCATCGTCCCCGGCGCGATCACCGCGATGCGCATCATGCGATCCTCCTGATTGCCGCCAGCGCCGCCGCCGGCGGTTCGGCCGTCGCCATGGGGCCGGCGTCGGCGACGCCGACCAACTCGGCGCCGGTTATGCCGGATTTGACGGCCCGGGCGTAGGGGGTTGGGAACAAGGGGTCGGAATCGCTCAGGACGAGAGGGACGCGATCGGGCATCCCGGCTCGAGGCCCAAACCTCGACGCCGGTCGCCCGCGCCTGCCCGGCGGCGAGGTCGCGACGGCAAGCGCCGCCAGCGCGGCGGGCGTGCATTCGACTGGCGCGGCGACCAATTGGCCGAGCGGTGGGACCCGGCTTCGCGCATCCGCGCCGCCCGTCGCCGAGACGACGATATGGGCCTTGTGGTCCTTCACGGTCTCCCACGCCTCCGGCCAATACCAGGCGGTCGGGAACCCGCGGGTGCTCCCGGGAAAGCGGCCACGGACGATCCACACGCCTGATCCCGCCCATGACGCCGCGTTCGAAGAACAGGATGGCGCCGGTCCTTTCGTCCGTCGTCTCCGATGGAATCCGAGCATCGGCAAGCCGGGCATGGATCGCGCGCGCCAAGGTCTCGTTGCTGGGCAAGGCCGCATCCGCCAGCATGACGATCGCGAGCATCGACCTGTCGCCGTCCCCCCGGCGATCGTTTGTCTCCGGCCGGCGGATTGTCCGTCGAGCCCATTGCACCCGTGATCGTGCAATCCGGCGCCGCGGAGCCGCGCCGCCGTCGCGCCGTCAAGTCAGGGCGATTGCCAGCAATCGCCCGAGGCCAAGAGGCCGCCGCTACGCTACGCTTCGCCCCTCCCGGCGACCGCAAGCGATCGCCTTGGGGTGACTGCGCGCCGTCGGCGCAGCACCGACGCTTGCTGGTCGCCTGCGTTCGGCCCACCACGATTGCGACACGCCCGGCCGTCGGGCCTCTTTCTCTTTTACAGAAATTTGATTGACTCCAGCCGTTCCCCGGCCTACTATGAGCATCTTGGTCGACAGCCGGTCCGGGTCAGGCGAACGCAAGGAGATTCACGCCGGCCCCAGACGCTCCCCGAGGCCCAAAACAGCTTCCACTCGCTCGCAATCCCTTGAAATCCAGCTCAATCTCATGAAATCGTGAAACAAGGACCTTCCAAAACGCTTCAAAAACGCTTCAAAAGATTTCAAAAAACTTCCAAAAGTTTCCAAAAATTTCCGCCGTCCCGGACCCCGCGGCCGCGCGGGAGGGTGGTGGGCGATGCAGGGATCGAACCTGCGACCCCTCCCGTGTGAAGGGAGTGCTCTCCCGCTGAGCTAATCGCCCTGAGCTTTGCGGTCCCCTCGTCTAGGTAGAGCCGGGCGGCGAGTCAAGGCGAGGACGGCGGCCGGCGGGCGGCGCGGATCGAGGCGACGGCGTCCCACAGCGCGTCGAAATGGGCGATGATCCGGTCGGGCGAAAATTCGGCGATCGGCCGGTCGGTATAGCCGAAATCGACCGCGATCACCGGAATCCCGGCGGCCCGGGCGGTTTCGACGTCGGTGGCGGAATCGCCGACCATGATCGCGTCGGCGAGCGCGCCGCCGGCCTGGGCGACCGTCTCGATCAGCGGCGTCGGGTCGGGCTTGGCGACCCCGAACGTGTCCTGGCCGCAGACGAAGGCGAAGCGGTCGGCGACGCCGAGCGCGCGCAGCAGCAGGTGGGAGGAATGTTCGAGCTTGTTGGTGCAGACGGCGAGCCGGAAGCCGGCCTGCGCCGCCCGGTCGAGCGCGGCCTCGACGCCGGCAAACAGGAAGCTGTGGTCGGCGATATGGGCGTTGTAATGGACGAGGAAGTCCTCGAACAGGGTCTGCAGCCGGTCGGGCGCGAGCGTCCGGCCCGCCCGGGCGAAACCGCGCGCGATCAGCGCGCGGGCGCCGGCGCCCAGCAGGCTGCGCGCGCTCGCGACCGGCAGCGGGGTCAGCCCCTCGCGGGCGAGGATCACGTTGAGCGTGCCCATCAGGTCGCCCGCGGTTTCGGCGAGCGTGCCGTCGAGATCGAACACGAGGACGGGCGGCGATGGCATGCGTCTGGATAGGCAATCGCGGCGGCCGGATCAAGCGCCGCGCCATGCGCGGTTTCGCGCAAGCCCCGCGCGTTAGAAGTCCGGGCGGCGGCTCGCGGCGGGCCGCCAGGCCGATTTCCTCGACGGGGGCGACGATGCGCGTTGTGAACCTGATGGCGGCGATGCTGATCCTGGCGGCGGCGGCCGCGGCGCCGGCGCGCGCCTCGAACTATGAATTTCTCGCCGCGCCGCAGATCAACCTCAGCCTCGTCTACCGGCTCGACAAGCTGACCGGCGAGATCATCGCCTGCCAGTACGGCCATAATCCGGGAAAGACCGACATCGAGCCCGGCGCCTTCGGCGTCACCGTCTGCTACCGCGCCGGCGAGGGCGCCGGCAAGCTCGAGCCGGGCGAATACGGGCTCGTGGCGACCCGCCACGAGCAGGAGGGCGGCGTGTTCCGGGTCGACTACCGCACCGGCTCGCTCAGCATCTGCTACCTGTATTTCCAGCGGGAAAAGCAGGGCGAGCGCGAGATCATCGCCGACCAATACGTGGTCTGCACCCCGCCGGTGAAGTGACCGGGCGCGGCGAGGCGGCGCCGGGCCCGGTCGCCGCGGCCTCAGCGATGGTGGAAGTGGCCGCCGCCGTAATGACCGCCATGGAACCCCCGGCCATAGCCGCCCCCGTAGCCGCCGCCATAGCCGTAATAGCCGGGGTAGCCGTAGCCGTAATAGCCGGGACCGCCATAGCCGTAGCCATAACCGTCGTCGTACTAGGCGTTGGCGAATCCGAGGCCGATGACGCCGAGCGCGGCGCCCGCGACCCACGGTCCCGGCCCGCCCCAATAGCCGCGTCGGTAATGGCGCCAGCCGACGGTTTCGACCGCCGGACTCGATTGCCCGGCGGCGGCGACCGCCAGCGGGCCGGCGCTCGGCGGCGGCGCCGCCATCGCGGGCGCGCCGGCGAGGGCGAGCGCGAGCCCGGCGGCCAGGGCCGCCGGACGCAAGAATGTCGATTTCATGATTGGCTCCTCTCGTGGGCCGGCGCTCCGGTTCGCACTCTCGAACGCAGGCCCCTGCGACTCAACGCCGGGCGAGGCGGATCGATCCCGGCAAAAGGCCGGCCTCCGGCGCCCCTCTTGCTTGGACCCCGCGGCCGGTCGGGCGCCGCCGCGGCGCCATGTAACAAACCGGTCGCCCGCCCCGAACAGCGGTCGGTTGCCCGCGAAGGAATGGACCGATGATCGCTCTCAAGGCGCCGTGGAACGAACGCAATGGCCGGCTGTCGGCGCTCAAGCTCGCGGTCTTCCTTGCGCTGTTCGCGCCGGCGGTCTGGATCGGCTGGGAATGGGCGACCGGCCTGCTGGCGCCCAAGCCGGTGACCGAGGCGATCCATGCGACCGGGCAATGGGCGGTGCGGCTCATCCTCTTGTCGCTGCTGGTCACGCCGCTGCGCCGCGTCGCGCAATGGCCCAGGCTCATCGCCCTGCGCCGGATGATCGGCGTCGCCGCCTTCGGCTACGCCTTCGCCCATTTCTGCCTCTATGTCGTCCTCGACCAGAAATTCGCGCTGCTCCATGTCGCGTCCGAAATCGCGCTGCGCTTCTACCTGACCATCGGCTTCGTCGCGCTTCTCGGCCTCGCCGCGCTGGCGGCGACCTCGACCGACGCGATGATCAAGCGCCTCGGCGCCAGGAACTGGAACCGGCTGCACAAGCTGATCTACGCGATCGCCGCGCTGGCGATCTTCCACTTCTACCTCCAGTCGAAGGTCGACGTGTCCGAGCCGGTGCTGATGATGGGGCTCTATTTCATCCTGATGTTCTGGCGGATCCTGCAGAAGCGCGGCCTGCCGGGCTGGGCGGTCGCGGTCGGGGCGGCGGTCGGCGCGCCGCTCGCCGCCGCGCTGCTGGAGGCGACCTGGTACGCGGTCGTGCGCCACATCGACTTCTGGCGGGTGCTCGACGAGAACGTCGACTTCGACAATGGCTTCCGGCCGAGCGTCTATGTGCTGGCCGCGGGGGCGGCGCTGGTCGTCGTCCATTTCGCCCGCAACGCCAGGGTCCCCGGCCTGTCAGGGCTTTTTGCCGGCGCCAAATAGGAACGGCGCGACCTCGGCGACTCCCGGCGGTTTGCGCGCGCCGAACGGCGCCGGACGGCACACCGCCATCGCCGACAGGCCGACGCGCGCGGTCAGCAGGCCGTTGAGCACGCCCTCGCCGAGCCGCGCCGAAATCTTCGAGGCGACGCCGTGGCCGACCAGCTGCTGGACGAGGCTGTCGCCGACCGCCATCCCGCCGGTGATCGCGACATGGGCGCCGACCGACCGGGCGAGCTTGAAGAAGCCGAGCAGGCCCGGCCGGCCGCCGTAGATTTCGGCGATGCGCCGGATCAGGTAGACGATCTGCGCGACGACGAACAGGACGTCGAGCACGGCGCGCGGACTGATCGCGGTCACCATCGAGACGCGCTTGGCGGCGTCGGCGATCTCCCGCTGGACCCGCTCGTCGAGCGGGCGCAGCAGCGCGCGCTCGGCGACGTCGACGAGATCGCGCCCGTCGATGATCGCGCGGACCGCCTCCATCGTCTGCGACCGGCCGGCCGCCGTCTCCGGCCGGCGCGCATAGAGCGCGACGAGCCGGCCGACCAGCCGCCGCGCGGCCTCGCGGTCGTCGCGCGCGCGGGCGATCGCCAGATCGGCGTGCAGCCGCGCGATCCGGGTCTGGCGCAGGATCGCGGCGAGTTCGCGCGCGCCGATCGCGGCCAGCGCCAGCCCGGCGAGCGCGCCGAGCGCGACGGCGATCCAGCCGAGCGCCTGCGCGCGGGCGAACAGGCTCTCGACGAGGTCGGTGAACCAGAGCCCGAGGCCGAGCGAGAGGAGGCCGCCGAGCCCCGATCCCAGCAGCGTCCCCAGCCGCGGGCGGCGGCGCGCGAGCAAGCCGCGCTGCTGGGCGACCTCGACCTCGCGCTCGTCCTCGTCGATCGCGGCGCCCGCGGCGTCGGCGGGGATCGGCTCGAGCTGCGGCTCGATGACAACAGCGGAATCGTCGAGCCGGAAGGCGCGCGGGCGCGGGCGCGGATCGTTCATGCCAGTCTGTCCCCGATGAGGAATTGCAGCGCGCGGTCGAGCCGGATCTGCGGCGGGCAGGCGCCCGGCGCGATCATCGGCGGCCGGAAACGCAGGAAGCGCCAGTCGTTCTCGGCTTCGGGCAGCCCGATTCCATGGCCCGCGAAGACCGCGGCGGGGTCGGCCGGCAGTTCGCCGGGGAAGACCGCGGCCTCCTCCTGGCCGTCGAACACGCGCCCGCCCAGCCTCTCCCCCGCTTCAGGCACGCCGACGATCGCATCCATCGAAACGCCGTCGTGGCGCAGCCGCGCCTCGCGGGTCGCCCGGATCGCGGCGAGCGCGATCACGTCGACGCCGGCGCCGACCCCCTCGGCGCGCAGGATCGCGCGCGCGGTGAGCTGGCGCAGGATCGCCTCGAGCCGGTCGTGGCTCGCATGATGCAGGTGGTCGGCCTTGGTCGCCGCGAACAGGATGCGGTCGATCCGCGGGCGGAACAGGGTCGCGAGCAGCGACGGGCGGCCGGCGCGGAACGCCGTGAGGATGTCGGACAGCGCCAGCTCGAGATCGTGCAGCGCCGCCGGCCCCGAATTGAGCGCCGCCAGCGCGTCGACCAGCACGATCTGCCGGTCGAGCCGCGAGAAATGGTCGCGGAAGAACGGCCGCACGACATGGGTCTTGTAGGCCTCGAAACGGCGCGCCATCATCGCGGCGAGCGAGCCGGCGCCGAACTCGGCCGCCTCGCCGACCGGCAACGGCGCGAAGGTCAGCGCGGGCGATCCCTCGAGGTCCCCGGGCATCAGGAAGCGCCCCGGCGGCAGCGTCGACAGCGCGTAGACCTCCTCGCGCGACTTGCTGAGATAGGCGGTGAACAGTTCGGCGCTGCGTCGCGCGTCGTCCTCCTGCGCGGGCGCTCCGGGATCGAGCGTGGCGAGCCAGCCGCGCCAGTCGGCGGCGAGCGGCGCGCGCGCCGGGCTCTGGCTCGCCTCCAGCGTCTCGCGCGACCATTCCGTGTAGCTCTTGCCGAGCAGCGGCAGGTCGAGCAGCCATTCGCCGGGATAGTCGACGATGTCGAGGGTCAGGACCGACGAACGCGCGCCCCAGCCTTTCGCGCGCTCGAATTCGATGCTCAGCCGCAGCTGGGAAATCCGCCGGGTCGATCGCGGCCAGCGCCGTTCGGCGCCGGTCAGCGCGGCGAAATGCTCCTCGTAGGCGAAGCGCGGCACCGCGTCGTCGGGCTGCGGCTCCAATATGGCGCGCGCGATCCGGCCCTCCGCGGCGGCGGCGAGCACCGGCAGCCGGGCGCGCCCGACCAGATTGTTCACCAGCGCGGTGATGAACACGGTCTTGCCCGCGCGCGACAGGCCGGTGACCCCGAGCCGGAGCGCGCCGCCGCCGAGATAATCCGCCACGCTGCGCGCCGCGACGCCGGCTTCGAAGAGAAAATCGTTGAGGAGGGGCAAGCGGGCGCCGATGCAAGGGAGCGGACGCCTATTTAGGGGGCGCCGGCGGGTTTTCCCAGCCGGCGGGCGCGCCGGGGCCGAAAACGCCGGCTCAGCCGTCGTCCTCGCCGCCCAGGCTCGCCGGCGTCACGAAATGGACGAGCCGGCCGTGTCCCTCGCCGACAGCGCTCCAGCGTTCGGCCTCGAAATCGAGGACGGCGAGCGCCGCGGTCGGAAACCTCATGGCCATGCGCGCGAGCGCCTCGGGCGCGCCCTCGCCCGCGAGGCCTCGCGCGACTTCGGCGATCGTGGGATTGTGGCCGACGATCAGCAGGGAGCCTTCGGCGTCGGGGCGGCCGCGCACGACGGCGAGGAACGCATCGTCGGCGCCGCCGTAGAGCCGCGCGTCGACGGAGACGCCGAGGCCCGGGGCGAGCCTGCCGCGCACGATCGCCAGTGTTTCCTTGGCGCGGCGCGCCCCCGAATGAATCGCGGTTCGCGGCGCGAGGGCGAGTCCCGCGATGAACCCGCCCAGCAGCGCGGCGTCGCCGCGGCCGCGCTCGGTCAGCGCCCGCTCATGGTCGCGGCCGCCGCGGAACGGGACGGCCTTGGCGTGACGCAAGAGCAGGAGACGCAGCATCGCGGCAGGTTAGCAAGCCGGCGGGCGCTTTGCACGTTTGACCGCGCCGTCTGGTCGCACGGGCTCGGACCTTGTGATCGCCGGCTCTTCGCTTCTTCGGCCCGGGCTTTCGCCGTCGCGCCCGCCCCTCACCGCTCACGGCGGTTGAGGAAGGCGAGCCGCTCGAACAGGTGGACGTCCTGCTCGTTCTTCAGCAGCGCGCCGTGCAAGGGCGGAATCAGCTTCTTGGGATCGCGCTCGCGCAGCGTCTCGGGCGAAATGTCCTCGTTGAGGAGCAGCTTCAACCAGTCGAGCAGTTCCGAAGTCGACGGCTTCTTCTTCAGGCCGGGCGCCTCCCGCAGGTCGAAGAAAATGCGCAGCGCCTCTTCGACCAGGCGCTTCTTGATGCCGGGATAATGCGCCTCGACGATTGCGCGCATCGTGTCCCCGTCGGGGAAGCGTATGTAGTGGAAGAAGCAGCGCCGCAGGAAGGCGTCGGGCAGCTCCTTCTCGTTGTTCGACGTGATGACGACGATCGGGCGCCGCGCGGCGCGCACCGTTTCGCCGGTCTCGTAGACGAAGAATTCCATCCGGTCGAGTTCGAGCAGGAGGTCGTTGGGAAACTCGATGTCCGCCTTGTCGATCTCGTCGATCAGGAGGACGGGCCGCTCGGGCGCCGTGAACGCCTCCCACAATTTGCCGCGCCTGATGTAGTTCCTGATGTCGGAGACGCGCGCGTCGCCGAGCTGGGAGTCGCGCAGGCGCGAGACCGCGTCATATTCGTAGAGGCCCTGCTGGGCCTTGGTCGTCGACTTCACGTGCCAGGACAGCAGCGGCGCGCCGAGCGCGCCGGCGATTTCCTCGGCGAGCAGAGTCTTGCCGGTGCCCGGCTCGCCCTTGATCAGCAGCGGCCGCTCGAGCACGATGGCGGCGTTCACCGCGATCCTGAGATCCTCGGTGGCGATGTAGGTCTTGGTGCCCTCAAAGCGCATGGACGGCCTCGCTGCGTGACGCGCAGGCTTAGCAGCGCGCGCGGGAGGGCGCAAAGCGCGGCCGAGCGCCGGAACGACGCGAGGCTCCGGCGCCGTTCAGCTCATCGCGCCCTTCACCGCCTCGACCAGCTGCTTCAGCGTGAAGGGCTTGGGCAGAAACAGGAATTCCTCGCCCTCGGGCAGGTTCTTGGCGAAGGCGTCGTCGGCGTAGCCGGAAACGAAGATGATCTTGGCGGTCAGGCCGGTCCGGCGCAATTCGGCGAGCATGCTGGGCCCGTCCATTTCCGGCATGATGACGTCGGAAACGATGAGGTCGATCGCGCCGCCGGCGGCCTCGACGACCTTGAGCGCCTCGAGACCCGATTCGGCCTCGAGCACGGTATAGCCGCGCGAGGCGAGGGCGCGCGAGGCGAAGGCGCGCACCGCCTCTTCGTCCTCGACGAGCAGGATCGCGCCCCGGCCGGTCAGGTCCGCCGGCGGCTTGACGATCTCCTTGCGGACCGGTTCGTCCGCGATCGTCGGCAGGTGGCGCGGCAGGAAGATGCGGAACGTCGCGCCGCTGCCCGGCTTGCTCTCCGGGAACACGTAGCCGCCGGTCTGCTTGACGATGCCGTAGACCATCGAAAGCCCCAGCCCCGTCCCCTTGCCGACCTCCTTGGTCGTGAAGAACGGTTCGAAAATCTTGTCGAGGACCTCGGGCGGTATGCCGTGGCCGGTGTCCTGGACCTCGACGAGCACGTAGTCGCCCGGCGGCAGCGCCTTTTCCTGATAGGCGGCGCAATCGGCGGCGCTGACGTTGCGCGTATGCAGCGAGATGCGGCCGCCTTCGGCCATCGCGTCGCGCGCGTTGACGACGAGATTGACGACGACCTGCTCAAACTGATTGAGGTCGGCTTTGACCAGCCAGAGATCGCGGCCGTGCTTGATGTCGAGGACGATGGTCTCGCCGACCAGGCGGCGCAGCAGCATTTCCAGCTCCGAGAGAACCTCGCTGAGCTGCAGGATCTGCGGACGCAGGGTCTGGCGCCGCGAAAACGCCAGCAGCTGGCGCACGAGGCCAGCCGCGCGGTTGGCGTTCTGCTTGATCTGCATGATGTCCTGGAACGACGGGTCGGTCGGCCGGTGATTGGCGAGCAGCAGATCGGAATAGCCGATGATCGCGGTCAGGACGTTGTTGAAGTCATGGGCGATGCCGCCGGCGAGCTGGCCGATCGCCTGCATCTTCTGGCTCTGCAGGAAGTTCTTCTCGAGCGTGCGCTGCTCGGTCGTGTCGAGCGCGAACACGGTCGCGCTGGCGCCGTCGTCGCCGCTCGGATCGGCCGCCGAGACGTAGAAGCGCGCCGAGCGTTCGCCCGCTCCGATCAGCGTGGCGTCGACCGGATCGATGTCGCCCTTGCCCTGGCCGGCCGCCGCGATTGCCTCGCGAAGGCCGTCGCGATCCCGCTCGATGATGCCGCGATAGATCGCCGGGCCGCCCTCGCCCGCGATGGTCCGCAATGCGAGCGGCGCGAGCCGCGCAAAGGCCGCGTTCGACCTCAGGATGACGCCCTCGGCGTCGACCGAGGCGATCGCCATCGGGGTGGAGTTGAAGAACCGGGCGAAGCGCACCTCGGCGGCGCGCAGGTCCTCGGCCTTCTCCTCGCCGGGCGCGCGGTTGATCACGAGCGTGCGCGACGCCCCTGGCGTCCCGTCGCTCGAATAGGCGACGCGATGCAGGATGCGGACCGGCAGGAAGCGCCCGTCGCGGCGCCGGAGGTCGACGTCGAACTGCTCAGTCTTCACCTCGCCCGGCCGCCCGGAAACGACGTCGATCAGGGCGACGCCGTCGGCCGCGACGATGTCGGAGAGCTTGAGCCCGCCCGAGCCGAACTGCGCGAGATCGTAGTCGAGCCAGCCGGCGAGCGTCGCGTTGAGGTAGGAGACGGCGCCGCCCGGTTCGACCGAGAAGAAGCCGGCGGGCGCATGGTCGAGAAAGTCGATGGCGTGCTGGAGCTCCTGGAACACGTTCTCATGGCGCTCGCGCTCGCGGGTGATGTCCGAGACGGTCCAGAGCGTCGAGCGGCCGCGGCCCAGCGTGTCCAGCGGGCGCACGCGGATGCGGTACCAGGCGACCGCGGCCTCGCCGGTCAGCGGCGGCGACATGCGCAGCTCTTCCGCGCCGCGCTTGCCCTCGCGCGCGGCCTGCGCGAGCCGGTAGATCGCCTCGGACACCTCGGGCGCGCCGGAGAACAGACGCTCGACCACCCGCAGGTCCGCCGCGCCATGGGCCCCCGAAAAGGTCATGTACGCTTCGTTGGCGTAGAGGATGCGCGATTCGGCGTCGGTGACGATCAGGCCGTCGGAATTGGTGTCGGCGATCGCCTTGGTCGTATCGTTGCGCGCGGTCTGGCCGGCGAACTGCAGAATGCCGAAAGTATAGAGCAGCGTCGAGAAAACCCCGAGCACCGCCAGTCCGGTTATGATCCAGAACAGCAGCTTGGCGCCTTGCCCGCCCGGCAGGAAGTAGAACAGGCCGACCGCCGCCAGCAGGCAGCCGATCAGCAACAGCAGCAGGGCCGGATTGGCGCCCCGGTCGGTGCGGTCAATGGCGGCGGAAGTCGACAGCGGGCTCATCGGTAAACTCTCTGGGGGCGATCCATACCGCAGTTCGACGGAACGCGCCTCAGGCGCAGAATAAGCCGATTCGACGAGAATGGGGCGGGAACCGCCGCGTGGCGTTCAGGTCCGCGGCCCGCGCGGCGGCCGGACGCGCCGACGCTCGGCCGCTTCGCCGACAAGGCGCGCGCTCGCGCGCGGGAACCTTCGCAGGTGATAAGAACATGTCGCCCGTCGCGCGTCGCCCCGTCATCTGATATTGACATTCCTGGACGTCGTGGCCGGCGGCGGGCAGGATCGCCCCCGGTCGCTCGGGCATAGGATAGCGCATGCAATGGTTAAGTAATTTGCCGCTCGGCGACAATCGCGCAGTGCAGGTGGCGTTGCTCGCTGGAACAGCGCTGATCCTCCTGACGGCGCTGGTCGTCCTCTACCGCGCGATCTTCGGCCATCGTCTGCGCTTTTCCGCCGGCGGCAAGGCGCGCCAGCCCCGGCTCGGCCTGGTCGACGCCTTTTCCCTCGACGGGCAGCGCCAACTTGTCATCGTGCGCCGGGACAATGTCGAGCATCTCCTGATGATCGGCGGCCCGAACGACGTCGTCGTGGAATCCCAGATCGTGCGGGCCCAGTCGCAGCCCCAGCCGCGCGATGGCGCGGGTCTCGCGGTCGCGCCGACCCCGCCCAAGCCCCAGCCGCCCGTTCCGCCGCCGCCGATCAAGGCGGCTCCACCGGCCGTCGCGCCGGCGGGACCGCCGCCGACGCCGCGGCCAGCCGCGATCCCGGCGGCCGCGCGCGCGCCGGTTCGATCCGAGGCCGCTCCCGCCGCCCAACCCAGGCCGCCGACCGCCGCGCCAGTCGCCGCCGCCCACCCGCCGCCGCCGATCGTCCCCCAGCCGCCGCCCGCTGCGGCTGGCGGCGCGCCGAGGGCGCTCCAGGGCGCTGACCAGGGTCAGCCGAGCCGCCCGGCGCCGAGGCCGTCGGTTCTGCCCCCGCGGTCGGTCAATCCGCCGCCCGCACGCCCGCCGTCGTTGCCGCCCCCGATCGTGGTGGGAGGCCAGGCCACGCCGCCGGCGCCGCCGAGGGCAGGTGCGACGCCGATGACGAGCGCGGCTTCCGCCCGGAAAGAGCCGGCGCCGCCGCCGGCGGCGGCCGAAGCCAAGCCCGACCCGTTCGGCGGCCTCGAATCGCTCGAAGCGGAAATGGCCCGGCTGCTGGGTCGCGATCCCTGATCGGGGCTCGCGCTGCGTCGGCCCCGCCGGCGCTCAAAGCCCGAGATCGAACCGCAGGCCGGTCTCGTCGTCCTGGGCGCGCGCCTGCGCGGCGAGCCGCGCGGGCGTATTGGCGGCGCCGAACAGGTCATAGTTCCTCCGCTGCAGGATCTCGAAGAAGAAGCGGTCCATGAAGGTCTGAGAATAGATGTGGAAGAACTCGCCGTCCTTCACCCGGTCGTAGAGCACGCCCAGCCCGCGCATGCGCGCGAGCAGGTCGGGCGCGATGTCGAACCGTGCGGCGAGGTCGTCGTAGTAATTGTCGGAGATCGCCAGGAAGGCGATGCCGCGCGCGCGCGCCGCCTCCACCGCGGCGAAAATGTCGTCGGTCGACAGCGCGATCTGCTGGAAGCCGGCGCCGCCGAACGCGTCGAGAAAGCGCGTCGGGCCGGTCGCACCGCCCTCCGAGACGTTGAGGGCGATGCGCACTTCGCCGCCGGGGCTGCGCAGCGACCGGCTGAAGAAGGCGCCGTGCGGATCGGCGATCTCCACCTGCGGCTCCAGGCGGAAGCCGAGCACGGACTTGTAGAACAGCGACCAGGTGAGAAACTCGCTGCGGCGCACGACGTTGGAGAGATGGTCGACCTCGCGCAACAGGCCTTCGGCGGCAGCCGCCGGGGCCGCGACGAAGTCCCGCTCCCAGTGCGACTCCTCGCCCTCGTCGATGAAATAGATCAGGCTGCCCTCGACGCCGCCGACCGCCGGGATCAGCGCTTCGCCGGGACCGATCTTGCCGAAATAGGTGGGACATTCCATCGCGCCGGCGCGCTCGAGCGCGCGCGCGACCGAATCGACCCGCAGCGCCAGCGCGCAGACCGAGGGGCCGTGCAGCATGTTGAAGGAATGCGCGAAGCCCTCGCGCTCGCGATTGACGACGATCGCGATCCCGCCCTGGCGGTAGAGGTCGACGTCCTTCGAGCGATGCCGCGCGGAAAAGCCGAACCCCAGGCCTTCGAGCAGCGCCACGAACGCGTCGTGATCGGCCTGGCTGGTGGCGAATTCGATGAAGGCGATGCGTTCGACCCGCGGCGCCGGCGCGAGCGGCGGCAGATCTGCGAGCGGCGCGTCGCCGCGCCGGGCGCGGCGCGCCGCCAGCCCTTCGCCGGCGACGCGCAACGCGCGCAGGCCGTCGAGCGCGATCGCGGGCGCGGAGGCGCCGCGGAACTGATCGTTGAAAATCTCCAGCGAGACCGGGCCGCGATAGCCGGCGCGGGTGACCGCGTCGAGAAAGTCGACGATCGGATATTCGCCCTGGCCCGGATAACAGCGGTAGTGGCGGCTCAGCGAAAGCGGGTCCATCTGGATCGCCGGCGCGTCGGCGACCTGGACGAGGGCGATGCGATCGGCGGGCAGGGCGGCGATCGGCTCGATCGGATTGCCGCGCACGCAGACGTGGAAGCTGTCGAGCACGATTCCGAGATTGGCCCGATCGGCCTGGCGCACGATTTCCCAGGCGGCGGTCCAGTCCCTGACGTGCCGCCCCCAGGCGAGCGCCTCATAGCCGATGTTGAAGCCGTTCCGGTGGGCGAGGTCGGCCAGTTCGGCGAGATCCCCGGCGGCGCGCGCGGAATCGTCGATCGCCTCGTCGGAGACGTTCGAGCACAGACAGAGCAGCCGGGTCCCCAGTTCGTGCATGAGGTCGAACTTGCGCGCCGCGCGCTCGAAATTGCGCGCCCGGATCGGATCGGGCATCGCCTCGAAATCGCGCATCGGCTGCAGCGCGACGATCTCCAGACCGAGATCGGCGGCCATCTTGCGCGCGTCGCGCGGCTTGCCGCTGAAGAAAGTCAGGTCGTTCTCGAAGATTTCCACGGCGCGAAAGCCGGCCTTGGCCGCGGCCGCGAGCTTGGCCTCGAGGGCGCCGCCCATGCAGACGGTAGCGATCGACCATCGCAGCATTTGTGAAATCTCCTATATTTTTCAGAATACCTCGTACAGAAGATAAGCGCACGACAGGGAACCGGCCGGCTGGTCCAGGTCTAGCGGCGAGGGTCGGCGGTGACAACGGACTTCGAGGCCAGCGGCGACGGTGCGGCGACGCTGACCGAGAGCCTCCGCGAGCGCATCCGCCACGACATCATCCCGGGCGCGCTGCCGCCGGCCTCCCGGCTCGAGCTCGAAAAACTCACCAGGACCTGTGGCGTGAGCGTCACGGGCGGCGCTCCCGACCGGAAGCCGCGCGCAGCGGCGCTGCAAAAATAATGGATGTTACCGCAAAATCTGGAGATTGACGCGCAGTACCGACCATTCTAGGAAATTCGCGATCAGGCGCGCAGGGCGGGGACGACGATCCCGGACCGATTGGCGGCCCTCTCGATGGAAGCCGAAACGGCGCCGCGCCAGGCGAGCGGGAAAGGCATCCTCCATGCCGCAATGGGGCGGGAACGCGTCGAAATCCGCGCTGCGCCGCGCTGTGGCGCGGCTCGTCCTGTCGGGGCTGGCGATCGGCGCGCTGGCCCCCCCGGCCGCGCAAGTCGCGCTGGCGCAGATCGTCGAGACGCCGGTTTCAGGAGATCCGGTCGCGATCGACAGCGGCGCGGTCGCCGGCAAGACGCTCGCCTCGGGCGTGAAGGCCTATTTCGGCGTTCCCTATGCGGCGCCCCCGGTGCGCGACCTGCGCTGGCGCGAGCCGCAACCCGTCGCCGCCTGGAAGGGCGTCTATCACGCCGACAGGATCAGCCCGGAATGCATCCAGGTGCTGCGCCGGCACGACCTGAACCATTATTTCGGCGAGGAGCCGACCAGCGAGGACTGCCTGTACCTGAACCTCTGGGCGAGCGCGGACGCCGCGCCGGGGACGAAGCTGCCGGTCATCGTCTTCATCCATGGCGGCGGCTTCACGCTGGGTTCGGGCGGCATGGCGATGTACGGCGGCGAGGCGATCGCCCTGAAGGGCGCGGTCTTCGTCAACTTCAACTATCGGGTCGGCGCCCTGGGCTTTATGGCGCATCCGGATCTCACTGCGGAATCGCCGCACCGCGCCTCGGGCGCCTATGGGTTCCTCGATCAGATCGCGGCGCTGCGCTGGATTGCGCGCAATATCGACAAATTCGGCGGCGATCCGGGCAATGTGACGATCGCCGGCCAGTCGGCGGGCGCCATGTCCGTCTCCGCGCTCGAGGCCAGTCCGCTCGCCAGCGGCTTGTTCCAGCGCGGCTTCGCCATGAGCCTGAGCCTGTTCGACCAGCGCTTTCGCTTCGCGCCTCTCGCGGAGGCGGAGCGGACGGGTCTGGCGATCCAGAAGGCGCTCGGCGCCGCCTCGATCGACGAAATGCGGCAGATTCCCGCCGATCGGATTCTCGCGCTGCAAAGGGATTGCCAGCTCGGTTGCGCGGGGACGATCGCGGTCTCGCCCGATATCGACGGCTATTTCCTCCCCGACGGCGCGCCCGCCATTTTCGCGGCCGGTCGGCAGAACGACGTGCCGACCATTTCGGGCTTCACGCGCGACGAGAGTTCGAACGAACTGCGGACGGCGCGGAATCTGCCCGCCTATGTCGCCGCGGCGCGCAAGCTCTATGGCGACCGCGCGGACCGCTTCCTCGAACTCTATCCCGCCTCCGACGACCCCGCGGCCAAGCGGATGGGCGTGCTGGCTGCGCGCGAGGGCCAGGCCGAGGCGGGAACGCGGAACTGGGCGCTCGCCCAGCGCGCGACCGGCAAGGCGCCGTTCTACATGTACATGTTCTCGCGCGTGCATCCCTTCGCCGACGGCGCCACCTTGTTCGACAATCCGCGCGCGATCGGCGCCTATCACACGTCCGATGTGCCCTACTGGTTCGAGACGCTCGACGCCATGAACCTGTTCCGGACGACGCGCGCCTGGACGCCGTTCGACCGCGCGCTCGCGGATCGGATGGCGGACTGCCTGGTCGCCTTCGCGCGCACCGGCAATCCGGCCACCGAGGCGACGCCCTGGCCGGCATGGACGCCGGAGGCCGAGAGCTACGTCGCGTTCGGCGACGAAACGAAAGTGGAGCGTGAAAACGCCGAGCGCATGACGTTCCATGCATCCGCCGGCGCGACCCCGTCCACGCCGCCCCCCTCGCGTGACTGAACCCCGAGCGGTGCGTCCGACGATCGCCGGCGACACGAGGCTGATCGCCCATCTCGGCGATCCCACCGGCGGCTTCGAGGCGCCGACGATCTGCAATCCCTGTTTCGAACAGGCCGGCGCCGACGCGGTCGTCATGGCGGCGGGGATCAGGGCCGAGAACGACGCCGGGCCGATCGCGGCGATCTTCGGCCCTCGTGGCGAGGACGGCGCGGCCCGCGCGAGCGGGCCCGTCCTTTACCCCGGCGCCGACCCGCGCTAAGCCTCGGCAATCGCGCCGAATCCCGGCGCGCCGGAAGAATGTGCGCGCGGCCGACGCCGGCGGTCGTGCGGAAGCGCCTTCGGCGGCGTTGACCTGATGGAAGGAGCGGATCGCAGGTGGATCGATCGCCGATCGTAATGCAGACGCTGTGGCGGACGCGCGGGACCTATTTCTGGGCCCTCTTTCGAAGGAATCCCGCAATTCGCGCCTATTACGAGCCGTTGAACGAGGCGCTGGCGAGCCGGACCGATCAGCAATGGTTGTTCGATTTTCAGTATGGCGGAGCAAAGACGCTGCGCCATCCTGAAGTCGACCGCCACTACGCCACGGAATATCCGCTGCGGCCGGCCGGCGGCGTCGAGATGTTCCGCCGTTCGATGGCCTATGCCCGCTTCATGCTGACCGAGCGCGACGAGGACGAGGCGCTCGAACTCTATCTGCGCTCGCTCGTCGATCATGCGGAACGCCACGGGCAGCGCGCGTTTTTCAAGTTCGTACGGGGCGGCCTGCGCGCCGGCTTCATCAGGCGCGTCGTCGCCGGAACGCAAATCTACCTGAACCGCCCGCCGTCGGAAATTCTGAAGTCGGCGCGCTCGTTCGGGGAGGGGAGCTATTTCATCGCGGTGCTCGTTCACATCGTTCTTTGCGACGCGGACCGTCCGTTCTGCGCGATCGCGCTCGACCGGATGCGCGCGGCGGGGCCATTCGACCCGCCGCCGCGCGGTCCGGCGTTTCCCGATTCCGTGGCGATCGGGCGGCTGTCCAGCGCGCTGAACGCAACGCAGGCGGCGATTCTGGTCACCACCTTCTGGCTCGCCTACCTGCTCGAGGGTCTCGCGGTCGCCGATCTCGTCATCGACACCGAGCGCCTCGGCGGCGACGCGCCCTATCGCAATTCCATCGCCGCGCAGCTCGCCGAGCTTCTCGGACCCGACGCCTTCCGGGACTACCGCAGTTCGGTGTGTCCGGACGATTTCGTCGGGCACGCGGCCGCCATGCGCGAGATCGTTTCGGCCGATCCGAGGCTGCGCGCGCTCGCCGCATCGACGCCGGCGCGCGCCCTCGACGCGCTCGGCGACGCCAGCCGTCGGCTTCTCGACGCCGTGCTCTGACGACGGCCGGCGCGGCCGGTCACGTCGCGCGCGCGGCGAACAGCGGCCGCAGCGCGGCGTAGAGCGCGCGATAGTCGCGGTAGCCGCGGTCGTAAGCCGCGCCGTGCGCCGGGTCGGGCGCGATCGTCGCGCCGAGTCGCGCGAGCCGCGCGGCGTCGCCCCAGCCGACCGCGCCGCCCGAGGCGACCGCGGCGACGAAGGCGGCGCCGATCGCCGAGCCATGCGCGTTGTCGATCAGCCGCACCGGCGCCTGAAGAACGTCAGCCACGATCTGCATCCAGATCCGGCTGCGCGAGCCGCCGTCCGAAGCGAGGAAGCGCCTCGGGCCATAGCCGATTTCGGCGAGGACCTCGACGTGGTGGCGGAAGCCGAAGGCGATGGCCTCGAGCAGAGCGCGCCAGAGATGCGCGGGGCCGTGGCCGAGGCTGAGCCCGGTGAAGGTCCCGCGCGCGAGCGGGTCGTGGATCGGCGTCTTCTCGCCGAGGAAATAGGGCAGGCACAGCACGCCGTCGCTCCCCGGCGCGACGGTCGCGGCGAGCCGGTCGAAGGCGGCGTGCGGCGAGCCGCCGGGATCATCGCGCCGCAATGTCGCGGCGAGCCAGTTGAGCGCGGCGCCGGAGGCCGCCATGCAGCCGTTGGGCGCATAGAGGCCGGGCACGAGATGATAGTCGAGGAACAGCCGCCAGTCCGGCCGCGCGACGTCGGAGGCCACCACGATGTCGCCGGCGCCGCCGAATTTCAGCAGCACGTCGCCGGGCTCGACCAGCCCCGCGGCGAGCGCGGAGGCGATGTGGTCGGCCGCGCCGCCGAACACCGGCAGGCCCTCGGGCAGGCCGGTCTCAGCCGCCGCCGCGCGCGTCACCGTTCCGAACGCGCAATGCGAGACATGCTTGGGCGGGATCGCGTCGCGCGGGAGGTGGGTGAGCGCGACGAGATCGTCGTGGATCGCGTGGTCGCAGAGATCGACGATCCCGGCCTCGAGCGCGAAGTTCTGCTCGACCCCGCGGCGGCCGGAGAGCCGCCAGTTGACATAGTCGTAGGAGCCGAACACGGTCGCGATGCGCGCGAAGATCGCCGGCTCGTGGCGCTCGATCCAGCGCAGCCGGGTCGCGATCAGCTGCTGGTTGACGCCATTGCCGGTGCGCGCGAGGAAGGCGGCGGGATCGATCTCGGCGGCGAGTTCGGCGACTTCGGCCGCCGCGCGGCCATCGCTCTGCTGGATGCTCGGCCGCAGCAGCGCGCCCGCTTCGTCGAGCAGCACCAGCGCCGGCGCCATGCCGGTGACGCACAGGCCGCGCAGCGCGCCGGGGCCGCCGGGCGCGGCGGCGGCGGCGAGTTCGCGCAGGACCGCGCAGGAATTGCCCCACCATTGCGCCGGGTCCTCCTCGGCCCAGCCGGGATGCGGCGAGGACAGCGTCGCCGGCCGCGAGGCGACCGCGAGGATCGTCGCGGGCAGGCCGACCAGCGCGCCGATCGTCGAGGTCGTGCCGATGTCGAGGCCGATGACGCAGTCGCCCGCCATGACGCGCTTTCCCCCGCCGCTCAGGCGAGCGCGCCGACCGCGTCCATGAAGCGCCGGACCCGGTCGCCGTCGACCGGGTTCCAGGTGTCGCCGTCGACCTTGAAATGAGTGCCGATCACGCAGCCGTCGGCGATCGCGAAAATGTCGCGGACATTGTCGATGGTGACGCCGGTGTTGGCGAACAGCGGCGTCGCCGGAACCGCCTCGCGCACTTTTCTGAGATCGGAGGCGTCGACCGCATGGCCGGTCAGCGCGCCGGAGACGAGGATCGCGTCGGCGAGCGAGGAGAACACCGCGCTGCGGGCGCGCAGCGCGATCGGCCGCGAATCGAGCGAGGCGGCGAATTCGGCGTTGATGTTGAACAGCAGCTTGAGATCGGGGCGGCCGAGATTGCGGCGCAGCGTCAGCGCGTCGGCGGCGCAGGGCTGCCACAGCCCCATGTCGGAGGCGAACAGGCCGGTGAAAATCTCGCGCGCGAAGGCGGCGCCGGTCGCGCAGGCGATCGCGACGCTCGCGCAAGGGTCCCAGAGATAGTCGACCCCGAA
>JBEKEI010000066.1:0-22508 GCA_050013915.1 Roseiarcus sp.
CGCGACCGGATCGGCCTGAAGCCGCTCTACTACGCGATCGACCGCGGCAGGCTGGCGTTCGCCAGCGAGATCAAGGCGCTGCTGACGGACCCGGCGCTGCCGCGCGCGATCGACGAGGAGGCGTTCTTCCATTACCTCAGCTTTCTCGCGACTCCGGCGCCCGACACGCTGTTCGGCGGAATCCGCAAACTCGCCAACGGCTGCATGCTGGTCGCCGCGCCGTCCGGGTCGATCCGCCAGGAGCGCTACTGGGACGCGCTCGCGGCTACGACCGGCGTGACCGGCGACGACGACGAAATCGCCGAACGCCTCGCGGCGGCGCTGCGCGAATCGGTGCGGCTGCGCAAGATGGGCGACGTCCCGGTCGGCGTGTTCCTGTCGGGAGGACTGGATTCCAGCGTGATCGCCGCACTGGCCGCCGAGGGCGAGGCGCGGCCGGTCAAGACGTTCTCGATCGGCTACGACCGCGACTATCCGAGCTACGCGAATGAATTCGCCTTCGCCCTGCAGGCTGCGCGCCACGCAGGCGCCGAGCACCACGAATGCGTGCTCACGGCGGCCGACCTCGCGGCCTTTCTGCCCGCCATGGCCGAAATGCAGGACGAGCCGATCGCCGACCCCGTCTGCGCGCCGCTGCATCGCCTGGCCCGCCTCGCGCGCGCCAACGGCGTCGTAGTCGCGCAGGTCGGGGAAGGCGCCGACGAATTGTTCTGGGGCTATCCCGGTTGGAAGCGCGCCCTCGGACTGCAGCGGCTCGCCGACCGCGCGCCGATCCCGGCCGCGTTCGAGCGCGTCGCCCTCGCAGGCCTGCGCGCGGCCGGCCGGCGGGAGTGCCAACCCTACGACTGGCTCGACCGCCATGCGCAGGGCCGTCCGATCTTCTGGGGCGGCGCGGAGGCGTTTAGCGCCGCCGGCAAGCGCGCGCTGCTGTCGCCGCGGATGCGCGAGAAATTCACCGGTCATTCCTCCTGGGAAGCCATCCGGCCGATCCACGACCGCTACCGGGCCGGGAGCGACGGAGCTTCGTCGCTCTCGTGGATGAGCTATCTCGACCTCAATTTCCGCTTGCCCGAGTTGCTGCTGATGCGCGTCGACAAGATGACGATGGCGGCGAGCGTGGAGGCGCGCGCGCCTTTCCTCGATCACGAGTTGGTGGCCCTCGCGCTCGGCATTCCCGAAGCGGCGAAGACTCGCGGCGGGGCGCTGAAGGCGATTCTGAAGCGGGCGGTGCGTGGAATCATACCCGACGCGATTGTCGACCGCCCCAAGCAAGGCTTTGGGGTGCCCGTGCGGGAGTGGCTCACCGCCGACCTGTTGCACGTCGCAATGCCAGTGGTATCGGCGTTCGTCGCGCAGACCGATCTGCTCGATCCCCGGGCCACGCAAGCGCTGTTCGCCGACCCGCGGCGGGCGACGTTGCGCTGGCCGATTCTCAACGCCGCGCTCTGGTGGGACCGGTTCGTCAGGCGCGGCTCGGACGCGGCGCCGGCGACTTCCGCGGTAGGTCTCACCGAGGCGGACGCGCGAGGCTGATCGCTAGCCATGAGCCAATGGGCGAGTTATCTGCGCGCCGCCCTGCGGCATCCCCCGCACGTGTCGGCCGTCAAGGCGCTCGGGCTCGGCCTGCGACTGGGCGGCGAGGCGGTCGCGCGCCGGCGCGACCGGCGCGCCCCGACCTTTCTGGATGCGGCGCCCGAAGGACCCCTGCGCCGCCGCATCCGGCTCGGCGACCGCCCGACGTCGCCCGAGACCGACGCCGCGCTCGCGCGGGCGACCGCCCAATATCTCGCCCATCGCTTCGATCTCCTGGGATCGGGCTGGACGCAGGTCCGCCACGGCGCCGACTGCCCGGGACTCGAGGGCCATCGATTTGCGTCCGCCCCACGCGTGACGGCCGATGCCGAGGGTGACTGGCTCGTCGGCCGCGTCAACGCCGCCAATCTCGGGGAAAGCCGGCGCATCTGGCGGCTGATCGGCGCGCCCTATGAGCCGATCGACTGGCAGCTGGATTTCAGGTCGGGCTACAGATGGTCTGAGCGCACGCATTTCCTGGACCTTCGCTACGGTCGCGTCCTCGGCGCGGACGTCAAGATTCCCTGGGAGCTCGCCCGCATGCAGCATCTGGCGCAGCTCGCGCTGGCCTACCGGCGTGCGGCCGGGGGCGCGCCCGGCTTCCTCGCGCCGGCGCTCTATCGCGACGCGATGCGCAGTCAGACGCTCGATTTCATCGCGACCAACCCGCCGCGCTTCGGCGTGAACTGGGCTTGCGCGATGGATGTGGCGATCCGCGCGGTCAACATATTGATCGCGCTCGACCTGTTCCTCGACGCCGGCGCCGCCTTCGATTCCGCGTTCCTTGATCTCGTCCGCCGCTCAGTCGCCGAGCACGGCCGCCACGTGCTCGCCAATCTCGAATGGGCGCACACCGGTCGAGGCAATCATTATCTCGCCGACATCGTCGGCCTTCTCTTCGTCGCGGCCTATCTGCCGCGCATGCCGGAGACCGACGCCTGGTTCGAATTCGCCGCGCGCGAATTCATCGCCGAAGGCGCCGGACAGTTTCTCGCCGACGGCGGCTATGGAGAATCCTCGACCGGCTATCACCGGCTCGGTGGCGAGCTCCTCGCCTTCGGAATCGCGGTTCTACTGGGCGTCGACGAGGACGAGGCGCGGATCTTCGAGCGGCCGCAGGCGAGGCTGGCCGTCAGGCCGCCGCAGCCGCCGGCGCGGTCGCCGCTACACGAGCTCGGCCGAGGCCTGATCTCGCCGCTGCCGTCCGCGCTGTTCGCAACCCTCGGCGGCGCCGGCCGTCTCTCGCGCGACGCGACCAAGCCGGCGGGGGAGGTCGTTCAATGGGGCGACAATGATTCTGGGCGGCTGATCAAGCCTCAGCCCGCGCGCGAGCGCGCCGACGGGCGCGTGCTGGAGGACGCGCTCGACCATCGCGGATTCGTCGCGGCGGCGGCGGCGCTCACCGGGCAGGAGCGGCTCGGAGCCTGGGCCGGCGACCGGATCGAGGGCGAGATCGCGCGGGCGCTCGCGCGCGGGCGCGCGGTTCCGGTCGCCGTGAGTCGCGCGAGCGCCCTCCCCGGCTCATCGACGCTCGAAGGGATTCTGGAATCGATCGCCCGACTGGCGCCCGATTCGCGCCGCGTCGTGGCGATACCCCTGCCTGCGGGCGCCATGGCGGACGTCCGCCTCGCCGCCTATCCGCAGTTCGGGCCTTACGCATTGGTCGGTCCGCGGCTATTCCTCGCGATCCGGCTCCCGGCGCGCGAATTCGGCGACGCGCGGGGACATGCGCACGACGACATGCTGGCGGTGGAGCTGCAGATCGACGGCTGCGACGTGCTCACCGATCCCGGCACGTTCGTCTACACGCCCCTCCCCGCCGAGCGGAACCTCTATCGGGCGGCGGCGGCCCATTCCGTGCCCCGCCCGGAGGGGGGCGGCGGGACCGACCTCGCGCGCGGCCTGTTCGAGATGGCCGCCGCGCCGGGCGGCCAATGCCTCTTTCTTGGGGATCGAGGCTTTGCCGGGCGCGCCTTCGGGCCCGATTGGGTGACAATCCGGGTCGTCTCGTGCGAGACTGATCGCATTGAGATCGTTGACGCCTGTCTGACCGGCCCTCTCGCACCGCTCGCGAGGGCGGCGAATCTTCCCTCCGTCTGTCGTGGCTATGGCGCAAAGACCGCGAATCCTCCTCGTGCTCGTTGAGGGCCTCGCCGAAACCGTGATCGATTCGGCGGTGCTCGAACATGCGCGCCAGGCGCGGGACCAAGGGGTGGCGACCTTCGAGATCTGGGCGTTGTGCTGGAGCGGCCGGATGCATCGCCAGGCTCGCGCGCGGCTCGATGGGGCGCGCGCGCTGGCAGGTTGCGAAGTGCGGCTGCTGCGTGGCGTGCGCCCGGGATGTCCGTTTTCGACCTGGTTCAACGCCATGCTGCTTCGGCTGGCCATGCTGCGGCGCGCGGCGCGCCTCGACCTCATCCATGCGCGCGATGCCTACGCCACCGCGGTCTGCGCGATGGCGTGGCCGGGAAAGACGCCCCTGATCTGGGACTGCCGGGGCGACGGCGTCGCCGAAAGCGCCGAAAGATTGTCGGCGCTCGGCTGGCTGCCGCGATGGATCAGGCAGGTCAAGCAGCGAACGGTCCAGCGCGTCCACGCACGCGCTGCGGCGGCATGCGACGGCCAGATCTTCGTCAGCCGCGGCCTGGCCGAATCGGCGCCCCGCGCCGCCGGCCGCAAGCCGTCGGCGATCATTCCGAGCGCGGCCTCGGAGGCCCTGTTCTATTTCGACGCCGTCCTGCGCGAAAGGGTTCGCGCCGACCTCGGGTATGGGCCGGACAACCGCATCTTCATCTATTGCGGCTCGCTCGCGCCGCATCAGTGCTTCCGCGAGATCGTCGATCAGTTCCGGTCGGTCGCCGGGCAGGACCGCGGTGCGCGATTGCTGGTGCTGACGCCCGAGGTCGCGGCCGCCCGACGCCAGGTCTCCGGGCTCGATCGGCGCCTAGTGACGATCCTGTGCGCGGGCTTCGGACAGGTGAACCACTATCTGAACGCTGCGGACGCGGCCTTCATGACCCGTCGGCCGACTGCCGCCAACGCCGTCGCGTCGCCGGTGAAATTCGCGGAATATTCGCTCGCCGGCCTGCCCGTGATCATGTCGGAGGCGGTCGTCGACGCGTGGCGTCTGGCCGGCGAACTCGGCAATCGCGCCTCGATCGAAGGCGCGCGCGTACTGCTGTCGCCAGCCTTCGAGCGCCCGGAGGTCGCGCGGCGGGCGCGACTCCTGCTCGGCAAGCGAGGCTTTACGCACCGATATGACGGGCTCGTCCGCGCGGTCCTGCGGCGGAGACAGATCGTCGACGACGATGAGCGGACGCAGCATCCGGTCGGACAGGGGTAGCCGGCGCCGGCCGCGGCACAGCCGCGACGCGCCGATCGCTCAGGCGGTCGGGTTGGCGAGGAGGCTCGCGGGTGCGGAGTCTGTCATCGTCACGACCGGCGGGTCGCCGATCAGGGTGCCGCCGTGGCCGTCGCTTGCCGAGGTGAACTGCGCGGTGACATACTGGCCGAGAAGCGTCAGATTGGCGGTATGGAGGCCGTCGGTGACCATCAGCGTGCCGCTGAGATTGCTTGCGGCCTCCGTGAAGCCGAACTGCGTCGACGAGCCGAATCCGATATCCGAGAGGTCGAGATGTTCGGGCTGGCCAAAGCCGGCGATCAGGCCGCCGAAGGGGACCGAGGCGTCCAGCCGCAGCGTGCCGCCGCCGGAGGCGGCGAAAGCGATCGCGGCCGACCCGTCGACTGCGCCGCTCGTCAGTTCGAGCGTGCCGCTGTCGATCGCGACGCCGTTGACGACGCCGCCAGACACGACGTAGCCATAACCGCCGCTGATCGTGGTCCCGTTGGCGACCCCGCCAGAGGAGACATAGTCGAAGCCGCCGGTTTCGATAAGCGCGCCGCTCGCCACACCATAGACGACCTGCGCGCCGCCGCTGACGACCGTTCCGATCGCGCTCCCGCCCGCCTCGACATATTCGTCGCCGCCGAGGACCATTGTGCCGCTCGCCGTCCCGCCGGAGTAGATGTAGTCGGCGCCGCCGCTGGCGTCGGTTGTTCCGAGGACGACGCCGAGCACGGTCTCGACCCCGCTGTTGACGATTGTTCCGCTCGCCGTCGCCCCGGCGTAGACATATTCGTAGCCGCCGCTGTTGATCGCGGTCGCGGTCGTGGTTCCATAGGCCACTTCGGCGCCGCCGTCGACGGTCGCGCTGAGCGCGGCGGCGCCGACCTCGACATATTCATGACCGGCGCTAAGCGTCGTCGCGCGGTCGACGCTGCCGGCGTAGACGTACTCATAACCGGCGCTCTCGATCGTCGCCCCGTGGGTCGAGCCATAGACGACGAGGATGCCGCTGTTGACGAGCCCGCCGCTCGCGCTGCCGCCGGCCTCGAGATATTCGTAGGCGCCGCTGTTGACCGCTGTTCCGCTGGTCATCCCGTAGATGAGTTGTTCGCCGCCGTCGACCGTCGTGCCGTTTGCCGTACCGCCGATCTCGACATATTCGACGCTGCCGCTCACCGTCGCGCCGATCGCTACGCCGCCCGCCTCGACGTAGTCGTAGCCGTGCGCCTTGTCGACCTCGCCGCTCGTGACGCCGTAGACGACCGCGACGCCGCTGGTGACGAGCGCCACCGCCGCCGTGCCCCCGGCTTCGACATAGAGATAGGCGCCGGCGCTCGCCGACGTTCCGGAGGCCGCCCCGTAGATCATCTGGGCGCCGCCAACGAGCGTTGTCCCGCTCGCCACGCCGCCCGCCTCGACAAAATCGTGGCCGCTGTTCACCGTCGCGCCGTTCGCGACTCCGCCCGATTCGACATAGGCTGCGCCGCCGTTGAAGATCGCGGCGCCCGAATCCGTCCCGTATATGACTTCGAGAGCCCCGCTCGACACGGTGGTCGCGCTCGCGGCGCCGCCGGCCGATATCTGGAGGCGGCCCCCGCTAAGCGTGGCGTAGAGCGACGTTCCGCCCGCCTGGACGCCGAGGTAGCCGCCGCTCAGCACCGTATAGCCACTTGTCGCCTGGCCTGCGGAAATGTAATCGGTCTGCGTGTTGGATACGACGAGGCCCGGCGCGTCCCAGCCCAGCACACCCATGAGTTCGAGGTCGGCCGGCGACACCGAGTTGATGACGTTGGGCGAACTGAAGGCCAGATAGGAATCGTTTCCCATCGACGACGCCCAGTCGCCGAGATCTCCGCCAGCGACCGTATTCCAATTGCCTAGATCGGTCGCGCCGTTGTTGATCGAGAAATAGGCGGTGTTGGCCACCGGCGGTGTCGCGGTCGTATCGCGCTCGCCCGAGGCGGAATAGCGGAACATGTCCATGAGGCTGTAGCTGGTCGTCCCGCTCAGGCCCTCGCCGAGGAAGGAATCGCGGCCCATGACCTCGGAAAACTCGTGCTCGACGACGCCGATGAAATAATACTCGCCGGAAGTCGGCGTCGCGGTCGCCGAATAGCTGAACGCGTTGGTGCTGCTGAATCCGACGTAGCCGTCGAGGGCCGCGTTCGTCCCGGAGAGCAGCCCGACCGCCTTTTCCTGCGCCGTCGTCATCCACATTGTGCCGCCGGCGACCGGAGTGCTGGCCGGCAGGGTGGCGTAGGCGGCCTGCTGCGAGGCAGCGGGCTCATTGGCGTCGAGCGCGGCGACGGCCTGGGCATAGGGAACGGAAGCGATGTAGGACTCGCTTTCGCCCAGGTTGCCGGCCCCCAGTGAGGTTCCGTCGATCTCGCCGTAGCCGACGTCGATATTGACAGTCGCCGCGTTGGTGAACACGCTCTCGTAGTAGCTGACGACGTAGTTGACGGCGGCGACGAAGCCGGAGGGCAGGGCGCTCTGGCTCTGATCGTAGGTGACGTTGAAGACGAGCCCGCCGGCGCCCGATGCGCCAGTGGCGACGTCGGGCCCCGCCGATTCGCCGGAGGCGTTCTGTCCCGTCGTCGTTTCCACCGTCATCTGCTGCGCGCTCGCACCCGATCCCATTATTCTTAAGGGCGGAAAGTTTCACTTCTGTTTATTTGCCCGCAGAATCTATCGGGATCGATCGCGGCGCAAATAAGTCTGCGGCGGCCCGGATCGGCAAGGCAGTTCAACCAAGAACCTCAAATTTTCCGTCGCGATTCGCGCCTGCCGCCGTGGCGAAGCCGCAACCTCACGTCTCCGGCGCCTGCCGCGCCAGGGCGGGAACGGCCGCCTCGGTCGGGCCGCACGCCTCCGGCGCCTCGATGGCCCGTTCCACATGCGGCAGGCTCACGACCACCCGCTCGCCATTGTGATACCAGACCGAGGGGTGCTGGAAGATCACGTCGTTGCAGAACGGCTGCGTCGCCGAAGGCTTGACGACGATCTCGTAGGCGCGCGCATGCATGTCGTAGACACCGTCGCTGATCGCGAAGAATTTCTTGGGCGCCGAAGATGTGATGTAACCCTCGCGAAATACGGAAATCGTCACGAAGTAGGCGCCCGGGCCGAGCAGCAAGGGGTCGGCGACGATCTCGATCTCGCCCTCGGACCCGTCGGCCGCCGACACGAGCAGGCCGTCGGTCCAAAACCGGTGTGTGCGAACGACGCCGTTCTGTTGGAATGCGGCGAGAATGGTGGGGCGCTCCGAAAAATCGGGCCGGTTGATCCGGTAGCGTAGCGCGATGCGCATGGCGGCGCCGACGGCGAAGTGCATCCGCTCGGCCTCGTCGGCGCCACGGAACCGCACATCGACGATTTCCATCGCGCGCTGCCCGTGGCGGGCGTGCGATGCGCCCGCGGGCCGCGGCGCTGAAGCTTCGACGTCGCCCGGCGCCGCCCGCGCGTTGCGCCATCCACCCGCCGTCGCCTCGATGCGCCGGGCGAGCATCACCCCCCCATCGTGATCGAGCACGGCGAACTCGATGACCTGCCGCCGCCCGGCGAGATAACTCAGTTCGACCGACAGGACGCCGGCGCGCGCGGCGGCGACCACGGCCGGACCCGTCAGCACGAGCGGCAATTTGCGGAAGATCGAGCCGTAGGCGAGCATGCGGCGCGCACGGACGCCCTCGATCGTCTCGAGCGCGCCCCAGTTCCCCTCGCGCCCGTCGAGCACCGGAACCGCGCCGCCGGCCGAGCCGTCGCCGGCGAGGTCGAGGGCGCCGACCCACTCGTCGCCGTCAAAAAAACAGACGGAGCGCAGAGCGATCTCGGGCGCCGACTCGTCGCCCGGGGCCAGCCGCAGATAGGCCGGCAGCGAATCGGCCCGGCCCGCGCGGGCGTTGCGATTGACCTCGATCGCCGCGAGGCGCAGCGCGCGCAATCGCTGCTCTTCCTGGTCCCTGATCGACTCCTCGTAGGCGCGCAGCACGCTTTTGCCGGGCCCGTCCATCATGATCCGGCCGCGTTCGATCCAGATCAGGCGTTCGCAGAACATCGCGGCGGAGTAAAGATCATGGGTCACCATCAGCAGGGTCGTGCCGTCGCGTTCACACAGTTCTTTCATGCGCTCGAAACTCTTCTTGGCGAAATAGGCGTCGCCTGAACCCAGCACCTCGTCGATGACGAGGATGTCGGGCGAAACGACCGTCGCCGAAGAGAACATCAGACGCACGCCCATGCCCGCCGAATAGGTCTTGACCGGCTGGTCGATATATTCGTGGAGCTCGGAAAATTCGAGGATTTCGGCGAAGCGGCGGTCCGCCTCGGCGCCGACGACGCCGAGATGGGCGAGATAGGAATAGACGTTCTCCCGCCCGGTGAAATCGGGATGAAAGCCGGTCCCCAGCGACAGCAGCGCATGAATGTCGCCGTCGACGCGCAGCACCCCCGAGGTCGGCGTGACGACGCCGCAGATCATCTTCAACAACGTCGACTTGCCCGCGCCGTTGCGGCCAATGATCGCGACCTTCTCGCCGCGCCCCACCACGAACGACAGTCCCGAGACAGCCTCGTATTCCCGGTATTTGCCGGCGGGGCGCCAAAGCAGCCCGTACATGTCGAGAAACCGGTGGAGAGGCTTGCGATACAGGCGGTAGCGCTTGGTCAGGGCCTCGACCTGGATGGCCGCCTCACTCGTAATCGATGAGGACATTCTTGAACCTGGTGAAAAAGGCGATCCCGCCGATCAGCGACGCCAGCGACAGCGCGACGAAGACGACGGTCGTCAAGGCCGAGGGAAAGCGTCCGTAATAGAGACAGTCCCGGAACGCCTCGATCATGTAGGCGACCGGGTTGAGATAGACCAGGGGAATCACGAGGCCGCCGCCGAGCGTCTCCGGGACATAGCCGATCGGCGAGACAAACATCAGCAGGGTGAGAATCAGCCCGATGACGTAGCTGATGTCGGGAAGCGACACCGCGATCGCCGAAAGCACATAGACGATGCCGAGCAGAAAGGAGAATTGGAGCGCCAGGACGATCGGCAGCCAGAGAACGTGCCATGTCAGCGAGTGGTTCGCGGCGAGCAGGGCGAGCAGCACCGCGAGGCTCACGAGTTCGCCGACCATGCCGATCATGGCCGATCGGATCGGGATCAGTTCGATCGGCATCATGATGTTCTTGACGAGATGGATGTTCTGCTTGACCGATACGGTTCCGGTGCCGATCACCTCGAGAAGGCCGAGATAGGGCACCAATCCGCTGAAGATGAACAGCGCGTAGGAGAGGCCGCTGAGATTGGCCAAGCGGGCCGGAAAGATGACGAGGTAGATGATCAGATAGATGCCCAGCAGCATCGCCGGCAGGAGGACGATCCACAATGGACCGAGCAGGGAGCCGGAATATTTCTTCCGCAGTTCGACCTTCGTCGTCGCCAGCAGCACCGCACGCCGCCGGACCGTGGTCCTGATGACCGCGAGCGTCGCGCTGGGACGTCGGAAGGCCCGGGTCACGACAGCGATGCCCCCGTTGATCATCAGCAACTCAGAAACTGCGGCGAACCGAACGATTCGCAGTCGACAAGGTAGAGCGTTTCACGCGTCGCCGCATCGACGAACCAGACCTGCCGGCGATCGTACAGCGCGAGCGCGTAGAGATCCCCGCCGACCCGCACGGCGTCGTGCAGCCACTTCGACCCCGTCGCGATGCGGCGCAGCACGCGACCGCGCGAATCCGCGAACACCAGCGCGCCCAAACAGCTGTCGCAGAAATAGAATTCCTCGGCAGAGACCGCGCGCGCGCCATGGCATCCCACGAAGCCGCGCAGCAGCTCATGGTATCGGCGCTCACGGTCGAACCAGCCGATCGCGCCAGGAATGAGCGCGGAGGTCAGGATTCCCTCACGCCACGGCTGGGCCGAATTGACGTGGGTGAGTTGCGCGTCATTGGCTATGTAGTGGTCGACGACCGAATCCGCGCGGCCGAGCTTGTAATTGCGGCCATAGAGGCGCTCGGGCATCCGCAGCGCGTCGACGACGCGCAGGCGAGCCTCATCGACGACGAGAACGCTATCGCTTGCCGAACACGAGACGAGCATGTGCCCCTGGGCGTCGGGCGCGATCGTGTGCCCGCCCGCCAGCCAGGGATCCTCGATTGTCGCGACGAGCGCGAGCCAGTCGTCGCAAATTTCGATCCGGTCGGCGCAGAGAATCCACAGGCGGCGCTGGTGCCAGACGGCGTGCTGGGGCTTGCCGCAGCGGGGACGCAATCGCGCGACGAGCCGCGGCGGATCGCGCCCGTCTCGCCCGATGTCATGGATGGTGACCTCGCCGCCGAAGGCCGCGAAGGTCCGCGCCGGCGCGAGCGATTCGAAGGAGTCGAGCGGCGGCAACCGGTCGGCGCGCGCGTAGCGGCGCTCCAGGAAGTTCAATTCGCATTGTTCGATTTGCAGGGGACGGTCGGAATGAACGACGCAGAGGTAGCGCCGATCGTCGCACAGCGCCTCGCGCGATTCAGCCACGAGCGGCTCCGTCGCCCACGGATTCCTCGGCCGTGGGGCGATCGGCGACGCCCGGACCGTGCCGACCGGGGCGCCCGCGCATCAGCCCGGGCCCGCTTCGCCGATGACGAATCGCACCGTCAGCTCGCCGTTCAACGCGACGCGGCGGCTCAGGCCGATGGCCTTGGCGAGCGACCGCACGCCATAGGACGGCGAATTCCAGGCGTCCGCGACGCTCGCCTCCAGCCGCGGATCGTGCGTCAGCGTAAAGGTGCGCCGATCGCCCGCGGTCAGCCGCACGCGACCGGGTTCCTCCGGCACGGCCTCGATTCCCGGCGCCAGGTGGAAGCGCCATTGGAGGTCATGCGCACCCTCGCCCAGCAGGCGATCGTCGATCTCAAGCCGGCCGTCGGCGAGGTCGAACCTGAATTCGCGCTCATGGATCACCGGCTGCGGCAATCGCGCGTAGCCCTTGTGCCGGCCGTGATAGTGCGCCCGATCGCCCTCGCGCCCGAACAGCAGGTGTTCGGGATCGGCCGACTCGAACAGGCGAAAGATCCATTCGGGATTGAGTTCGTTCTGTTCGACGCCGTCGATCATCAGAGTGCTGTGGTAGGCGGTCCCGCGGAACAGGTTCCGGGCCGCGAAATCGGAGGTATAAACGAAACTCCCGGGATCGACGACGATCGGCGCGCCGGCATGATGATATTCGAAGCCGAGCAGTTCGTTGTGCTTGTGGTTGCCGAAGCCGCGAGTGCCGACCGCACCGTTGGTCACGGCGAGATAATTCCCGCCGCGCCGCGCGACGGCGACGCCGAATGCCGGGTAGAGCTCCGCGACGTCGGGCGGCGGCGCGGCGGGGCGGGCGGCTCCGGCGGGATCGAAGCCCCACCAGGCGGCCTCCCAAGGCGCCAGAGGTCCGGCGAACGCCAGCAGCCTGGGGCGATCGAGAACGAAGGCCGCTGGCGCGAGCAGGTGGCGCGCGTCCTGCCGATCCCAGCCGCCGAGATGGCTAAAGATGTGGAAACGCCCGTCGTCGGCGTCGCCGATGACCGGCATGCGGCCGTCGGGACGCGCGATCGCGAGCGAGAAGTCGACCATCCGCCCGAGCCTGACCGTGACGGCGGAGTCCAGCGGACGCCCTTGAAACTGCGCGAGCCGCGCCGAGGCGAGGAACAGCTCGGTGACCAGACGATGGTACGGGACAGAGGATTCGAAGTCCGTCCCCTCCTCGTGGACCTGGACGCCGATCTCGACGTCGAGCGCCGCGCGCGCCCATCGATCCCAGCTCCGGCCGACGGCGAGATCGGCGAATTCGGCGGCGAGGAAATGCAGGCCGACGACATTGCTGAGATAGTGGTTGCTGGTGACCTCGTATTTGTCCTCGAGATTGGCGAAGATGAAATCGGCGTGGTCGTAGAGTGCGCCATGGGCACGGCGCCAGAAGTCTTCGTCTAGATCGGCGCAGTCGAGGACGAGCGCGAGCGCTAGGCACCAATTTGCCGCCCGGATCGCGACGTCCATCGCGCAGGTCCAGTTGATGCCGAGGCCGACCGGGTTGGCCTCCAGAAAATCGTCGAGTTGATCGGCGATCTCGCGCGCGAAGCGCGCCTCGCGCGAGAGCCGCCAGGCCTGAGCGAGGGTCATCCAATGCTGGCAGCGAGCGAGCTCCCAGGGATATTTGATGTCGGCGTCTCCCGGACGCATTTCGTACAGGCGCCATTCCTTGTGCGGCACGCCGGCGGGAAACCGCAAGCCGCGGACGGGATCGAGCCGCCAGTCGATCGGACGATAGCCCGCGCGCGCCGGCCGGTCCGGGTCGTCCGGGACATAGGGGCCGCTGCCGAGCAGGTCGAAACCGTGGGTGATGAGAACCTCGGCCGCCGCCCGTGCTGCCGCGACCGCCGCCGGCTGCATCCGGCGCAGCGTTTCCAGATGCGCCGGCGCCGCCTCGACATAGTGGCGAGGCCCGGCGCGCCGGCGCGCGAGCCAGGTCGGGAAATCGATCCCGGCGGTCGCCAGCGCCGTCGCGAAGCCGCCCGCGCCCGGCGCGGGCGATCCCACGGACGCGCGCGAAGGCGCCTTGCGCGCCTTGACGATGAGGTTCCAGCCCATCAGGCGGCCGGCGAGATCGAGCGGCAGCCAGCCCAGGCCGCGCGGAAGTTCCGCACGGATCATCTGCCGCTTGCAGATTCGAATCTGCTCGAAGGCGCCGAACAGCCGGCGCAGCCGGCGCGCCGTATAGACCTTCACCAGCGGCCTCGACCCGTGCTCGGACAATTCCGCGTGGCGAGACATGATGTCGCCCATCGAGGCGACTTCGAGTTCGCCGCGGACGACGCCGAGCTCGGCGAACAGGTTGCGCCAGTAATGCAGGGAATTCTCGGCGTAGACCATGATGATGCAGCGGCCGCCCGGCTTCAGCACACGATGGATCTCCCGCACGGCGCGCGCCGCATTCGGCGTGTGATGGATAACGCCGTTGGAATAGACGAGATCGAAGCTTTCATCGGCATAGGGAATGTTCTCGACATCGCCTTGGCGGAAAGTCGATTCGAGGCCGCGCAGCTGGAAATTGCGTTCGGCGAGCTTCAGATGGCCGGCCGAGAGGTCAAGGTCGTGCATGACGCCGCCGTGCCGGGCGAATTGCGCGTGATCGGTTCCGACGCCTGCGCCAATCTCGAGGATCCGCTCGCCGGCATGCGCGGCGAATTCCATCACCCCGGCCATCCAGGGCGCATAGACCTCGTAGCGGTAGCGCTCGATCTCGAGGAACCATTCGAGCGTGTCGGGTGCAGCGGCTCTCACATAATGCGAACCGCAGGGATCGCGGTCCCACTGCCGCTGGACCTCGTCCTTGTAGGCGTCGCCGGTTTCGAGACTGACAGCGGACATGGCCTAGTCCCTCGCACGTGCGCGGCGCGCCCCGCAATCGGCGCCGGGCGCGGGCGGCCGGAGCGCGGCGACATGATCCCATATCCTCGCGACGTGCGCGCGCCAGGAATAATGGGCGAGCGCCGCCGCGCGCGCGTTGTGGCCGAGCGCCGCCGCGACGTCGCGATGGCGCAGCAGCGCGAGCACGCCCGAAACGAAGTCGTCGACGTCGCCGGGCCGGCAGAGCACGCCGCGCTCGGCGCCGACGACCGGCCGGCCGGACGAAAATTCGTCGGGGCGCAGCGCAGGCGACATGACCACACCGATCTGCTCGAGATCGCTCGCCACGATTCCCCCGCCCAGCGCCATATATTCGAACAGCTTGGTCGGCGACCCGAAGAACGGGCTGTCGACCATGTGGCTCGCATGGGGCGCGACGAAAATGTCCGCTGCCTTCAGCAGCCGGGCGCCAGCGCGCTGTTCGGTGCGGCCGACGTCGACGACCCGCCGCTGGAGTCCGTGGCGGCGGATGGCGTCGATCATCATCGGCTTGAGATTGCCGTCGCCGATCAGGAGGAATTTCGCTTCGGCCGCCTTCTCGCAGATGATCGGCAGCGCCGCGGCGAGCACGTCGATCCCGTGCCAACCGCCGAACGTCCCGACGAAACCGACGACCGGTTCGTCGCCGAGATCCAGCGCGGCGCGGATTTCGCGCCGCTGGTCGGCGTCGGCCGGCGCATATTCCTCGCAATCGACGCCGTTCGGGTTGACGAGCACCTTCGCGGGGTCGACGCCGCGTCGCACGACGTCGTCGCGCACATGATCGGAAATGACGGTGATCGCGGTCGCCTGGCGGAAGGCGAGTTCCTCGGCCTCCAGGAAGAGCTCCTCGTGGACGTAGGGTCCCGAACCGAAGCTTCGCCGCATGGACAGCTCGGACCCGTTGTATTCGACGAGATAGGGAATGCCGAGCTCCCTGCTAAGCCGCGCGCCGGCGAAATTGCCGAGGCACGCCCGCTCATACAGGAAGGCCGGCGCCAATCGCTCGAGCCTGGCGCGAAACGCCCGGTAGTAGAAGGCGTCGGCGCCGAGCAGATCGCCCTCGCTGGAATTCTGGAACGGCGGCCGAATCACCTCCTGGGTGAGCCCGAGTTCATCGAGCAGCGCGTAATGGCTCCCCATGAGGCAGGCGAAGCCGCGCGAAAGCGTCGCCAGTTCGCGTGCGACATAGCAGGTGTGGCCGTAGCTGCCGCCCGAAATGAGCTGAGCCCAGTAATCGGTCCTGAGATAGACTCCGACGCCCTCGATCGGGGCTTCCGGCGTCGGCGGCGCCGCCGGCGGGAACGGCGCCGGCGCGAGATTCGAGCGCAGAACTGCGAGCGCGCGCCGGAACGCCTCGATCGCATCGGAATCGCGCTCGGCCGGCGGCGCGGGGCGCGACTGCCCCCGGCGCAAGCCCTCCAGGTTTACGCCGACCCGAAGCAGCGCCGTTTCGCCGCTCTCCATGTGCCTGCCCAGGCCCTCGAGCCCGGCGCGCAGGACGCCGAGATCGTCGACGGCCCCGAGGAGATCCGCGCGCGCGCCCTCGGCGCCGCCGTCCGGCTCGCGCAGCGCGCCGAGTCGGCTCTCGATCGACGCAGCCGTCGCCACGAGGCGCCGGACCTCACCGACGGCGCCGAGCAGATGCGCCTTGGTCGATTCGAAGTCGGCCGCGACGAAATCGAGGGCCGCGCGCGACGGTTCGCCGAATTCAGCAGCAATCGGCGCCCGCGCCGCGGCGCCCGGGCGGGACTGGACCGAGCGCAGGCGGCGCAGGCCGGCGAGCAGGCGCCGTCCGGCATTGTAGGCGAACCAATGGCGCCAGAGGCTCCCGAGCCGCTCGGGGTCGATCACCTCGATGGCGGTCTCGGTCGGCCAGTAGAGAAAGACCGACCGGCCGGAGCGCAGCGTCTCGGCGGCCAGACGCAAGACGGCGCGCCCCGGCATGCCGGCGGCGAGGCCGAATACCACGCCGGCGACCGGCGCGCGGGCCACCTCACGCCGCAGGGCCGCGGCGCGCGTCAGCGCCAGCGTCGGCAAGTGGAATTGATGCCGCTCGGTGAAGGCTGCCAGACGTTCGTCGCCGAACGAGCCGAAACTGCGCAGCGAGGGGTCGACATAGAGGTACGGGTTCATTCCAGCGCCTCTCCGGAGCGGCCGTGCAGGAGATCCTCGACGTGCAGCGCGACCGCAGTCGTCTCGAATATCTGGTCGAGCGGAATCGGGTCGGGGCCGCCCCCGGCGAGCGCGTCGGCGAAACGGGACATTTCCTCCGCGTGGCCCTTGTCAGCCGCGGCCGCCGACCACAGGACCGCCCCGTCGCTCGCGCGCGTCAGCGACTTGAAGTCGTCGACGATCCAGGCCTCGCCGTTGCCGAAGACCTCGATGCGTTCCTTCGCCAGCCCCGTCTTCGGACCCAGGGCAGTGTAGGTCAGCTGGCCGAGGCTGCCGTCCGCGTAGCCGATCGTCGCGCAGAAGTTGTCGCTGCGCGCATAGGCGCGCGCACCCGGGTCGATCGCGGCGGCGCCGACCGAGACGACCGGGGCGCCGGCGAGAAAGGCGAAGAGGTCGTACATGTGGCAGGCTTCGCCGATGTTGCGGCCGCCCCCTTCCGGACCCTGCACCCAATGATCGAGCGGAATATAGCCGGCGTTGAGCCGGTAATTGATCATGATGGGGGTCCGCTGGCCGCCCAGTTCGTCCTTGAGCCGCTGGATGGCGGGCGCGAAGCGCCGGTTGAAGCCGACCGTCAGCCGCGGCGGGTCGGCGATCCCGGCGAGGCTCGCGCGAACCGCATCGAGCTGCTCCCAGCTGATCGCCAGCGGCTTTTCAACGAAGACGTGCTTGCCCGCCTCGAGCGCGCTCGTCACCTGGTGGGCGTGCTCGGCGTGGCGGGTGGCGATGACCATGAGGTCGAAGCGATCGTCGCGCACGACGGCCTCGTAGCTCGAGGCGAGCAGCTCGACCTGCTTCGAACGCGCGAAATTCCCGCCGCGGGCCGCGTCGCGGCTGACGACGCCGCGCAGGAAGAACCGGTCCTTCCGACGTTCCATCATCGGCACGAGCATCTGCGTGCCGAACCCGCCGGCGCCGACGAGCGCATAGTTGACCCGCTCCGCGATCGGCCGACGATGGCCGCGCAACTGGATGAGGCGCGCGTCGGGCAGATCGACGAGCGCGCCCACCGGCTCGGGATAGGCGATCACGACGGCGAGCGGCGGAGTGCCGCGCGGTCTGGCCAACTGGGCATAGGCGGCCGGCGCCTCGTCGACGCGAATGACGCGGTCGATCAGCGCGGCTATGTCGAGCCGCTTTTCCGCGATCAGTTCGAGATAGGCCTGCATGTTGCGGTTGGCGGTCCAGCGGACGAATCCATAGGGATAGTCGCGCCCGAGATCCTCGTAATCGCCGTCGTAGCGTCCCGGACCATAGGACGTGCTCATCAGAAGGTCGATCTCCTTGCGGTAGAAGGCGGCGCGCTCGACCTTCAGCCCCACGTCGCCGATGATGACCACGCGGCCGCGGCGGCGCGTGAGCTCCATCGCGGAATTGATGGGCGTGCTGGACTTGCTCGCCGCCGTGACGATCGTCGCATCGACGCCATGGCCGGCGGTGAGGTCGCGCAGCCGGATCAGCGCGCGATCGACGTCGGTTTCGGCGGCCGCGGCGCCGAAGCCGAGCGCCCTGCGGCACCGCTCGGCGTCGAGATCGACGCCGATGACGCGGCAGCCGGAGGCGCGCAGCAGCTGAACGACGATCATGCCGATGAGGCCGAGCCCGATCACGCAGACGATTTCGCCGATCTGCGGCGCGGCCCGGCGCACGCCCTGCATGGCGATCGCCCCGACCGTCGCCGTCGCGGCTTCCCGCATCGCACACCCCGCGGGAACGCGGCAAACGAGGTTGCGCCTGACGCTGACATAATCCGCGTGATTGGCCTGACCGGCGCCGGCGCAGGCGACGAGATCGCCAACGACGAAATCCGTGACGCCGGCGCCGACGCCCACCACCTCGCCGGCGAGCGAATAGCCGACGTTCCAGCCCTGATCGGTCATATCGGTCACGGGGGCGCCCGCGCTCATCGCGGGAACCAGCGCGAACTCCGAGCGCTCCAGGGTCATCCGGTTCTCGCCCGGCGTCGCCGGATTGGTCAGGACCAAGGTCACTTCGCGCGCCTGGCCGGGATCGAGGTGGACCGACTCGTCGAGCGGGCCCGACGACAGCGGAATCATGCCAAGCCACGTGGATTTGTCATCGTTGAGCAGACCCAGCGCGAAGCCGCCGGCCAGGATTCGCCCTTTGAGACGGACCTCGATCAGGCAGCCGGTGCTAACCGGAATCGGCGGCGACTCCGCCTGGTAGTGGCCAGGCTCGCCGGCGGACACGAGGGTCAGCGCGCCGCCTTCGCCGGTGCATTCGCGTGCGGCCTGGGGCAGCCATCGGATCGGCGCGCGCGGCGCGGGCGCCGGCTCGCGAAGCGGCGCGGCGTCCGCGAGGCTCTGACGCGCGAGGCTCGTCGCGATCCGGAGCGCGCGGCGCGCGGCAAGGCGCGGATTTCGGATCGCCTTGCCGAGATAGAGCCGCGCGGTTACCGTGATATCGCCGACCCGCTCGGCCGCGGTCGCGCCGTCGGCCCCGGAGCCCAGGGGACGCAGCGCAGCGAGCTCGGTCCCGGCGCTGATCAGCGAGAAGCGCGCGCGCACGAGTACCGCTCCCGGCTCTACGCCGGGCTCGGGCATGCGCGCCACCAGCGCCCGCGTGCTGGCGAACAGAATCTGCCTCATGCTGTCGGCTTTTCGGCTGGACGCGCCGTCATCGCAGCAGCCCGACCGCATCGATGAGGATTTTTCCGCTCAGGGCCCGGCGGTCGACGCCGCGAAACTGGTCGTGCGCGACGAGGATCGCCACGATGTCAGTCTCGCGGAGCGCCTCGTCCAGATCCGCCCAGCGCACGCGCCGCCGTTCGGCGAAACGGCGCGGCGGCGCGGCGAGATGAGGTTCGACCAGATAGAGTTCGCCGGCGTCCGATTCGATCAGCTGTTCGGCGATGGCGACGGCCGGGCTCTCGCGGAGATCGTCGACGTTGGGCTTGTAGGCGAGGCCGAGCACGGCGATCCGCGGATTGCGGAATCGGCCCGCCGCGCGCGCTATGCGCTCGCCGACATGGCGTTGCTTGGCGACATTCACCTCGCGCGCGGCTCGGATGAGGCGCGCTAGCGCCGGTTGCTGGTTGATGATGAACCACGGATCGACCGGGATGCAGTGGCCGCCGACGCCGGGCCCCGGCTGGAGGATGTTCACGCGCGGGTGGAGGTTGGCGAGCTTGATCACCTCCCAGGGGTCGATGTCGGAGGCCTCGCAAATCAGCGACAGTTCGTTGGCGAAAGCGATGTTGACGTCGCGAAACGCATTTTCGGCGAGCTTGACCATTTCGGCGGTCGCAGCTTCGGTACGGCGGATCGCGCCCTTGGCGAAGATCGAATAGAGCGTATGCGCCCGCTCGGCGCTGCGCCGGTCGAGCCCGCCGACCAGCCGGTCGTTGTCGGTGAGTTCGCGCAAGGTATTGCCGGGCAGGATCCGCTCGGGGCAATAGGCGACCATGACGTCGGACTCGTCGTCGCCGTGGCCGGGAAAGCTGAGGTCGGGGCGCAGCGCGCGCAATTGCTCCGCGGCGCGGCGCGTCGTGCCGATCGGCGATGTCGATTCGATGACGACGAGATTGCCGCGCGCGAGCACCGGCGCGATCGCGCCTAGCGCCTGCTCGACCGCGCGCATGTCGGGCTCGTTGTCCTGCCCGACCGGCGTCGGCACCGCGATGATGAACGCGCTGGCCGGCTCGGGCGCGGCGACCGCCCTCAGCGTTCCCAAACTGACGACGCTCTGAACGATGATGTCGAGGTCAGGCTCGATGATGTGGGCGCCGCCGCTGTTGACGCGCTCGACGACGTCGGCGCGCACGTCGACGCCGACCACCGGCACGCCGCGGGCGGCGATCGTCACGGCCGTCGGGAGGCCGACATAGCCAAGGCCGACGATCACGATCTTCTCGAACCGGCCCATCATGCGAAATCTCTCGTGAGGTCGGCGGCGATTCGACCCGCCGCGGCGCCGTCGCCAAACGGATTGCCGATTCCGCTCATCGTCTTGTGCCGATTCGGCCGATCCAGCAGCATTTCGCATTCCGCCACGATCCGGTCAGCGTTCGCGCCGACGAGGCGCGAGCCGCCCGCCTCGACCGCCTCCGGCCTCTCGGTCGTATCGCGCAGGACGAGGACGGGCTTGCCGAATGCGGGAGCCTCCTCCTGCACCCCGCCCGAATCGGTCAGGATGAAATAGGAGCGTCGCATCAACCAGACGAAGGCGAGATAGTCGAGCGGATCGATCAGCGTAATCCCCGCGCGACCGCCGAGCGCCTCGAACACCGGCCCGCGGACGTTCGGATTGAGGTGGACGGGATAAACGATCTGGACGTCCGGCCGCTCGCCGAGCCGGGCGAGGGCGCAGCAGATCTGCTGGAATCCGGCGCCGAAACTCTCGCGCCTGTGCCCGGTGACGAGGATCAGGCGACGGTGGTCCGCGAGCCAATCGAACCGCCGGCGCAGCTCATCCTGAAGCGCGGGCGCGCGGTCGATCGCGGCGACCGCCATCTCCAGGGCGTCGACGACCGTGTTGCCGGTCACCAGGATCGAGGCATCAGCAATCCCCTCGGCGCGCAGCGCCTGGCGCGCACGTTCGGTTGGGCAATAATGGCGCCGGGCCAGAATGCTCGCGATCCGCCGGTTCGCCTCCTCCGGCCAAGGGTTGGCGAGATCGCCGGTCCGCAGCCCCGCCTCGACATGGCCGACCGGAATCCGGCGGTGGAAGGCGGCGAGCGCGGCGGCCATCGTCGTCGTGGTGTCCCCCTGGACGAGCAGCCAGTCGGGCCGCCAGGTTTCGAGCACCGGATCGAGCTCGCGCATCACCGCGCTCGCCACGCCCGACAGCGTCTGGCCGGGCCGCATGAGGTCGAGATCGTAATGAGGCACCAGCTCGAATATGCGTAAAGCCTCGTCGAGCATGGCGCGATGCTGGGCGGTGACGCACAGACGAAGCGCAACGCCTTCGCAGTCCATCAACCGCCGGGCGACCGGCGCCATCTTGATCGCCTCCGGCCTCGTCCCGACTACGATGAGAATGCGTCTGGCGCGATCGCCCGCTTCCAACCCCTCTTGTCGCTTCCCAGCCCCCAAAGAAAATCCATCCCATCCTATAGCCGGTCGCGACCCTTGATTCGAGGCTTTGGCGAGCGAGCAGTTCATTTCATCGCTTGAAGCCCCTGAACAGGACGCGATTCACCAGATAATCGCCCATCTTGCTGATATACGGTCCGCACCGCGCCAATTTCGTTTTGGCTAGACGGTTTGCGACCCTCCCTACTGTTGCGTCTCTCGTATGTGCGGGATCGAATAAGAACCCCTGATATGCGTAACTCATCGGGCACCGCGCGCATGGCGGCAGTTTGTTGGCGCTGTTGACCGTGCGCCGAAATTTCCGGGCGACCGGGCCATTCCAGATTTCCTGAAAATTCTGGCGGTTGAGATTCCCGATTTGATAGGCTTCCTGACTGGCTCCGGTCGCGATGCAACATACGTCCATCCTGCCGTCAACCGTAAAATTGTTCATGTCGGTCCATGGCTTCTGGCAGTAGTAGCGGGCGCCGCCGCGGCTCAGCCAATTCCCGACCTGTCGAAGCAGCCGGTCCGGCCGCGTCCCGCCGTCGGCGCTCGCGCCTCTGGCCTTGGCGTCAGAGGGAGGGGAAGCGGGCGGCGCAGCGCCTTCGAGCGGAGAGGCGCCGGTAACTTGCCGCGCCGACGATTCCGCCGCGGCGAGGACGGCGATTTCCGGGCGCGCGGGCGGACTGACCGGGGCGTCCGGCGCGCAGGACCCGCCGTCGAGGGCGCCCCCGATCCGCGCGCCGTCCCCGGCGACGGCGCTGACCCTCGTCGATGCGGATGCGAATGCGTCGCGCAGGTCGCCGCCCGCCACGACGACGCTCGCCTCGACCGAAGCGCCGTTCGCGGCGAACAGCACGAACGACACTTCGTCATTCGCTCCCGGGTCGAAGTCCAGGCAGACTTCGTGGGCGCCGCCGCCGAGCGTCCGGGTGATCAGCCAGGAGGCGTCGCGGGCGTCGAGCAA
>JBEKEI010000067.1:0-22276 GCA_050013915.1 Roseiarcus sp.
CTCGTCATGCATCCCATCTACGCCTATGGCGACGAGGACCAGCGGCAGAAATACCTGCCGAAGCTGGCGACGGGCGCCTGGATCGGCTGTTTCGGCCTCACCGAGGCGGAGGCGGGCTCCGATCCCGGATCGATGACGACCCGGGCCGAGCCGATCGACGGCGGCTATCGGCTGACCGGCGCGAAGTTGTGGATATCCAACGCGCCGATCGCCGATGTCTTCGTGATCTGGGCGAAATCCTCCGCTCATGGCGGGCACATTCGCGGATTCATTCTGGAGAAGGGCATGAAGGGCCTCTCCGCGCCGAAGATCGAGGGCAAGCTGTCGCTGCGCGCCTCGGTCACCGGCGAGATCGTGATGGACGGCGTCGAGATTTCCGCCGACCAGATGCTGCCCAACGTCTCCGGCCTCAAGGGGCCGTTCGGCTGCCTCAACCGCGCGCGTTACGGCATCGCCTGGGGCGTGATGGGCGCGGCGGAGGATTGCTGGCGCCGCTCGCGCGACTATGCGATGGAGCGTAAGCAGTTCGGCCGGCCGCTCGCGGCGACCCAGCTCGTCCAGAAAAAGCTCGCCGACATGCAGACCGAAATCGCGCTCGGCCTGCAGGCCTGCCTGCGGGTCGGCCAGCTCATGGACGCGGGGCGGTCGGCGCCGGAGATGGTCTCGCTGATCAAGCGCAACAATTGCGGCAAGGCCCTCGACATCGCCCGGCTCGCGCGCGACATCCACGGCGCCAACGGCATTTCAGGCGGCTATCACGTGATGCGCCACGCGCAGAATCTCGAGACGGTCAACACCTACGAGGGCGCGCATGACGTGCATGCGCTGATCCTCGGGCGCGCGCAGACGGGGCTGCAGGCGTTTTTCTGAGGGGCGGGGGGAACTCGGGCCACAGCGCGCGGTTCCCGGTCATGGCGCGCGCCGACACGCGCAGCTCAGTCGTACCCGCGAACGAGGCTGACTTGCGCGCATCGGAACCGCCATCGGCCTCAGCCTTCGTCGCCTCCCACTCCCTGACCGACACGTCGCATCCAGATATGCGGAATGATCACGCCGCGTTTGCTCATCGAGCCGGGTCCGACGATCCCGAAGCCATGCCGAGCATAGAAGCCCTCGGCCCCGAGCACGGATTTCACTTGGGAAATGCTGGCGTGGCCCCGCGCCGCATCGTCGAAACACGCGGCAATGAGCGTCGAGCCTATGCTGCGGCCCTGGAAATCAGGATGGACAAAGAGGGAGAGCAATTCGTCCTCCTGCCAGGAGGCGTAGCCGACGATCGCTCCGGCTTCTTCCGCGATGAAGAAGCGTTCGCCGGCTTCCGCCGCCCTGAGATAGCCCTGCGGCGTCCGGCCGGCTATCCAGGCCTCGATCTGCTCCCGGGTGTAGCGGCCGGACAACGTGCGCTGGAGACACAGGCCGTGGATGGCATGAATGCTTTCGGCGTCGGCTGGCGCGATGGCGCGGATGAGCATTTGCTGGGACCTCGGGAAACCTCGGCCGACGAACGCGCCAGATACCGCCTCCGCCGGGTCTGTCGTATGAGAATTACGGCCGATTGCAATCGGATGAAAGTCGCAAACCTCCGCGCGCGAAATCCTTCGGGACCGTATTCTGCAAAAGCCTCTCCCGCGCCACGAGGGCCTTCTCTTCCAGCCAATCCTCTCGACTCCTGCGTCGCCCGCAACCCACCACCCACCGAGCGACGGATTGAATCTCGCCCCGCGACCTGCCAAACACAGGCTTCGTCAGGTTCGGCGGCGCCGAGTCCGACGCGGAGATTCCCGGCGATGCCGATCCCCAACGCCCGCACCGGCGGTCAGATCCTCGTCGACCAGCTCGCCGTCCAGGGCGTCGAGCACGTCTTCTGCGTGCCCGGCGAATCCTATCTCGCGGTGCTCGACGCGCTCCACGATTCCGCGCTTTCCGTCACAGTCTGCCGGCAGGAGGCGGGGGCGGCGATGATGGCGATCGCCGCCGCGCGGCTCACCGGGCGCCCGGGCATATGCTTCGTCACCCGCGGCCCCGGCGCGACCAATGCGGCCCATGGCGTGCATATCGCCGAGCATGATTCGACGCCGCTGATCCTGTTCATCGGTCAGGTCGAGCGCGCGATGCTCGGGCGCGGCGCCTTCCAGGAGATGGACTATCGCGCCTTCTTCGGCTCGACCGCCAAATGGGCGACCGAGATCGAGGATCCCGCGCGCATCCCCGAAATCGTCCAGCGCGCCTTCCATGTCGCGATGCAGGGCCGGCCGGGGCCGGTGGTGATCGGCCTGCCCGAGGACGTGCTGACCGAAATGGCGGGCGCGGCCGACGCGCCGCGAGTCGAGCCGGCGCCGATCTGGCCCGGCCTGACCCAGATGGCCGAATTGCAGAAAATGCTGTGGGCCTCCGAGCGGCCGATCGTCATTCCCGGCGGCGGCGGCTGGAGCGCGCGCGCGCGCGAGGCGCTGCGGCGCTTCGCCGAGCGCTTCGATCTGCCGGTCGCGACCTCGTTCCGGCGCGGCACATTGTTCGATCCCGAGCATGACAATTACGCGGGCGAGATCGGCATCGGCCCCAACCCGAGGCTGAAGGCGCGCATCGAGGACGCCGATCTCGTCCTTCTGCTCGGCGGGCGCATGTCGGAGATGACCGCGCAGAGCTACACGCTGCTCGCCGTGCCGACGCCGCGCCAGAGGCTCGTCCATGTCCATGCCGACGCGCTCGAGATCGGCCGGGTCTATCACCCGACGCTCGGCATCGTCGCGACGCCGCCCGCCTTCTGCGCCGCGCTCGAGGGCCTGCAGCCGCCCAATGCGATCCCCTGGGGCGCGCGCACCCGCGCCGCGCGCGCCGAGTTCCGCGAATGGACCGAGACCGCGCCGGTCATGCCCGGCGCGGTGCAACTCGGCGCGATCATGCTGTGGCTCAACCAACGCGCGCCCGACGCGATCTACACCAACGGCGCCGGCAATTATGCGATCTGGCCGGGGCGCTTCCTGCGCTTCCGCCATTTCGACTCGCAGATCGCGCCGACCTCCGGCTCGATGGGCTTTGGCGTGCCGACGGCGGTCGCCGCGCGCCGGCTGCGCCCGGACCGGCTGGTCATCGCCTTCGCCGGCGACGGCTGCTTTCTCATGAACGGCCAGGAATTCGCCACCGCGGTGCAATACGACTGTCCGATCCTGGTGGTCGTGATCGACAACGGCATGTACGGCACGATCCGCATGCATCAGGAGCGGGAGTATCCCGGCCGGATCAGCGCGACGACGCTGAAGAACCCGGACTTTGCGGCCTACGCGCGCGCGTTCGGCGGCCATGGCGAGACGGTCGCGGCGACCGAGGATTTCGCGCCCGCCTTCGAGCGCGCGGTCGCCTCGGGCAAGCCATCGATTCTGCATGTCAAGGTCGATCCGGAGGCGATCACGCCGACGACGACGCTCTCGGCGATCCGGGCAAAGGCGCTGGGCCGAGCCGAGTGAGGAATCGCCCCGGCGGCGAGGAAGGATGCGCTAACCTCCCGGCGTGCTTATTTTTAGATATTTCAACAATTTAACGTGATGTTCCGGATTTCTCGACGGCTTTGTCGCGCCTGCGCTTGAATGGTAATGTTGCAGTGCACAATTACCGTTGGCGCCATTTGGGCGCTACGAGGACGCAGCCAATGGGGATGATCGACCGCGCGCGCGCCTTCGTCGGCGCCGGACCGCAGCCTGCGCCATGGCCGCCGCGGCGGCTTTCGCTCGCCCTCCAGGGCGGCGGCTCGTTCGGCGCCTTCACCTCCGGGGTGCTCGACCGACTGCTCGAGCGCGAGATCGAATTCGACGCGGTCAGCGGGGCGAGCGCGGGCGCCGTCAACGCGGTCCTGATGGCCTCCGGGCTGATCGAGAGCCGCGAGGCGGCGCGCGAAAAGCTCGCGCGGTTCTGGAAGCGGATGAGCCAGTCGGCCTCGTTCCTCCCCGCCGCCTCGCTCGCCGCGGCGGCGATCAACGCCGGCTTCGGCGCGCTGACCCGCACGCTGTCGCCCGCCCAGTTCAATCCGTTCGACCTCAATCCGCTGCGCGAGGCGCTCGCCGCGGAAATCGATTTCGCCGAATTGCGCGCGCGCTCGCCGGTCAAGCTGCTGATCGCCGCGACCCGGGTGCGCGACGGTCAGCTGAAGATTTTCCGCGAACGCGAGGTCACGGTCGAGACCGTGCTCGCCTCCGCCTGCCTGCCGCTCGTCCACCACACGATCGAGATCGACGGCGAGCCGTACTGGGACGGCGGCTATGCCGCCAATCCCCCGCTGATCCCGCTCGTGCAGGCTTCCGACGCGCCTCATGTCCTCGTCGTGCAGGTCACGCCCGCCAAATCGGACCGGCTGCCGGGAAGCCCGACCGAAATCATGAAGCGGCTCGACCAGATTCATTTCAATGCGACGCTCAATGCCGAGCTCGAGGCGCTGAAGATCGGCCTCGTGCTGCGCGCGACCCCGAAACTGCGCCGCCTGCGCATCGGCCGGATCGCGGCGCAGGACGAATTTGAGGGCCTCGGCGGCGAGAGCGCGGCCAATCTCGGCCGGGCGTTCCTCGAACGGCTGCGCGAGAGCGGGCGGAGCGCGACGGACGCCTGGATCGCCCAGACGGCGGGCTGAGCGGCCTAAGGGATCGCGCCGGCCCGAGTCTGTCGCGAGCCGACTCGAAGAAATCCTTCCTGTAAATCAGAATTCATGCTATGGTGCGGAGATGGGGGAGGAATACGAGGTCGGGCAGACGCGGCGACCCGAACCGCGGCCGTCACGTCCTGGGCAGAGCCTCATCCGGAGGCCGCGGGAGGCGCAAGGAGATGAGTCCCAAGGCGCGGGCGCATCGGGGCGCAAAAACGCTTTCACTCTCGCAAACCCTTGAAATACCATGAATTTCTATGAAATCTGGAAATAAAGAGGTTCCGAAGAGTTCCAAAGCTTTCCAAAAATTTCCAAAAATTTCCGGCTCTTGTTCCGACCGCGGCCGGCGCGCGTCAGGTGACCTCTCCGGCGGCCCTGGCCCCGTCCGCCGCGCGCCGCCCCGGCTTCGGCGCGCCCGCTTCCGCAACGCCGCGCCGGCGTGGCGCGCCGGGCGCGACTCGCGGCGTCGCCGCGGTCCGGGCGCCGAAATTCTCCCAACCCCGGTCGGCGGCGATCAGCGCGTCGGCCTCGCGCGGGCCCCAGCTGCCGCGCTTGTAGGGCAGAGCCGCCGGATGGTCGTCGAGGATCGGATCGACCGCCGCCCAGGCGGCCTCGACGGCGTCCTCGCGCGTGAACAGGGCGCCGTCGCCCGTCATCGCATCGCCGAGCAGCCGGGCATAGGCCGATTGCTCGCCGGGATGCTCGTCGGTCAGCGTGAGTTCGCGCTGGTCGCCGAGATAGGCTTTGCCCGGGCGTTTCACGCGCGCCGCCAGGCCGATGACCGATTTCGGCGAGAGCTGGAATCGGAAGAAATTGTCGCGCCCGGTCGCCGGCGCCGAATCGGCGAACAGTTGCTGCGGCGCGGGCTTCAACTCCACCAGCACCTCGGTGATGGTCTGGGCGAGATACTTGCCCGAGCGGATGTACCAGGGCACGCCCTGCCAGCGCCAGGAATCGACGAACAGCCTGACCGCGCAGAAGGTCTCGACGTCGGAATTCCTCGCAACCCCGGGCTCCTTGCGGTAGCCCGCATATTGGCCGCGCACGACATCGGCGCGCGTCAGCGGGCGCATCGCGCGGAACACCTTGGCCTTCTCGTCCTGGACAGCGCCGTAGTCGCGCCCGGCGGGCGGCTCCATCGCGAGGAGCGCGACGATCTGGAACAGGTGGTTCTCGATGACGTCGCGCAGGCAGCCGGCTGTTTCGTAGAAGCCGCCGCGGCCGTTGACGCCGAAATCCTCGGCGAGCGTCACCTGGACGGCGGCGACGTAGTTGCGGTTCCAGATCGGCTCGAGGAAGGCGTTGGCGAAGCGGAAATACAGGATGTTCATGATCGCCTCCTTGCCGAGGAAGTGATCGATGCGGAAGATCGAATCCTCGGGAAAGGCGCTGCGCGCGACCCGGTTGAGCGCGCGCGCCGAGGCGAGATCGCGCCCGAACGGCTTTTCCACGATCACGCGCGCGTCCTTCGCCAGGCCCGCGGCGCCGAGCCCCTCGATCACGGTCGCGAACAGGCCGGGCGGGATCGCGAGATAATGGGCGGGACGCTTCGCGCCGCCGAGCGCCCGTGCGATCGCGGCGAAAGTGGCGGGATTCTGATAGTCGCCGCTGACGTAGCCGATCCGGCCGAGAAGGCGACGCAGCGCGCCGCGGTCGACGACTCGGCCCGTCCGCGCCACGCTGTCCTTGACGCGCACGCGCAGCTGCGCCGCGCTCAATGGCGAGGAGGCGACGCCGATCACGGGAACGTCGAGCGCTCCGGCCTTCGTGAGTTCGTAGAGCGCGGGAAACGTCATCTTGTGCGCGAGATCGCCGGTCGCGCCGAACAGGACCAGGGCGTCCGAATGGGAAGGGGACATCGGGGGACTCGCTGTCGAGGCCGCGCCGCGGCGACGCGCCGAATTCTGGAAACGCGACCGGCGGCCATTGCGTTCCAATCGAGCGCCGGGACGAGTCGCGCCCGGGCGCGACTCCGGCCGCAGAGCCTCGGCGGCGATCGCCGGCTACTGGCTTCGCATCGCCGGTATCGAGAAGGGAAGATTGGCGGAGCAATTGGTGTGGTTGTTGCCCTGCCCCCCGACCACCTGGGCGTCGCCGTTCAGGGCCTGGCAGGCCGAGACCATGAAGGATTCGACTTCCTCGAAATGCCAGACGCGAATCGTCGGCGGCAGGTTCGCCGTGCGGGCCGCCGCCAGCGCGTTGCGCAGATCGTCGATGCTCGCGCGCTCGGGCCTGACGACTGTCGGATCCCGGCAGATCGGAGGCTTCTGTTCGCTGCAATTGGCCGATATCTCCTGGGGGCCGGTCAGGTAGGGCTGCCAGACGAAATATTCGAGCTCGAGCGCATCGGTGGTGAACGCGTGCAGGATGATTTCGTCGCGGATGACCCCACCGGCGATCTGAATGATGATCGAAACGACGCCGGCGAAATCGAGCGGGGTGGTTCCGGTCAGCGCGGTCGCGAGCAGTTTGGCGTCGGGATCGTCGCGCGCCGCCTGGCGCACCATCGACACCAGCGATTCCTCGTAGCTCGTCAGGCGCGATTCGAAGAAGGAGCAATAGGTGTCGTCCACGCGGACCGCCGAGCCCGGATCGACCTTTCCGAACGAGAGCTTGCCCGTGACATTGACGGCGCCGACCTGCAGGCATTCGACGAGGTTGTCGAGTTCAGCCGTCGCGGCGATATTCGCCATTGCGATCCCGTTGCGGTCCGAAATGCTGGAGCCGCTTTCGGCGACGAGACGAACCAGCAGCGCCTGGACCTCGAAAAAGCGGAGAAGCCGCTCGGCCTTCGTCTCGGCGGGATAGAGGGTCCTGTCGAGCGCGGCCTCGACGATGTCGCCCCTGCTGCTCCCGCAACCGGACAAGGCCATGATCGACAGAAAGCAGACGAGCGCGCGTAAGGTCGTCACCGCCCCCCCCCGGAATCGGTATAACCGCCGGCGCCCGCAACGAAGACGCCGCTCCCCAGAAACGTCGGCGCTCAGCGCCCGGCCCCGATCCCGTGCCGAGACGAACCGGCCTGAGCGGGCCTTTCGCTTGGGCGAAAAATCGCTGCCCGCCGACGTCCGCAATTCAACGCCGAAGGTGCGGGCCCGGCGCCGATCGACACTTCCTCGAGGCTCGAATACCAGCATGCGAGGGAGCATGCCGCAAGCGAATTATATCTACCCACGCGTTCGCTGCCTCGGCTCGGCGGGTCGGCGCGCGCGAATCGCCCGGCGTTCCAGGAGGAGGTCCGCCGGCGTCTTCGAAGCCGCCCGCCGGTTCGCGTCCCAGCGCAGGCTGGTTGCGAACCCTGCACCCGCCGTCACATGGCGTCCATCCCCGACTTTGGACTTCAAGGCCACGAATGACTATCTAACGGGCGGAGGCGTATCGATGGAACATCCTTTCCGAAACGGCGCGCCGTCGATCAGCCGCCTGGCGATCGAGGACGGCGCTCTGCTGAGCGGCCGCTACTGGGGCGAGTTGCGGACCTTCCTGGCGGTCGCCAAGGCGCGCAGCCTCAATCGCGCCGCCGACGAACTGGGCGTCAGCCGGATGACCGCGGGGCGCGAGATCAGGCGGCTGCAGGACACGATCGGCGCCCAACTGATCGTGTTCACCAAGACCGGCGCTGCGCTTACCCGCCGCGGGGAGGGGCTGGCGCGCGCTCTGCAGCGATTCGACCAGGAGATTCATACGCTGACCAGCGACCTGCGCGCGGAACTGCGCCAGTCGGAGGGCGTCGTGCGGCTGAGCGTCACCGACGGGATCGGCGTCGTCTTCATCGTGCCGGCGCTGCGCCGCCTCGCGCTGACCTATCCGCGTCTTCGCGTCGAATTGAAGACCCCGCAGAACTATCTCAGCCTCGCTGAGAACCGGACCGATCTCATGGTCGGCTTCGCGCCCGAAGAGCGCCAGGACATGACCTCGGTGCGGATGGGGACCCTCCACTACCTGCCGATCGCCAGTCGGTGCTACGTGGCCAGCCGCGGACGCCCGTCGCGCGATAATCTGCATGAGCACCTGTTCGTCGATTCCGATCGCTATTCCGCAAGGACGGCGGCGTGGGGCCCCTGGCGCGATATCGTCGAACGCGGAACCGTGTCCCATTGTTGCGAGGCGCCGATCGGCTACGGCATGATGGTCAAGGCCGGGCTCGGCATTGGCCTGCTCGCGAGCGTACACGTACTCGAGCCGTCGGTGTTGCCGCTCGATCTCGATTGCAGAATTGCGCTCCCCCTCTATCTCACCGCACTGACCGAGCGGCTGCAGGCGCGACCGGTACGCATCATCTTCGATTTCGTCACGTCGATCCTCGGTCCGAACAATCCATGGCTGGCGCCCGAGATGAACCTCGACGCGGACGAAGCCTCCGTGCGGGAAGGCTACGCGACGCTTTTCAATCTCTAGCGGAGCGCTCGCGTAGCCGGCGCCGCCTCGTGCCCGCCGCGCCGACGCTCAGCGCCAGCCGCCGCGGCGACTCGAAGGCGCTCGGAACGTGCCATGAGCCTTCGATCCGGAACAAGACGTTGGGATCGGTGTCGATCGAAATCGCGTCTTCCGCTGCGGGCAGGTCCTTGATCAGTTGCACGAACGGTTCGCCCTCGCCCGACAGCGATGGGGGCCTGCCGACGATCTGCCGGAATCCGAGCAGACGGATCCACACCATCGCATATTGCGGCTTGGCGAGCGTGATCGCCTTGGAATAGCCCTTGCGCGCGGCGTGCTCGAATATGAAGTCGGCGGCCTGCTTCAGTACCCGCGGGTTGCGCCAAGCCTTCCGGAATGCGGTCCGCTCGATCTTCGCAAAACCGCTGAACCAGCGGATGCGGGCGGCGCCGACCGGCTCCTCGCCCGCGTAGACGACGACATGGGTGGCCTGGAAATCGTTGCCGTCGAAGGCGCGGCGCGCGGCGAGTCCCGTCTCCTCCATGAAACAGATGCTTCGCACGGCGTAGGCGTGCATCAGCTGTTCATTCGTGGTGACGATTTCCACACGCGTCGCCGCGTCCGATCTGTGGCTTGTTCCGGCGTTCATACCGTTGCTCTTGATTTGTCGATTCAACTGCTGGATCATCGGCGAGTTGTCGGCGCTCAGGAAGCGATTGTTTTGAACCGCCGATGTTCAATTCTGTGCAACATCATAAGCGATATCTGTTCATCATCGGTAAACAAGGATGCGCCATGGCGCGCGAACATAACGCAGTGGGCTTGATCAACAGGCTCTTCGAGGAGGCGACGCGCATGGCGGACAGCGATCCGCTCGCGATCGCGCGCGAAGTCGAGGCGCGGATCGCGGCCCTCGGCGTCGGCGAGCGGATTGCGATTTCCGGCGCTGTCCAGCGGTTGCTCGCATTCAGCGCGCCCGAGCCAAGGGGCGGACCGCTGCACTGACGGGTGCGACGAAGGCCCAATCGATTCGCCACTCGACGGACTCATTTCAGGCGCGCGCCGCCGAGGTCGCTCGCGGCGGCTGCGTAGCCGTTCGGCGGGTCTATGTTCGGCCGATCCGCCCGCGCCGCGTCCCGGGCGGTCGAGCCGCTCGGCCGGAGTTGGCGCCGCCCTGGAGAGGCGCGTGGCGACCGATCGCCACGAATGCGTTCCGCCCGGGGACCCGGAGGATGGCGGCGGACGATCATAGGCCGCGATTGCGCGCGGCGGCGGCGCGTTCGCCGAGACCTTCGAGGCGTGCGATGGCGCGGAAATCTCCAGCGTCATCGCCGAGGATGGTCGGGGCCGGCTGAACCTCCCGACCATGTTGCCACCGGCGCTCTCGTTCTGAGTCGCTGCAGACTTCCGGCGCGGTCCTGCGCCAAGAACCGACCGGCCTCGTCCACGACGTGTTCATCGCCGCGCGCCTCTCGCCGGCCTTTGACCGTGCCGACGACCTTGCCCGGGCGCCGGGCCGCGCCGCCTCGCGACGGCCCAGCGCACGGCCCCCCCAAACGGCGCCGATCCCCGGCCGATCGCGCCATAAAGCCGGCGTCGAGGGGAAGTCGGCCGAAATGGATGCAGCGCTTGCCGACGCCCCACGCGCGCCGCAGCGCGGCGCCTTCGCTCGCCTATTTCAGCGTTACCAATCAGTTTCAATTAATAAACCAGCGTATACTAATCATTCTTAACTCCACTAGGGCGTGATAGTCAAATATTTCATCGTCAGTTTTCGCGTATATTACTCTCATGTGAACGATATAATCTATCGTTAGACATAGAAAATTTTAGATGATACCCTCGCGTGTAAGGTAAACAACATTAACAAATGAATCAACTGTCCAAGACTACTTCCATTTCGGCAGGTCGTGCGCCATCTCGCGGCGCGCCGGCCGGGGCTGGAATTCTCCGCGATCTGTCGAGCGGCCCCGGCGCGATCGCGCGTCCGATCGTGACTTCGCTGGCCGCGCTCGTCCTCGGCGCCGGCGCCTCCGCGGCCGGACAGCGGCCGTGCGCGCCGACGGGCTACAGCGCCGGCGTGATCGCCGCCGCCATTGCCGCCTCGCCCGTGGCGAACGCGGCGCTCAAACGAAGCGCCTTCATGTGGGGCGGAGCCGCCAAATCCGAATCCGGGGGCAACGTCTGCGCATCGAACGGATACAATTTCGGCGTGCTTCAGTTGCATCGGGGCAATTTGCCGCGAGGGATCACGCCCGCCGCCTATCTCGCGCAGCCGCTTCAGCAGCAGGTCGACGCATGGGCGGCGCAGGTCGGCAATCTCAGCGCGTTGGCGGCCGGCTTTCAGGCCCTCGAGCAGGCGCAGGCGACCGGTGCGCCGATCGGCGCGACGCCGGTCACCCCGGGGATGTTGGCGGCGTGCCTGCAGTTCGGCCCGACGATCTGCTACAATGACGTCGTTGCTCTACGCAGCGGGCAGCCGTGCGGCGGCGCGCGTCCCGTCAACATCAACTGGACCGGGCGCCATCCCGGCAACGCGACGACCGACGGAAACGGACAGACGATCTGTTCGTGGGGCGGCGCGATCGCGACGAACATCGAGACCGCCGCGACCGAGTGCCAGAAAGCGGGCGCGCCATGCGCCCCATCGAACCTGACCGACTATCCCCTGCTGCGCGAACCGCCGACGCCGGACGACATCGTCTTCTGAACGTCCTCCGCGAGCCCGGCGCGCGGGAGAGGCGCGCCGACGGTGTGATGCCTCGCATTCGCCCAAATCGTCTCAGCTCCGCTTAACCCTCCGGCGCGGTCGGCTCGCGCGGCCCGCGCTTTGTTCGGGCGCGCTAACGCTTCCCTCACAGTGAGGCGGCTAGGAATGTAGGACGGCAGAGGTATTCTATGAACCGCTTCATGACGAACCTGAGACACGGTTCCTGGGGAAAAGGCGAACTCTATGAGCTATTGAGTCTCATGGTGATGGGCGCCTGCATCTGGGTCATCGGCGCACGACTCGGGGCGTTCGAGGCGATCAGCCGCTTTGCGATCACCCACGACCTCCTGAACCTGGTGATGCTGGCCGGCTGCATGAGCATGGGCGTCTTCGCCTCGGCGATCCGCAAGTCCTTCCTGCTGCGCAAGGCGATGAAGGGGCGCACGGCGGCCGAGGCCGAGGCCGAACTGGTCGCCCGCATCGACGTGCTCACGGGGCTAGCCAATCGGCGCATGTTTATCGAAGCCCTCTGCGACACGCTCGCCCTGCCCGACGTCGCCGAAAAATTCGCGGTGCTCTTGATCGATCTCGACCGCTTCAAGCCCGTAAACGACGTCCACGGCCACGCCGCCGGCAATGCCGTCCTCAAGGCCGTAGCCGACCGCCTGCGCGATTTTGCGCCGCCCGGCGGCGTCGTCGCTCGTCTCGGCGGGGACGAATTCGCCGCGCTGCTGCCCTATGGCGGCGACCGCGACGATCTCATCCGCCTGGCGCAGCAGGTGATCGCTGGCGTGCGCAGCCCGATCCCGTGGAACGAGGGACAATTGGAAGTCGGCGCGACGGTCGGCATCGCGCTCGTCGGCGCCGAATTCGAAGATCCGGAAGCGGTCCTGCACGCGGCCGACGTCGCGATGTATCAGGGCAAGCGCGAAGGGCGCGGCGCCTTCCGATTCTTCCATGCCGAAATGGACGTCGCGCTGAAGGCTCGCGCGCGGCTCGAGGCCGAACTCAGACTCGCGATCACGCGCGGCGAGATCGCGCCATTCTACCAGCCGATCGTGGCGCTGCCAGAACAAAACCTGATCGGTTTCGAGGTGCTGGCGCGCTGGCGCCATCCGACTCGAGGCTTGATCGCGCCCGATGATTTCATCAGTGTCGCCGAGGAGACCGGCATGATCGCCGACCTCTTCTATGGGCTGCTGCGTCAGGCCTGTCTCGACGCGCGGAACTGGCCCGCACATCTGACGCTGGCGGTCAACATCTCGCCGCAGCAATTGCAGGACCATTGGCTGCCCGAGAGGATCCTCGCGATCCTCGGCGAGACGAGCTTCGCGCCGAACAGGCTCGAAGTCGAGATCACCGAGACCGCGCTGATCAACGATCTCGACGCCGCGCGCACGACCCTCACGTCGCTGCAGAGCTCAGGCGTCGGCATCGCGCTCGACGATTTCGGCACGGGCTATTCGAGCCTCTACCACCTCAGGGAGTTGAGGTTCAACAAGCTCAAAATCGACCGGAGCTACGTGACGTCGCTCAAGCTCGGCAGCGAGCGCGCCAAGCTCGTAGACGCCATCATAAGCCTCGGCGCCAGCCTCAGCCTGCAGACCGCCGCCGAGGGGATCGAAACCTCTTCGAGCCTCGACTGGCTGTCCGACCAGGGCTGCAATTTCGGCCAGGGCTATCTCTTTGGCGCGCCGATGCCCAGCGAAGCCGCGCGCCGCTTCATCGACGGCGACCAGGAAGCCGAGCGGCAGGCAAGGCGAGGAAAATCGGACTACGCCGCCTGAGGCGGGTCGCCACCGACGACGGAATCCCGACGGCGGGCACGGCCTCGCGTGAGCGGCCGCGCGCCCGATGCGCGCCGCAGGGGCGACACAGGCCGGCCCCAGCCCGGCCCGCAACGGTCGGGCGCGTCGCAACAAGCCGGTCCGCACTATCCCCTCGCGTGGCGAGAACCAGCCGGCGCGCCGGCCGATTGGCGATCGCCGGCCGCCCATTGAATTCCCCCGCTTCCAACCTAACTGTAGCTTCTTTGTCGGGGTAGTCCCATGCAGGCGAATGGCCCGCGCGATTGGATGTGGTCGGAGGCGTGCGCCATTCTCGCGCGCGCCGAGCGGATGCACGGCGCCTTCTTCCGGCCCGGCCGCGCGGGCGCCGCGGCCCCCGGCTGGGAGCCGCCGGTCGACGTTCTCGAGACGGAACGCGCCGTGCTCGTGCTGGTTGCTCTACCCGGGGTCGATCCTGATCGGGTCGAAGCCGTCATCGACGGCGCCGATCTCGTGTTTTCCGGCGCCCGCGTGTTCCCGCCGGAAATGCAGACCGCGATCATCCACCGGCTCGAGTTGCCGCAGGGCCGGTTCGAGCGACGCGTGCGTCTGCCTGCGGGACGCTACGGCGTCGTGCGGCGCTCGGCCGCCGACGGCTGCATCATGATCGTTCTTCTGAAATCGGGAGGCCTCGATGAGTGAGACGTCGAGCCCCGGCGCTTCGGCGCAAGGCGAGGCTGCGAACGCGCTCGCGCCGCTGCCGCCCGACGCGCTGATCATCGTCGCCGTGCGCAACACGGTGCTGTTTCCCGGTATGGTTCTGCCAGTGGCGATCGGCCGTCCGAGGTCGGTGGCGGCCGCACAGCAGGCCGTGCGCGAGCAGCGGCCGATCGGCGTGCTCATGCAGCGCAACGGCGAGGCCGCCGACCCGCTGCCGATCGACATGCACCGCGCCGGAACGGTGGCCAGCGTCGCGCGCTACATCACCGCGCCCGACGGTTCCCATCATCTGATATGCCAGGGCGAACAGCGCTTCCAGATCGTCGAGTTCCTCAGCGGCTGGCCGTTTCTCGTCGCGCGTGTCCTGCGCGTTCCCGAACCCGGACCGCCGACCGCGACGATCGAGGCGCGCTTCGTCCATCTCAAGGGCCAGGCGATCGAGGCGATCCAGCTGCTGCCTCAGGCGCCGCCCGAATTGCTCGCGGCGATCCAGGCGGTCGATGCGCCGGGCCCGCTCGCCGACATGGTCGCGACCTACATGGACGCGACGGCCGACGAGAAGCAGGAGATCCTCGAGACGATCGACGTCGGCGCACGGCTCGAGCGGGTGTCGCGCCTGCTCGCGCACCGTATCGAGGTGCTGCGTCTGTCGCAGGAGATCGGCCGCGAGACCAGAGCGGCGCTCGACTCGCGCAATCGCGAGGTGCTGCTGCGCGAGCAGATGGCCGCGATCCAGCGACAGCTCGGCGAGGGCGACGAGGGCAAGGCGGGCGAGATCGTCGAAATCGGCGCGGCGATCGCCAAGGCCGGCATGCCCAAGGAGGTCGAAGACCAGGCGCGCAAGGAATTGCGCCGCCTCGAGCGCATGCCGGAAGCGGCGGGCGAATACGGCGTGGTGCGCAGCTATCTCGATTGGCTGGTGGATCTGCCCTGGGCGCTTCCCGAGGAGAGCCCGATCGACATCGGCGGGGCGCGGCGCATCCTGGACGACGACCATTTCGGTCTCGAGAAGATCAAGCGCCGCATCGTCGAATATCTCGCGGTGCGCAAGCTCGCGCCGAACGGTAAGGCCCCGATTCTCTGCTTCGTCGGCCCGCCTGGCGTGGGCAAGACCTCTCTCGGCCAGTCCATCGCGCGCGCGATGGACCGCAAGTTCGTCCGCGTCAGCCTCGGCGGCGTCCACGACGAGGCCGAGATCCGCGGCCATCGGCGCACCTATATCGGCGCCCTGCCCGGCAACATCATCCAGGCGATCCGCAAGGCGGGCGCGCGCAATTGCGTCATGATGCTCGACGAGATCGACAAGCTCGGCGCCGGCGTCCAGGGCGATCCCGGCTCGGCGATGCTCGAAGTGCTCGACCCCGAGCAGAACGCGACGTTCCGCGACAATTACCTCGCGGTCCCCTTCGACCTCAGCCGCGTCGTATTCATCGCCACGGCGAACATGCTCGACACGATCCCCGGACCGCTGCGCGACCGCATGGAGATCATCAGTCTGGCCGGCTACACGGTCGACGAGAAGATGGAGATCGCGCGCCGCTATCTGGTTCGGCGGCAGTTTGAGGCCAACGGCGTCCAGCCTGGGCAGGTCACGCTGTCGGACGTGGCGCTGCGCGACATCGTGGAGCTCTACACCCGCGAGGCGGGCGTGCGCGGACTAGAGCGCCAGATCGGCAAGGTCCTGCGCAACGCCGCGGTGCGGATCGCCGAGGGCGACAGCGCGGCGATCGCGGTTTCGCCAGGCGACCTCGCGCCGATCCTCGGCGCCCCCATCTTCGAGAACGAGGTCGCGTTGCGCGCCAGCGTGCCGGGCGTGGCGACCGGTCTGGCCTGGACCCCGGTCGGCGGCGACATCCTGTTCATCGAGGCGACCGCCAATCCCGGGCACGGCAAGCTGATCCTTACCGGCCAGCTCGGCGAAGTCATGAGGGAGAGCGCCCAGGCGGCGCTCAGCGTGGTGAAGAATCGGGCCCTGTCGCTGGGCATCGACCCCGCACGGTTCGAGAAGATCGACATTCACATCCACGTGCCCGCGGGCGCCACGCCCAAGGACGGGCCGAGCGCGGGGGTCGCCATGTTCATGGCGCTGGTGTCGCTGATGACCGAGCGCACGTTGCGCAAGGACACCGCGATGACAGGGGAGATCAGCCTGCGCGGGCTCGTGCTGCCGGTCGGCGGCATCAAGGAGAAGGTCATCGCCGCCCAGCGCGCGGGGATCGGGCGCGTGCTCCTGCCCGCGCGCAACCGCCGGGATTTTGAAGAAATCCCGGACGAAACGCGCCGGCAGCTCGAATTCGTCTGGCTCGAGCGGCTCGACGAAGCGGTCGAGGCCGCGCTCGAGCCGGCGCGCAGCGCAGAGACGCCGCGCGCCGCGCGCGCTCGCGGAAGCGAGGCTGTGAACCCGGGAAGGCGGCGCGCTCGCGCGGCGTGATTGCGGGTCCCGCCGATCCGGGGCACTATGGCCGCGGAATCGGCCGTCGTCTGGGGAAGCGGCCGGCGGATGCGAGGCGGGTTCCGGCCGGTTGCATCCCGGTTGCGCAGCCGGGCCGTCGGCCCGAATTCCCCGAGAGCGGTGGCGGGGAAGCGCGATGGTTTCGATCTATGTCGCCGTCGGCGTCGCGGCCCTCATGTTCGCCTTCGGGTTCGGCGGGCTATTGCTGCAGCGGCGCCTCGCCGAACATCACACCTCCGAACGCTCGCGCGACATGATCGGAGGCGTGGTCGGCCTGTTGACGCTGCTGCTGGCGCTCGTGCTCGGGCTCTTGATCTGGACCGCCTATGGCGTGTTCACCACCCAGCAGAACGAATTGAACCTGCTTTCGGCGCGGGCGCTCGAATATGATCTGGAGCTTCGCCAATACGGGGCCGAAGCCAAGCGCGGGCGTGAGTTGCTGCGCACCGACCTCGTCTGGGCGCATGAGCAGTTCTGGGGCGACGACGACGCCAAGGCGCAGGCCTACGAGGCGTCCTACGCCAATATGGGATCGGTCAGCAGCTTCCTCGGCAGCCTGCATCCGACGACCGACATGCAGAAGCAGCTGCTCGGCGCGGCGTCGGCCCATTACGGGTCGATCGGCGAGACGCGGCTCCTGATGTCGCTGCAGCTGACCAATCCGATCTCCTGGCCGTTGATCATCACGGTGACGTGCTGGTCCTGCCTGCTGTTCTGCGGCTTCGGCATGCTCTCTCGCATCAACGCGACCACGCTGAGCGCCATGGCGCTCGGCGCGATCTCGGTCGCCAGCGCGATCTTTCTGATTCTGGAGCTGAGCCAGCCCTATACGAGCTTGCTGCGCATTTCGTCGGCGGGACTCGAGCAGGTGATTGTCGACCTCGACAAGTAGCCGGCGTTCGGCGCAGCTATTCCGCGGCCTCGCGCATCATCGCACGGATGTTCGTGCGCATGTCGTCGATCACGGTCAGGCCCCCCGTGCGCTCGACGTGCCAGAAGGTCCAGCCGTTGCAAGCCGGCAACCCCTGCGCGAGCGCACCGATCTTGTGGATCGAGCCGATCGCCGGCCCGAGGGTGACTGTACCGTCCGCGCGGACCAGGGCGGCGTGGCGCCGGCGCGAGTCGCGCAGAATCTCGCCAGGCCGGATCAGCCCTGCCTCGACGACGCTGGCGAAGGCGACGCGCGGTTCGTTGCGGCGCGTCGGCGCCAGCGCGATCGCGTCTTCGGGTAGAGGTTCGACCGCGGCGATTCGCGCGCGCGCCGCGTCGGCATAGACGGGATCGCGCTCGAGGCCGAGGTAGGACCGCCCCAGGCGGCGGGCGACTGCGCCGGTGGTCCCGGTGCCAAAGAAGGGGTCGAGCACGAGATCGCCTGGGTTGGACGCCGCCAGAAGGACGCGTGCAAGCAACGCCTCCGGCTTCTGCGTCGGGTGGGACTTGCGGCCGCTCGCGTCCTTCAGGCGCTCGGCGCCGGTGCAGATCGGCAGGAACCAGTCGGACCGCGCCTGGCAGTCCTCGTTGCCGGCCTTCAACGCCTCGTAGTTGAACGTATAGCCCTTGGCCTCGGCGCCGCGCGCCGCCCAGATCATCGTCTCATGGGCGTTAGTGAAGCGGCGGCCGCGGAAGTTCGGCATCGGATTGGCCTTGCGCCAGACAATGTCATTGAGGATCCAGTAGCCGAGGTCCTGCATGATCGCGCCGACGCGAAAGATATTGTGGTAGGACCCGATCACGAAGATCGTGGCCTCCGGCTTCATCGCCCGCCGCGCCGCGCCGAGCCAGCCGCGCGTGAAGGCGTCATAGTCGGCAAAGCTCGCGAACTTGTCCCAGTCGTCGTCGACCGCGTCGACAACGCTCTGGTCGGGGCGCGAAAGCGCGCCTTCGAGCTGAAGATTGTAGGGCGGGTCCGCGAAGACCAGATCGACGCTCGCCGGCGCGAGCCGGCCGAGCGCTTCGACGCAATCGCCGACGAGGATCGCATCGCGCGGGGTTTCACCAATGCCGGGGCGTCGAACCAGGCCGCCGCCAGTACGCGATACCTGAAACTGGGCGGGATGGCCGGACGCCCCGGCACGGGAAAGCGACATGAACGCAACCACTCGACGCGACTGACGAGGGGACTATGCGGCATTTTAGGTAAAGGCTGAGTTAGCCCGGCTCACGCCGCGCTGTCTCGTTTTCGCACGCCGGAAGCGTTCAAAAAAGTTACGATATTTCAATAATTTCGTCTTCCCGCGGACCGTGTGGCGTCAGCGGGCTGGGCGCGCCCGGCCGCCGCCGGGCCGCCGCCGGGCCGCCGCGGGCGGCGTTGGGGACAGCCGCCCGCCGCCGACATTTTCACTGGCATCTCGGCGTGCGGCCCCCCGAGCGCCATGAGCCGCGCGGGCGACGCCTGCGTGAATCGCGGCTTCGCGGCGCGCCTCGAGTTCCGCCGACAGCGGCGCCGCGAGCGTGACGGCCAGCCGGCCCGCGCCGTCGCCGTTCGACGAGGCGACGTCCGCGCGCGCGTTGGCGAGGAGCCCGGCGGCCGCTGGCGTCGGCCGCTGGTAGACCTGTCGAGTGCGGCGGCGTCGGGAGCGATATGCGCGACCCGGAGGCGCGAGACGTGGACGCGCACCCCGGAAAGCGCCGCCAGAATGCGCGCCGACCGGTCCGAGCGCCCTGTCCGAGGCGACCGCCGGCATGCCGTTGGGCAAAGTGACATTTCAGTTCGGGCACGTGGCGGCGTTGAAGTCACAGGGTTCGGATCGCCCTCCGGCGAGCGGCCCGCGTCGTCGGAGTCACGGCTCGATCATCGAGGCGACCCCTCCGGAGCCCGGGTAGCCGGGCGTGACCGCCAAGGCCTTGCGCAGCGGCGCGAAGGACAGGCGATGGAACGGCGTCGGCCCGAGACGCGCGATGGCTTCGAGGTGGAATGGCGTGCCGTAGCCCACGTGGCGCGCGAAACCATAGCCGGGATGGCGCGCATCGAGCCTGATCATCAGCCGGTCGCGGGCGACTTTGGCGACGATCGAGGCGGCCGCTATCGACAGGCAGGATGCGTCGCCCCCGACGATCGCGCGCGCCGCGCAGCGCAGGCCGCCGGGGCGGTCGATCCCGTCGATCAGGGCGAAGGCGGGGGCGAGCGATAGGCCGCCGACGGCGCGCACCATGGCCGCGAGCGTGGCCACGCGGATGTTCAACGCATCGACCTCGGCCACGCTGGCGAAGGCGATGGAGACGCTCAACGCCTTTTCGAGAATGATCGCGGCCAGTCTCTCCCGCTCCCCGGCGGTGAGCGCCTTGGAATCGTCGACGCCACGCGGCAGGTTCGACGGGTCGAGGATGACCGCGGCGACCGCGACGGGGCCCGCGAGCGGGCCGCGCCCGACCTCGTCGACGCCCGCGACAAAGGCGAGCCCGTCGCGCATCAGCACACGTTCGATCCTGTAATCGGGCTTGCCCACGCTCAGCCCAGCGGACCCTTGGTCAACCGCGTCAGGTCGAACGCGGCGACGTCTTCAAGCAATTCGATGAAGGCGGTCGCGCCGTAGTCGGCGCAGGCCTCGCCCTTCTCGGCAGTCGCGATCGCAGCGTTGCCGAGTGCGCCGAACTCATTGAGATCGTTCGACATCCAGCCGAAACCGACCGGCGGTGTCGCGCGCAGCCAGGTGAAATCGCGCTCCATGCCGGCGACCGCGCTCTCGAAGTCGCGCGCCTCGCCCAGCCGGACGAGATCCGGCCGCAGCGCAAGCATGACCGAAGTCTCGTAGTCGCCGGCGTGAATGCCGTGCGCGCGCTCCCTGGCGCTGAACATGCCGTCGGGATATCCGAACCGGCTCCAGGCAGTGGCAACCACCAGCATGTTGCGCCTGACCCGAAGCTCGCGCGCGACAATGTCGACGGCGGGCACGTTGCCGCCGTGCGAATTCACGATGATCATCTTGCGGCAGCCGGTCCGCGCGACGCTCTCGCCGATCTCGGTCCAGGCGCGGATGATCGTCTCCGCCGAAAATGTCAGCGTGCCCGGGAATTCGATGTGCTCGTTGGATTTGCCGATCGCCTGGATCGGCAGGAACAGCGCCGGAAGGTGCGACGGCGTGCGCGCGATCGCGCGGCGCAGGTGGCCTTCATTGATGATCATGTCGACGCCGACCGGCAAGTGCGGCCCGTGCTGCTCGATCGCCGCCACCGGCAACACGGCGATGACATTGGCCATGTCGGCGCCCTGGAAGTCCTTCCAGCTCATCTCGGCCCAGATTTTGGTTGGCAGCATGAAGGTTCCCTTCGCTCGTCGTCCCGATCGGGTCACGGCGCCCGCGCGGCGACCGCCTCGACCTCGACCAAGAATTCGGGCCGCGCAAAGCCCTGGACGACCATCAGCGTCGAGGCCGGCGGCGGATTGCCAATGAATTCATCCCGGGCCTTCATGTAATCGGCCAAATGTTCGGCGCCGACGACATAGGCGTTGACGCGCACGAGATCGGCGAGAGTCAGCCCCGCCTCGCCGAGAATAGCGGCGATCGCCCGAAAACACAGGCGCGTCTGCGCCTCGACGCCCGCGGGTATCGCACCGTCCCTGCCGATCCCGACTTGGCCCGAGCAAAACACGAGCCGGCTGCCCGCCGGCGTCTCGACGCCGTGGGCGTAGCGGGCGAAGGGCGGATGGATGCTGTCTGGGTTCAGGCGGCGCATGCGTAGGGCCTTGCGACGGTGGCGGCGGTGCAGCCCTGGCTAGCGCTTGCCCGCCGTCGAGGCAAGGTCGACAATGGCGCGCGACTTGCTACAACTATGTCTCAGGGCTTCATCCGCCCGAGCCTCGGAGAAGAGATTCATGCGTTCAATCGTTTGGGCCGGCGTCGCCGGCGCAGTCGCGCTCGCGGGTCCCGCGCTTGCGCTCGACAAGGTGACGTTCGGCACCAACTGGCTCGCCGAGGCCGAGCATGGCGGCTATTATCAGGCAGTCGTCGACGGCACCTACGCGAAATACGGGCTCGACGTGACGATCCTGCCGGGCGGCCCGCAGGCCAACAACCGCCTCCTGCTGGCGAGCGGCAAGATCGAATTCTACATGGGCGGCAACATGCTGCAATCCTTCAACTCCGTAGAGCAGCACATCCCGACTATCGTCGTGGCCGGGCATTTCCAGAAGGACCCACAGATCATCATGTCGCATCCGGGCGTCGGCCTGGACAAGTGGACCGACCTCCCGAAGGCGACCGCCTTCATCGGCAAGGAGGGGCTCTCGTCCTTCTACCTCTGGATGGAATCGGCTTACGGATTCAAGGAGGAGAACGTGAAGGCGTACACGTTCAACGCGGCGCCTTTCATCGCCGACAAAGATTCGATTCAGCAGGGTTATCTCACGTCCGAGCCCTACGCCGTCGAGAAGGACGGCGGATTCAAGCCCAACATCTTCCTCCTCGCCGACCAGGGCTATTCGACCTATGCGACGACGATCGAGACGCGCACCGATCTCGTCGAGAAGAACCCCGACCTCGTGCAGCGCTTCGTCGACGCCTCGACGATCGGCTGGTATCACTACCTCTACGGCGACAACGCCAAGGCCAATGCCGCGATCAAGAAGGACAATCCGGATATTTCCGACGAGCAGATCGCGTTTTCCATCGCCAAGCTGAAGG
>JBEKEI010000068.1:0-21690 GCA_050013915.1 Roseiarcus sp.
GAATTTCCGAATATTTCCACGCCGAAAGGACTTGTCGAGCGATGCGGCTCGGGGCGCCCTCCCGCGCGGGGCGCTTGAGGGCGGCGCGCCCCAGACCCCCCAACGCGGTTTCAATTTGGCTGCAACCCTCTGATTTGCTTCGATCGGCCGAGAAATGAATTTCCAAATATTTCAACACCGAAAGGATTTCTCGGGCGATGCGGCGGGCGCCGGTTCTGACTTGGGTCGTGCGAACGGCCGGGTCGAGGGCGCGGGTCGATCTTCGCGCGGCGGCCGCCGGAGCCAGCTCGACGCCGACGCGCCCGTCCGGCCCTGGCGGCGCGGCCGAAGTCGGCCCGGCGCGGGGCGCAGCGCATCCGTTGGTCGGTCCATCGGACTCCGCTTCGGGGTCGCCGGCCGGTCAGTCGTCGTTGCTGACCTTGGCGGGTCCCGGCGGCGTCTGGCCGCCCCGCTCCTTGCCGTTCTTCTTGGCGTCGATCGGCCGCGGCGCGCACCAGCCGGGCAGATAGTTCGCCTCGTCGCTCTTGGCCAGTTCCATCGCCAGCGCCAGCGAACCCTCGAAATCCTTGCGCGCGGCCTTGTCCTTGATGCGGCGGCGCAGGAAGTCGGCCCACAGGAATTCGGAGAAGGGCGTCGAATCCTTGGCGAAGCCGCCGAGCCGGCGCAATTCTCCGGCGAGCGAGCGGAACGGGTCGTCGGTCATGCCTTCGACGGTCGCGGGAAGGTCTTCGTAGGGCCGCCGGCGCCCCTTGCCGTCATAGGGATGCGTCCAGGCGCGAAAATCGAGCACGGTCCAGAACGCGTCGTCGTCGAGCTTGTGCAGGTCGGCGATGACGGTGGTGAAGACGCTCTTGACCCCGTTGTCGTGCAGCGCGCGCGCCAGATGATGGTGATCGGTGAGATAGGGCGCCTTGCCCGGGCCGAGGATGACCGGAACCATGTGCGAGCCGAGGAACCGCTCGAGCTTGTTGGGAGCGAAGGCGCGCCAGGCCTTCCGCTTCTCCTCGACCTCGCGCATGCCGAGCGTCATCTGGGTCGGCCGGAGGTCGAGAATCGGCGTCGGCGACAGCACCGGCTCCCGCAAATGAGGAATCATCCTCCGCTCCTTGAAATAAATCGACGAAAGCCGCCGCAAATTGCCGCACCCGGAATTTCCCGTCAATTCGCGCGGGCCGCCCCGCGGCGAGGCGTCATTTGACCGGTCCGATCAATTCATGCTCTGTCCGCCCGCGACGGCGGGCTTCGTCGCGCGCCACGATGCGATCGAAACCCCGAAGAAGCAGAAATGCGGCCTGAGCGATACAACGCCCGCGAGGCGGAGCCGAAATGGCAGAAAATCTGGGCTGAACGGGCGATCTTCGAGACCCGCGACGACGACGCGCGCGCCAGATATTACGTGCTCGAAATGTTCCCGTACCCATCCGGGCGCATTCATATGGGCCACGTTCGCAATTATGCGATGGGCGACGTGGTCGCGCGCTACAAGCGCGCGCGCGGCTTCAACGTGCTGCATCCCATGGGCTGGGACGCGTTCGGGATGCCCGCCGAGAACGCCGCGATGCAGAACAAGTCGCATCCCGCCGCCTGGACCTACGCCAATATCGCGGCGATGCGCGGCCAGCTGAAATCGATGGGCCTGTCGCTCGACTGGTCGCGCGAGATCGCGACCTGCGACCCCGCCTATTACAAGCACCAGCAGAAGCTGTTCCTCGACTTTCTCGGCGCCGGCCTCGTCGCGCGCAAGAAGTCGAAGGTCAACTGGGATCCGGTCGACCAGACTGTGCTCGCCAACGAGCAGGTCATCGACGGGCGCGGCTGGCGCTCGGGCGCGCTGGTCGAGCAGCGCGAATTGACCCAGTGGTTCTTCAAGATCACCGACTACGCGCAGGATCTGCTCGAGGCGCTCGACCGCCTCGACCGCTGGCCCGAGAAGGTGCGCCTGATGCAGCGCAACTGGATCGGCCGCTCGGAAGGCCTGCTGGTGCGCTTCGCGATCGATCCGGCCTCGGCGCCGGCGGTCGCGCGCGAGGCGGGCGCGGCGGAGCTGGAGATTTACACGACGCGTCCGGACACGCTGTTCGGGGCCAAATTCATGGCCGTGTCGCCCGACCATCCGCTCGCCGCCGCCGCGGCCGCGCGGGACCCTCGGCTCGCGGCATTCATCGAGGAGTGCCGGCGCGTCGGCACCTCGCTCGCCGCGATCGAGACCGCCGAGAAGAAGGGCTACGACACCGGGCTGCGCGTCGTCCATCCCTTCGACGCGTCCTGGCGACTGCCGGTCTACGTCGCCAATTTCGTCCTGATGGACTACGGGACCGGCGCGATATTCGGCTGCCCCGCGCACGACCAGCGCGACCTCGACTTCGTCAATGCCTACGGGCTCGGCGCGACGCCCGTGGTCTGCCCGCCCGGGGTCGATCCCGCCGCCTTCGTCATCGACCGGGAGGCTTATGACGGCGACGGGGTGATGATCAATTCGCGCTTCCTCGACGGCATGACGGTCGAAGCCGCCAAGCAGGAGGTCGCGCGCCGGCTCGAGGCGCAGACGCTCGGCAATCGCGCGCAGGCGCGCCGCCAGGTCAATTTCCGGCTGCGCGACTGGGGCGTTTCGCGCCAGCGCTACTGGGGCTGCCCGATCCCGGTCATCCATTGCGCCGATTGCGGCGTCGTCGCGGTTCCCGCCGCCGACCTGCCCGTCGTCCTGCCCGAAGACGTCGGGTTTGATCTGCCGGGCAACCCGCTCGACCGTCATCCCACCTGGAAGCACGTCGCCTGTCCGCAATGCGGAGGACCGGGCCGGCGCGAGACCGACACGATGGACACGTTCGTCGATTCCTCGTGGTATTTCGCCCGCTTCACCGACCCGACCAACGCGACCGCGCCGACGACGCCGGCGATCGCGAACCGCTGGCTGCCGGTCGATCAGTATATCGGCGGAGTCGAGCATGCGATCCTGCATCTGCTCTATTCGCGCTTCTTCACGCGCGCGATGCGGCGCTGCGGCCATCTTGATCTCGACGAACCCTTCGCCGGCCTGTTCACCCAGGGCATGGTCGTCCATGAGACCTACCGCCACCCCGAGGGCCAGTGGATCGCCCCCGCCGAGGTGCGGACGGAAGCGGGCCCCGACGGCCGGCGCGCGATCCTCATCGAGGGCGGGGTCGAGATCGAGATCGGGCCGATCGAGAAAATGTCGAAGTCCAGGCGCAACACGGTCGATCCCGACGACATCATCGCGACCTACGGCGCCGACACCGCGCGCTGGTTCATGCTCTCGGATTCGCCGCCCGAGCGCGACGTCATCTGGACCGAGGCGGGCATCCAGGGCGCGTTCAAGCAGACGCAGCGCCTGTGGCGGCTGGTCTGCGAGATCGAGCGCATCGCCGGGCCCGAGCGGCCGGGGGCGCCGGCGGCGTTCTCCACCGCGGCGCTGGCGATCCGCCGCGCCGCGCATCGCGCGCTCGCCAGGGTCGAGGACGAGGTCGAGCGGCTGCGGTTCAACGTCTGCATCGCGACGATCTACGAACTCGCCAACACGCTCGGCGCCGCGGTCGGCGATGTCGCGGAAGCGGAAATTCCGCGCGACCTTCGCTTCGCTTTCGCCGAGGCGGGCGACATCCTGGTCAACCTGTTCGCGCCGATGATGCCGCATCTGGCCGAGGAATGCTGGTCCGCGCTCGGCCACGACGGCCTCGTCGCGCAGAGCCCGTGGCCGCTCGCCGACCGCGCCTTGATCGTGCAGTCGCAGATCACGTTGCCGGTCCAGGTCAACGGGCGCAAGCGCGCCGACCTGACGATCGATCGCGACGCGGACGACAAAACGGTGACCGCCGCCGCATTAGCGCTCGACGCGGTGCAGCGGGCGTTGGATAATCGGCCGGCGAAAAAGGTCATCGTCGTGCCGCTGAGGATCGTCAATGTCGTCGTCTGAGCGCAGGACCGGCCGACTGGATCGGCGGTTGGCGGTCGTCGCTCTGGCGCTGCCCCTCTGCGGATGCTTCGCGCCGATGTACGGCGAGGCCTTTCACCCGGGGCTCGCCGACGAAATGCGCGCGATCGCGATCGCGCCGATCAAGGATCGGATCGGCCATTATCTCGGCGATGATCTGTCCGCCGACCTCAACGGGACCGGCGAGACGCCGGAGCCGAAATACCGGCTGACCGTCACGGTTTCGGTCGGAATCGGCTCGCCTACCGTCACCTCGCAATTGCAGGTCGCGAACGCCGCGACGGAGAGCGGCACGGCGACCTTCACGCTGACCCCCGCCGGCGGCGGTACGACGCTGTTCACCGGCGTCGCGGCCTCTGTCGCGGTCTACGATCGCACGGAGGACCGGTTCGCCAATCTGCGCGCGCAACGCGACGCCGAAATCCGGATGGCCAAGGCCCTGTCCCAGGAAATCGAACTGCGCGTCGCCGCCTATCTCGGGGGGCGGAAATAGCGGCGGGCCCGCAACGGCGCAACCGCTCGAAACCGCGCAGGACATTCCAGCGGGACGATCGGTTCGTTGCGGGCAGCGCCGGTTTTCGGATGCGGACGCGTCTGAGCGGTCTCGCCCTCATGGCGATCAGCCTGTCGCCTGCGGGTGCGTCGGCGGCCGATCTTCCCTCGACCGCGGCGCCGCCCGCGCCGGCCCTGCTGTCCCCCGCGCCGGTCGCCGGCTGGACCGGCCTCTACGCCGGCTCCTACCTGGGCGGCGCCGTCGGCGTATTCTCCGACCGCGCCAAATCGGCGGGCAGCTGGACTGCGCTCGGCGGCGCGACCGGCGCCCTGGTCGGCTACGCCTGGCGAAGCGGCGCGGTCGTCTACGGCGTCGAAGGCGATCTCGGCGCCAACAATCTCGACCGCAAGTTCGCCGCCGCGCCAGGCATGGTCGCCAGTCAGGCCCAGAGCATCGATTCGGTCCACCTCCGGGCCCGCGCCGGCTATGACCTGGGCGGCTTCCTGCCCTTCGTAGCGGGCGGCGTTGCGGAAAACCGGAGCGTCATGTTTCAGCGGGCCCCGCTCGATTTCGAAGGCCAGACGCGCGATCGCGCGGGTTGGACGCTCGGCGCCGGGGTCGACGTCGCGCTGAATCTGCCGATCCTCGGCCCAACGGTGATGCGGGCCGAATATCTCTACGAGGCGCTGCCCGCGGCGACCTACGATCTCGGCGGCCCGGTCGTCCGCGAGAGCATGTCGGCGCAATATGCGCGGCTCGCGCTGATCACCACGATGGGCGAGGGCTGGCGCGGTTCGCCCGACGAGCCCGCGGCATGGGACGGCAATTACGTCGGCGCGATGGGCGGATTGTCGGGCCATCGAATCGCCACCCAGGGTCTCGGCGAGCAGCAGGTCTTCGCGGCCCGTGGGCCGATCGAAGGCGTCTATTCCGGCTACAATTGGATGTTCGGCCACGGCATGCTGGGCGTCGACGGCGCCACGCTGCTCGCCGACGTCGCTGGCCGCGGCCCGGAGCCCGGGGCCGCCTCGATCGTCTACCAGAATTTTCTCGAGAGCGACTTCCGCGCGCGCGCGGGCTATGCGGTCGGGCGCTTCATGCCGTTCCTGGCCGCCGGACTGGACTTCGGGGCGAGCCAACAGACCGATGCGGCGACCGGGGCCACGAAGGGCAACCTGCCGGTTCTCGCCGGCACGGTGGGCGCCGGGATCGAATTCATGGCGACGGACCTGGTGGCGGTTCGGGCGGAATATCTCCATTCGCATTCGCTCGCCGACGACAGCACCCATCTCGACGGCGACCAGTGCTGCGCGCAGACGCGCTTCAGCAACAGCATCCGGGTCGGCGCCGCCTACTTCTTCCACTGACGGTGTCGCGATCGGCGGGAATCCAGGCGGGGGCGGAATTTGCCGCGACTGTTCACGGGTCTCGAACTGCCCGCCGCGATCGCGGCCGAACTCACCTTGCTGCGCGGCGGCATCGCGGGGGCGCGCTGGCTGGACGCCGCGAATTTTCACGTCACGCTGCGATTCATCGGCGATATCGACGATCGCGTCGCGCGCGAAGTCGCCGAAGTCCTGGGCGAAATCCGCCGTCCATCCTTCCCCGTGGCGGTCGAGGGGCCCGGCTGGTTCGGCGCGGACCGGCCTCGCGCGATCATCGCCAGAATCAAGCCGACCGCGCCGCTGCTGGATTTGCAGGCCGAACAGGAGCGCCTTCTGCGGCGGATCGGGCTCGCGCCGGAAACGCGCAAGTTCACGCCCCATGTGACGCTCGCGCGGCTGCGCGCGCCATCGCCGCACGCGGTCGCCGACTATCTCGGCCTGCGCAGCGATTTTCCCGCGCTTCGGTTCGAGGCGACGCGCTTCGTCCTGTTCGCGGCGCGTGAGTCCACCGGGGGCGGTCCCTATCTGGTCGCGGCCGCCTATGATCTCATCGAGCCGCAACGCCCATGGACCTGAAGATCGACCTGGCAAGTCGGCGCGTGTCGCTCGACCCGCGCGATCCCCGCTTCTTCGAAGATCCCTATCGCGCCTATCGCGCGATTCGCGCCGCCACGCCGGTCTTCTTCTGGGAGCAATATGGATTCTGGTGCTTCGCCCGCCATGCCGAAGTCTCCGCGCTGCTGCGCGACCGACGGTTCGGGCGCCAGATCCTGCATCTCGCGACGCGGCGGGAACTCGGCTGGCCGGAGCCGCCCGCGCATATCGCGCCGTTTCTGGCTCTGGAGCGCCATTCGCTGCTCGAGCTGGAGCCGCCCGAGCACACCCGGCTGCGCAATCTCGTCAATCGCGCCTTCGTATCGCGCCAGGTCGAGCGGCTCGCGCCGCGCATCGCCGCGCTGGCCCACGCCCTGATCGACGGGTTCGAGTCGCACCGCGCCTGCGACCTCATCGCCGATTACGCCGTCCCGATCCCGGTCGTCGTCATCGCCGAGTTGCTCGGCGTGCCGGCCGAAGCGGCGCCGCGCCTGCTCGACTGGTCGCACCATATGGTCGCGATGTACCAGTTCGGACGCGACCGCGCGGTCGAGGACCGCGCGACGGCGGCGACGCGCGAGTTTTCCGCCTTCCTGCGCGACCATATCGCGCAGCGTCGCCGCGCGCGCGCCGACGATCTGATCAGCCAGCTGATCGCGGCCGAGGCCGAAGACGGGCGGCTCAGCGAGGATGAACTGGTCGCGACCTGCGTGCTGCTGCTCAACGCCGGCCACGAGGCGACCGTCCACGCGACCGGCAATGGCGTCAAAGCGATGCTGGAGGCGCGCATCGATCCGCGCGCGGCCTTCGCGACCCGCGCCGGGGGAGCGGCGCTGGTCGACGAACTGTTGCGCTTCGACGCGCCGCTGCATCTGTTCACGCGCTATGGCCTGGAGGACGTCGATCTCGACGGCGTTCGGCTACGGCGCGGCGACCGTATCGGCCTCCTGCTGGGCGCCGCCAATCGGGATCCCGAGCGCTTTTCCGACCCTGATGCGATCGACGCGGCGCGCACGCCCAACCCGCATGTCTCGTTCGGCGCCGGCATCCATTTCTGCGTCGGCGCGCCGCTCGCGCGGCTCGAAATGGAAGTCTGCCTGCCGATCCTGTTCACGCGCCTGCCGGGCCTCAGGCTCGCGGAGCCGCCGCGCTATCGCGACAGCTTCCATTTCCACGGCCTCGAACGACTTCGGGTCCGCTGGTGAGGTCAGCCCCGGGAGAGTTGGACGCGGCGCGTCAGTTGCAATCGGCGACCAGCAGCTGGCAATCGCCCTTTTCGCAGGCGTGCATCGCGCTGGCCTCGGCCTCCTTCTTGGTCGGCGCCTTGCCCCAGCCGCCGTCGTGGCCGTTGGTCGCGAAGGCGCCGCACCGTTGATAGGAGACCACCGACTTGCAGCTCGCGCCGCCGGATTTGGCGCAGAATTTCTGGCCGTTCTCGACCGCCTCGGCCTCGGTGTCGCCCCCGCCGATCCCGTAGGCGGCATCGACGGTGACAGCCGACAGGTCGACCGAAATCGCGCCCCAGGCGGTTTCGGCCGCCGCGGCCGGCCCCGCGGCGCACAGCGCGGCGGCGCAAAAGCCGGCAATCACGCATTTCGCAAATGTCGTCCGCATCGTCTATCCCCGCTGCCTGCGCCGCCGGGCACGCCGGCCTGCTTGTCGATCCGGCAAATTTCTTGTCACACGGCAATAGTCCGAGCAATCAAATTTCAGGGATTCGCAGTCGTTAATCGCGGTCATCGCCAATTGAGTTAATGAATAACCACGAAGGTGAGCATCCCGGTTCGGGAGATATTCTGTACTGCTTTGCACTTCACTCGCCGGTCTGTTCATGAGACAAACATGATACGTTGGCTGAATGATTCGGGCGGCGGTAATTTATTGTGCTTTTGTTTCAGATTCGGCTCGGCAGACGGCCGAGCCGGTCGGCGGCGGCGTCACGCGCTCGGTCCCTGCCGGGCGCGCCGCCGGCGTCGGCGACGACCTCGGATTCAATCGACAGGAGAGGCCAACATGAAGAGATCGATTTTGGCGGCGGCGGTTTTCGTCCTGGGCGGGGTCGCGGCCCATGCCCAGTCCGACATGTCCTGTGCGGAACTGTTGAAGGCCAACGCCCAGATCGACGCGGCGACCAAGGCCGAGGCGGCCAAGGATGCGAGCGGGGCCGCGATGGACAAAAAGATCAACGATTACTGCGCCAAGAACCCGGCCGCCAAGGCTTCGGAGGCGATGGAGAAGGCCCTGCAATGAACCTCGGCGCCGCGCGCCGCTCCGATCGTCGAGGCCGCCCGCGGGCGGCCTCGCGCGCGTCAGGGGTTCCCGACCCCACGAATTCGTCAATTCCCCTCCAGGCGCTATTGATGTAGGAACCCGTGACGGAACAGACTCCGAGAGCGCGCGTTTGTGTCCTGTTCATGAGGGGGGCTTGATTTGGGAATACCCTTGATGCAGATGGCGCGCGTTGGCGCCTATGTGCTCGGCCAGCGTCTGTCGGGCGTAAAGCGCTACCCGCTCGTGCTGATGCTCGAGCCGTTGTTCCGCTGCAATCTCGCCTGCGCGGGCTGCGGCAAGATCGACTATCCCGACAAGATCCTCAATCAGCGCCTGTCGGTCGCCGAGAGCGTCGAGGCGATGGAGGAGTGCGGCGCGCCCGTCGTGGTGATCGCCGGCGGGGAGCCCTTGTTGCATCGCGAACTGCCCGAGATCGTCAGCGCCGCGCTCGCGCGCGGCAAATACGTGACGGTCTGCACCAACGCGCTGCTGCTGGAAAAGAAGCTTGCGCAATACAGGCCGCATCCGCGCTTCAACTGGTCGATCCACCTCGACGGCGACCCGGAAATGCACGACCGGTCCGTCTGCCAGAAGGGCGTCTACGAACGTGCGACCGCCGCGCTGCAGGCGGCCAAGCAGGCGGGTTTCCGCGTCAACATCAATTGCACGCTGTTCGACGGCGCGGATCCCGCGCGCGTCGCCGCCTTCCTCGACGAGACCAATCGGCTCGGCGTCGAAGGCGTGACGATTTCGCCCGGCTACGCCTACGAGCGCGCGCCCGACCAGAAGCACTTCCTCAACCGCAACCGCACCAAGCAGCTGTTCCGCGACATTTTCGCGCGCGGCAAGACCCAAAAGGGCAAGGGCAGCAAGGCCTGGGGCTTCTATCAATCCGCCCTGTTCCTCGATTTTCTCGCGGGGAATCAGAGCTACCATTGCACGCCGTGGGGCAATCCGACCCGCACCGTGTTTGGCTGGCAGCGGCCGTGCTACCTGCTCGGCGAAGGCTACGCCAAGACCTTCAGGGAGCTGATGGACTCGACCGACTGGGACAAATACGGCGTCGGCAACTACGAGAAGTGCGCCGACTGCATGGTCCACAGCGGCTTCGAGGCGAGCGCCGTCACGGACGCGCTCAACCATCCCATGAAACTTCTGAAGGTCGCGATCTCCGGCGTGCGCACCGACGGGCCGATGGCGCCCGACATCCCGCTCGACAAGCAGCGGCCGGCCCAATTCGTCTTCTCTCGACACGTCGAATCCAAGCTCGCCGAGATCGACGCCGGAAAAGTGCACGCCGAGGAGAATGCGAGCGCCGATTAGGGTCGGCCGGCGCGGCGCGCGACTTTCCGCGGTCGCGGGCGGCTTCACCCTGCGCCGTCGCCCGCGACCAACAGTCGGGCCGCGGCGTGGCCGGAGCGGACGGCGCCCTCGATCGTCGCCGGCAATCCCGTCTGGACATAATCGCCGGCGAGCAGGAGATTGCGCCACGCCGTGCGGCTCGGCGGGCGGCGCGCGTTCTCCTGCGGAGTCGCGGCAAAGGTGGCGCGGCGTTCCTTGATGATACGCCAGGACGGCAGATCGTCTGACAACCCGGTCAGCGCCGCCACCTCGCGCCAGAGATCGGCGGCGAGCCGTTCGCGCGGACTGTCCATCAGGCGATTGGCGTCGCTCACGGTCACCGACAGCCGGTCCGGATAGGAGAACAGCCATTGCGTGGTCGCATTGACGACGCCAAGGATCGGCGGCGTTCCGGCGGGCGGCGCCGCGTTGAAATGGGCGTTCAGGATCGCGTTGAAGGTCAGCGGCGCGGACAGGCCGGGCACGAGACCAGTCGCGACCTGGGCCGGCGTGGCGAGGACGAGCCAATCATCGGACTGAAGGGCAATCGAGTCGTGCTCGAACTCGAGGGACGCCACCCGGTCATCGACCAGTTCCAGCGCGCGCAGGCGCCGTTCGAACCGCACTTGCGCGCCCGCGCGGCGCAGCAGTTTCAGCGCGGGATCGATGAAGGCGCGCGAGAGGCCGTTGGCGGCGACCAAAGGATGACAGGCGCGCCCGCCGCGCGCGAGCGTCTCGCGCAGGGTCGAGGCCGCGAGCGCCGCGGCGCCGCCGACCGGATCGCTGTTGAGCGCGGCAACGAGGAAGGGCTCCCAAAGCCGCTCGTACAGCGTCCCCGAGCATTTCAGGACTTCGCCGATCGTGGCGCCGGGCCGCGCCGTCAGCAGGCGCGCGGCGGGCAGATACTCCAGCGCCCGTGTGCCGAGCGCGCGACGGTTCTCGAATAGCAGCCACCATGGCAACGGCCCCTCGTTGGGGCGCAGCGTCCAGCGTTCGCCGCTCGCCGCGTCGGCGAAATCGATCGCGCACCGCGCCGGCCCGCGCATCTCCTGGCGCGCGCCGATCGCGTCGAGATAGGCGAGCGCCGACCGGTTGCCCGACAACAGGAGATGATTGCCGTTGTCGATCGTCATGGCGAGGGTTTCATCGAAATAGGACCGGCAGCGCCCGCCCGCCTGGCGCGACGCCTCGTGCACGACGATGTCGAACCGGCCGCCGGCCAGAGCCGTCGCCGCCGAGAGCCCGCCGAGTCCGGCGCCGACGACATGAACCACGGGTCTGGACATCACAGAAAGCCGTAGCGTGCGACCGCGAGGAGGAGCCGCGCGAGGGGAACGCCGACGCGCGCGCGCGGCGGAGCGAAACCGCGCCGTTCGAGCCCCGCGAGTATCGCCTGGTAAGCCGCGGCCATCAGTCGCGGCGCGCGCACGGCGATCCGTGGGCAGCGGTCCATGACCGCCTTGGCGAGCTCGAAGCGGCGATGCGCCTCCTCGATCAACGGTCGCGCCGCCGCCGCGAGCCGCGGCGAGGCGAGCGCTTCACCCGGATCGGTCCCGGCGATCCCCGCCAGGGCGAGCGCCTCGCGCGGAAGATAGAGCCGGCCGAGCGCGCAATCCTCGTCGAGGTCGCGCAGGATGTTGGTCAATTGCAGCGCGCGGCCCAGATGTTCGGCGAGCGCCTCGCCCGTTCGCCCGTCGAGGCCGAACACGCGCGTCGAAAGCCGGCCGACCGCGCAGGCGACGCGGTCGACGTAGAGATCGAGCGTCGCCTGGTCCGGCGCGCGGATGTCCTCGACGACATCCATCTCCATCCCGTCGATGACAGCCAGAAAGTCGCGGCGCTGCAAGTCATAGGCGGCGATCGATTGCGCGAGGCCCTTCAGGCGCTCGGGCGGCCGGCCGGCAAACACGGCGTCGATGTCGCGCCGCCAGTCCGCCAGTTCGGCCCGCCGTTCCCGGCGATCGCGCGCGCAATCGTCGGCGATGTCGTCGACCGCGCGGCAGAAGCCGTAGATGTCGAACATCGCCCGCCGCCGGGCGCGCGGCAGCATGCGCATGGCGACGTAGAACGAACTGCCGCGCGGCGCGGGCAGGCTGGGCGCCGCGGCGCTCATCGGCCGCGCGCCGGCGCCGGCGCGCCCGCGCCCCGGCCGCGGAGGCGCGCGACGGCCCCCTCGGCGGCGCCGAGCAGCGCCGACCAGAGAAACGCGGCCTTGCCGGGATGGACTCGTTCGCTCAGCGGGTCGCGTCGGCGCAGGCGCGCGACATTGGCGCGCGCGAGCCGCACCGTCGCGCCGATCTCGCAGGCGAGCCGCAGGTCGCTCACCCCCGCGGCCAGATCGCTTCCCTCGTCGAGCAACGCGTCGGACCTGTCGGCGAGGTCGACGATCGCGGCGCGCAGGGCCGGGCTCGCGCGCGGCGCGGCGAGGTCGACGCATCGCGCGCCCGCGCGCGCGAGCGTGTCCTCGGGCAGGTACACGCGGTCGAGCCGCGCGAAATCCCGGCCGCAGTCCTGAAGATGGTTGATGACCTGCAGGCTGGCGCAGATCGCGTCGCTCGCCGGCCACAGCGCCGCGCTCTGGCCGTGGACGTCGAGCACGAATCGGCCGACCGGCATGGCCGACAGGGCGCAATAATCCATCAGGTCCTGCCAGTCGCGATAGCGGCTCTTGGTCACGTCGAGACGGAACGCCGCGAGAAGGTCGCGTGCGTGGACCGGGCTCAGCCCGCGGTCGGCGAGCGCGGCGCGCAGCGCGACTCCGACGGGCTCGCGATCCGCGGCGCCGGTCAGCGACGCTTCGAGCGCGTCGAGCGCGCCGAGCTTGTCCTGCGGCCCCATCGTCGCGTGGTCGGCGACGTCGTCGGCCGTGCGCGCGAAGCGGTAGAAGGCGAGGATGACGGCGCGATGCTGCGGCGCGATCAGCCGCGAGGCGACGGGAAAATTCTCGTCGCCCTCCCCCTTGCCCGAACGCGCCGCTTCCGCCGTCATCGGTGGCCTCTGTTCGTCATGACCGCCTGGACGCGGCCCTTCCACAGGCCACCGCGTCCGCGCCGGTACAGGTAGGCGGAATTGAGCGTGAAGACCAGATAGGCGGCCGCGATCAGCGGCAGCGCGACCCCCCAGATGGTCGCGCGGCCGTAAAATCGCAGCATTGGCTGGAACGCGAGCGCCATCAAAATCCAGGCGACGAGACCGAGCGGCGCGGCGGCGCCCGATGCGAACAGCGCGGCGGCCGGCGCGACCAGGAAGGTCAGCGCCATGCCGGCGGCCGCGCCGGCGAGCCGCCACGGCGAATATCCGAGCTGGGCATAAGCGGAACGCTGGACCATCGCCGCGATGTCGCGAAACGCCGGATAGGCGCGAAGGCTGACGACCTGGCGGGTCAAGGCGAGCGCCAGCGGCCCTTGCGGCTTCATCAGCGCGGCAAGCGCGCAATCGTCGATCAGGGCCGAGCGCATCGCCGAGAAGCCGCCGGCCCGAATCAGCGCTGCGCGATCGGCGAGCATGCAGCCCCCCGCCGCCGCCGCGGTGCGCGCGCGGACGTCGCCGACCCAGGCGAAGGGATAGAGCATCTGGAAGAAGAACACGAAGGCGGGGATCAGCGCCCGCTCGGCGAAGCTTTCGCAGCGCAGCCGCGCCATCAGCGAGACGAGCGCGAAGCCGCCCGCCTCCGCGCGGCGCACGAGCGTTTGCAGCGCGTCCGGCGCAAATTCGATGTCGGCGTCGCAGAACAGCAGGCGTCGCGGCGGGGGATCGCGCCGGCCGGCCTCCTCCAGCCCCTGGTTCATCGCCCAGACCTTGCCGCTCCAGCCCGGCGGCCGGGGCGCGCCGTCGAGGATGGCGAGCCGCTCCGGCGCCCCCGCGGCGGTCGCCGCCGCCCGCGCGACGCCGGCGGTGCCGTCGTCGCTCTCGTCGTCGACGAGCACGATTCTGAACTGTCCGGGATAGGGCTGGCGCAGCAGCGAGCCGACGCAGCGGCCGACGTCCGCCGCCTCGTTGCGCGCCGGAATGATCGCGACGATTTCGGGCCAGACGGGCGGATCGGGGTCGCCCGGCCAGAACACGTCGCGCTCGCGCGCGCGCCAGAATCCGCCGCGCGCGGCGAGGAGATAGATCCAGACAGCGAGGGCGGCCGCGGCGAGAACGAGGCTCACGGGATCAGGCCCTTTACCCGGAACCAGGCGAGCGCGTCGTCGAGTCCCTCGCGCCAGGGCCGGTGAACATAGCCGATCTCGCGCTCGGCCTTGGCCGAAGTGAAGAACATGCGGTTCTTAGCCATGCGCAGGCCGTCCGCCGTGATGAACGGCTCCCGGCCGGTGATTCGCGCGACCGCTTCGGCGGCGAAGGCAAGCGGAAACAGCGGCGCGCGCGGCAGCCTGACACGCGGCGGCTTGCGGCCCGTCGCGGCGGCGATCGTCGCGAGCAGGTCGCCGAACGCGACATTGTCGCCGCCCAGGATGTAGCGCTCGCCGATGCGCCCCCGCGCGAGCGCGGCCAGATGGCCGGCGGCGACATCGTCGACATGGACGAGGTTCAGCCCGGTGTCGACATAGGCGGGCATGCGCCCATTCGCCGCTTCGACGAGAATCCGCCCGGTCGGGGTCGGCCGACGGTCGCGCGGGCCGATCGGGGTCGAGGGATTGACGATGACGGCGGGGAGCCCCTGCCCGATCATGCGGTCGACGAGCCGCTCGGCGGCGACCTTGCTGCGCTTGTAGGCCCCGATCGCCTGCGCTTCGTCGAGACCGGCGCGCTCGTCGCCGATCGCGCCCGCGCGCAGCGCGAGGGTCGCGACGCTGCTCGTGTAGACGATCCGGGCGACGCCGGCAGCCGCAGCGGCCTCCATCGCGTTGCGCGTGCCTTCGACATTGGCGGCGACGATTTCCCGCGGATCGCGCGCCCACAGCCGATAATCGGCGGCGACGTGGAAGAGATAGCGCACCCCCCGCATCGCGGCCTTCATGGCGGCGGGATCGCGCAGGTCGCCGATCGCGATCTCGACGTCGGGCGGCAGGTTGTCACGCGGGCTGGTCGCGCGCAGCAGCGTGCGGACGGACTTCCCACCCGCGCGCAGCGCCGCGACCACCGCCGAGCCGACGAAGCCCGAAGCGCCCGTCACCAGCGCCCGATCGCCCGCTTCGATTTCGACCGTCATCGCGCACGACGCCCGTGGCGCGCCCGCCCACTTCGATTCGCGGCTCGTGCGGAACTCAAGGCGCTCCCCTGACGGTCAGTCTGGCACCTTAACAAAGTCGCGGCCGCCGACCAAGGATGCGCCGTCACGGGTCGATGGACCATCGCACCGGCGCCGGCGCCCGAAGAATCGGCGCCTGCGCGATTGCGCGACCCGGCGACTTGACAAGCCCGCGACTGCAAGCGAGCCTCTTGACCGTTTGGTCAAGATTTGGTTGCGCGGGCCCCGCGGCAGCCGAACGGGGGCTTGCATGACAATCGCCCAAGAGACGAACCGGCCGCGCGTCGCGGCGGGCCTCCTCGATCCCGACGCGCTCGCGCAGAATTTCGGCGACCTGCACCCCCCGCTGAGCCGCCACGAGGCGCTGGTCGAGGCCGACCGCTGCTATTTCTGCTACGATGCGCCCTGCCAGCAGGCCTGTCCGACCTCGATCGACATCCCGCTGTTCATCCGCGAGATCGCCTCGGACAATCCGCTCGGCGCCGCGCGCACGATTCTCGAAGAGAACATCATGGGCGGCATGTGCGCGCGCGTCTGCCCGACCGAGACGCTCTGCCAGGAGGCGTGCGTGCGCGAAACGGCGGAGGGCAAGCCGGTGCGGATCGGCCTGCTTCAGCGCTATGCGACCGACGCGATCATGGCGACGGGCAGCAATCCCTTCACCCGCGCCGCGCCGACGGGAAAGCGCATCGCCGTCGTCGGCGCCGGCCCCGCGGGCCTGTCCTGCGCTCACGCGCTCGCGGTGGCGGGCCACGAGGTGACGGTGTTCGAGGCGCGCGACAAGCCCGCCGGCCTCAACGAATACGGCATCGCCGCCTACAAGACGCCCGGCGGCTTCGCCCAGAAGGAGGTCGAATTCATCCTCTCGATCGGCGGCATTGAAGTGAAGCATGGCGTCGAACTGGGCCGCGACATCGAGCTGGCGGGCCTGCGGCGCGACCATGACGCGGTGTTCCTCGGCCTCGGCCTCGCCGCGGTCAACAAGCTGGGTCTCACCGGCGAGGCGGCGCTCGCCAATGTGCTCGACGCGGTCGACTATATCGCGCGATTGCGCCAGGCCGAGGATCTCGCGGAGCTGCCCGTGGGACGGCGCGTGGTCGTGATCGGCGGCGGCATGACCGCGGTCGACGTCGCCGTCCAGTCGAAGCTGCTCGGCGCCGAACTCGTCACCATCGTCTACCGGCGCGGCCAGGAGCACATGAAGGCGAGCGGCTATGAACAGGACCTCGCCCAGACGCGCGGCGTGCTGGTCCGGACCTGGGCCCGCCCGGTCGCGCTCGAGGGCCACGGCGAAGAGGTCAGCGGCGTCGTGTTCGAGCGCACGCGCGAGGAGAACGGCCGGCTGGTCGGCGCCGGCGAATCCTTCCGCGTCGAGGCCGACATGGTGTTCAGCGCGATCGGCCAATTGCTGACCCCGGCCTCGTTCGGCGGCGAGGCCGCGCTCGCGGGCAGGGACGGCCGCATACTCGTCGACGCCGAGCGGCGCACCAGCCAGGCCGGCGTCTGGGCGGGCGGCGATTGCGTCTATGGCGGTCAGGACTTGACAGTCGGCGCGGTCGAAGACGGCAAGCAGGCGGCGCGTTCGATCGACGCGGCGCTGCGCGCCTCATCCAGGAGCTGAAGGAGCACGCGAATGGTCGATCTCCGCGCCGATTTTCTCGGCATCAAGTCGCCGAACCCGTTCTGGCTCGCCTCGGCGCCGCCGACCGACCGCAAGACCAATGTCGAGCGGGCGTTCCGCGCCGGCTGGGGCGGCGTGGTCTGGAAGACGCTCGGCGAGGCGGGGCCGCCGGTCGTCAACGTCTCCGGCGCGCGCTATGGCGCGGTCTACGCCGGGGATCGCCGGCTGATCGCGTTCAACAACATCGAACTGATCACCGACCGCGATCTCGAGGTCAATCTGCAGGAGATCAAGGAGGTCAAGCGCAAGTGGCCGGACCGTGCGCTGGTGACCTCGCTGATGGTGCCCTGCGACGAGGACTCCTGGAAGACGATTCTCGCCCGGGTCGAGGAGACCGAATGCGACGGCGTCGAGCTCAACTTCGGCTGTCCGCACGGCATGTCGGAGCGCGGCATGGGCTCGGCGGTCGGCCAGGTCCCCGAATACATCGAGATGGTCGCGCGCTGGTGCAAGGCGCATACGCGCATGCCGGTCATCGTCAAGCTGACCCCCAACATCACCGACATCCGCCGCCCCGCGCGCGCGGCCAAGACGGGCGGCGCCGACGCGGTCTCGCTGATCAACACGATCAATTCGATCATGGGCGTCGATCTCGACGCCTTCGCGCCGATGCATCCCGTCGACGGCAAGGGCACCCATGGCGGCATGTGCGGGCCGGCGGTCAAGCCGATCGCGCTGTCGATGGTCTCCGAGATCGCGCGCGACGAGGAGACGCGCGGCCTGCCGATCTCGGCGATCGGCGGCGTCACCACCTGGCGCGATGCGGCGGAGTTCATCGCGCTGGGCGCCGGCAACGTCCAGGTCTGCACCGCGGCGATGACCTACGGCTTCAAGATCGTCCAGGAGATGATCTCGGGCCTCTCCAACTACATGACCGCCAAGGGTTACCGGACGATCGAGGACTTCCGCGGCCGCGCCGTGCCCAATGTCACGGACTGGCAACGCCTCAACCTCAACTATGTCGCCAAGGCCGAGATCGACCAGGATCTGTGCATCAAATGCGGCCGCTGCCACATCGTCTGCGAGGACACATCGCATCAGGCGATCTTCGCCATGGTCGATGGGCAGCGCAGGTTCGTCGTCAATGATGCCGAATGCGTCGGCTGCAATCTCTGCGTCCTCGTATGTCCGGTGGAGGACTGCATCGCCCTGGTCCACAAGACCGAAGGAATCGATCCGCGCACCGGGCTCGATTATGGGCGGCCGCCGGCGGACTGGACAGTTCATCCGAACAATCCCGCCGCGGCGAAGGCGGCGGCCGAGTAGACCGCGCGCCGGCCGCCCGATCCGTCAGCTCGCGGCTTTCTTGTTCCACAGCTTGCAATAGCCGGTCGGCTTGATCTCCCCGTCGACGACCTTGCACGCGTTGGGGTCGATGTAGAAATTGCATCCGTTGCACTGCTTGCCGTCCTTCGGCTCGTCCTGATAGCCGACCGCCGTCTGCGCCATCTTGGCCTCGGCGATCGTCGAAGAAAGCGCCAGCAACGGCGCGGCCCCGACGGCCGCCAACACGAGGTCGCGTCTGTTGACGCCTGACATGCCTTCACTCTTGCTCATTCACCATCGCCTTTCCCATCCAGGCGCCGACGCTGACTCGTCGGCGCTCGTTCACAATCGGTCAGCCGTGCGGATTTGCCAACCGAAAATCGCGCCCATGCGATCCCGCCGCCCCGAGGAGCGCGACGCCGGGCTGGGCCGAAAATCCGCCGCGGCGCGGCGCGGCCGGCGGTCGCTATCGCAGATTTCGGTCGCGGACGCACCGAAAGCCGCCGAGGTTCGGAAACGGCTCCGAATGCATGCCCTGATAGCATATCCCGCCCTCGGTGAATTCGGGCAACGGTCCGGGATAGATCGGGGCGTCGCCCCTCTGCTGCAGCAGCACGCCGGTAGGATCGTCCGCATAGGCGCTGCCCGACGCCGACAGCAAGACGACAAGAGCGCCGGCTTTCAAAATTCCACGGAACATTTCGACCTCCCGATTCAGGATCGCACCGATATAAGCCGACCTTCGGGCCCGGCAATGGCGAACGCGGCCTCGCGGGCCCGGTTCGACGCGACCATCGGCCGCAGTTCCGACCCGCGGGGGATCGTCGACCGGATCGGGCCGCCGGGCGGGATCGCCGCCGCGGGACCGGGACCGATAGGTTCGCCGCGGCCGGCGTAGTCGCGCCGGGTCGGCAGTCGCGGCGGGTCGGCATTGCCAAAACTCACCCGGCCCGACAGAGTCCAGGCGCGTGTGCGGCCGTTGGCCGGGGTTGGGGGCGTCGCCGATGACGGTGTGGGTTCGATCCGGCCGGGCGCGCGACGTCCTGCTCGCCGCCGCGCTGGCGGGAATGTTCGGCGGGGCCGGGCTCGCGCGCGCACAGACTGCCGGGTCGGGCGGCCACAATGCGGCGGCGCCGATTGGACACCCCGCCGCGCCGCCGAACGGACCGGCCGCGCCGCCGGCCGCACCGCCGAACGCGCCGCCGGCCGCACCGCCCGCCGCGCCGTCGGCCGCCGCCTCGAGTTCCTCGACCCCCGGCGCACCCGCGGGGCGCGCGGCGGCCACCCGACCCGGCGCTGTCGAACAGGATTTGGCCGCCCTGTCCCGGCGCGCCGAGGACGCGATCTCGGTCTGCAGGGACGAAACCCGCCGCTGCGTCGCCGACGCCCTCGATCGCTACGCCGAGGCGTTGCGCGACATCGCGCCGCGCTTGCCGCCTGACTTGCGTTCGCTGCCGACGATCGTCGCGAACGCCGCCAGGCGCGTGCGCGCCGCCAGGACGGCCGCGGACGCCGTACAGGCGGTGAGGACCGCGATCGGCCAGGTTCGCAAGACGATCACTTTGCTGAAGGCGGACGATCCCGTGATCCTGCGGGCCGAAACCCGCGAGGGGTCGCTGGTGGTCGATACCCTCGAGGCCGCGAGCGACAAGCTCGAAAAGGCGGTCGGTCTGTAGGACGCGGTCTCGCGCGCCGAACGGCCTCCTGCAGGAGCCCGGCGACGCGGCACGAGATGGCGCCGAGTCAGGTTGCGCGGCCAAAACGGCTATGTTAGGCAACGCGCGCCTTGAGGCGCTGGGGGCTCGCCTCTTCGCGAGGCTTCCCACCTTCGAGTCCAGGGTTCGGAGCCGCCGCGCGGCCGCGAATCCGCGGAATTGCCGGAGAGACCGAACACCTTGTCGCACGAGGAAAACATCGTTTCGGGAATGGCGGGACGCTATGCGTCGGCGCTGTTTTCGTTGGCCGCCGAGCGGCTGGAGACCGATCAGGTCGCCACCGCCCTCAGATCATTCGACGCCATGATCGCGGAGAGCCCGGATCTCGCGCGCCTCGTTCGCAGCCCCGTGTTCTCGGCCGCCGAACAGGCCCAGGCCCTCGGCGCACTGCTCGACAGGGCGGGGATTTCCGGGATCGCCGCCAATTTCATCAAGCTCGTCGCGGCCAAGCGCCGGTTGTTCGCGATCCGCGACATGATCGCCGACTACGGCAAGCTCTATGATTCCTGGCGCGGCGTCGCGCGCGCCGAGGTGACGACCGCGGCCGCGCTGTCGGACGCGCACGTGGCGGCGATCAAGGACGCGCTCAAGGGCGTGACGGGCGGCAAGGACGTCGAAATCTCGGTGAAGGTCGAGCCCGCGATCATCGGCGGGCTCATCGTCAAGCTGGGCTCGCGGATGGTCGACGGCTCGCTGAAGACCAAGCTCAATTCAATTCGAACCCGCATGAAAGAGGTCGGCTGATGGATATCCGCGCCGCTGAGATTTCCGCCATTCTCAAGAACGAAATCGCCAGTTTCGGCAACGAAGCCGAGGTGACCGAGGTCGGCCAGGTGCTCTCGGTCGGCGACGGCATCGCGCGCGCCTACGGGCTCGACAACGTCCAGGCCGGCGAGATGGTCGAGTTCGAGAACGGCGTGCGCGGCATGGCGCTCAACCTCGAGAGCGACAATGTCGGCATCGTCATCTTCGGCTCCGAGCGCGACATCAAGGAAGGCCAGACGGTCAAGCGCACCGGCGCCATCGTCGACGTGCCGATCGGCAAGGAACTGCTCGGGCGCGTGGTCGACGCGCTCGGCAACCCGATCGACGGCAAGGGGCCGATCACATCGGCCGCGCGCGCCCGGGTCGACGTCAAGGCGCCGGGCATCATTCCGCGCAAGTCGGTGCACGAGCCGATGGCGACCGGCCTCAAGGCGGTCGACGCGCTGATCCCGATCGGGCGCGGCCAGCGCGAGCTCATCATCGGCGACCGCCAGACCGGCAAGACCGCGCTGGCGCTCGACGCCATTCTCAACCAGAAATCGATCAACCAGGGCACGGACGAGAAGCTCAAGCTCTATTGCGTCTATGTCGCGATCGGCCAGAAGCGCTCGACGGTCGCCCAGTTCGCCAAGGTGCTCGAGGAGAACGGCGCGCTCGAATACACCATCATCGTCGCCGCCACCGCCTCGGACCCGGCGCCGATGCAGTTCCTGGCGCCGTTCTCCGGCTGCGCAATGGGCGAATATTTCCGCGACAACGGCATGCATGCGCTGATGATCTACGACGATCTGTCCAAGCAGGCGGTCGCCTATCGCCAGATGTCGCTGCTGCTGCGCCGCCCGCCGGGCCGCGAGGCCTATCCGGGCGACGTGTTTTACTTGCACTCGCGCCTGCTAGAGCGCGCCGCCAAGCTCAATGACGATCGCGGCGCCGGCTCGCTCACCGCGCTTCCGGTCATCGAGACCCAGGCCAACGACGTGTCGGCCTATATTCCGACCAACGTCATCTCGATCACCGACGGCCAGATCTTCCTTGA
>JBEKEI010000069.1:0-21136 GCA_050013915.1 Roseiarcus sp.
CATGTCGGCGCTGACGATCGCGAACCTGCGCAAGAATTTCGGGCCGGTGGAGGTCCTCAAGGGCGTCGACCTCGAGGCGCGCTCGGGCGAATTCATCGCGCTCGTCGGCCCGTCCGGCTGCGGCAAGTCGACGCTGCTGGCGATGATCGCCGGGCTGGAGACGGTCTCCTCGGGCGAGATCCGCATCGACGGCCGGCTGGTCAATTCGGTCGCGCCCAAGGATCGCGACATCGCGATGGTGTTCCAGTCCTACGCGCTCTATCCGACAATGACGGTGCGCCAGAACATCACCTTCGGGATGGAGAGCCGGCATGTCCCGCGCGCCGCCCAGGACGAGGCGGTCAAGCGCGTCGCCGCGCTGCTGCAGATCGAGCCGCTGCTCCAGCGCAAGCCCGGCCAGCTCTCCGGCGGCCAGCGCCAGCGCGTGGCGATGGGCCGCGCGCTGGTGCGCGATCCCAAGCTGTTCCTGTTCGACGAACCGCTGTCCAACCTCGACGCCAAGCTGCGGGTCGAAATGCGCTCGGAGATCAAGCGGCTGCATCAGCGCGTCGGCAAGACGACGATCTACGTCACCCATGACCAGGTCGAGGCGATGACGCTCGCCTCGCGGATCGCGGTGATGCACAAGGGCGAATTGCAGCAGTTCGCCCAGCCGCGCGACGTCTACGATCGCCCCGCCAACATGTTCGTGGCCGGCTTCATGGGCTCGCCATCGATGAATTTTCTCGCCGCCGAGGTCGTGGGCGACCGGGGCGAGCGGGTGCTGCTCGACAATGGCGAGGCGGCGTCGATCCCGCTCGATCTGGCGCGCCCCGTCGGCGCCGCCGCCTCGCGCCGGGCGGTTCTCGGCCTGCGGCCCGAACATATTTCGCTGCACCATCCCGAACGCGCGGCCGACGGCCGCGCGCTGGTCGCCGCGCCGGTCGAGATCGTCGAGCCGACCGGCGCCGAGACGATGGTCGCGCTGCGGCTGGCCGGGCGCGAGGTCGTGGCGCGGTTCGAGCCCCACGAGGCGCCCGAGGTCGGCCAGACCGTCACGGTCGCGCTCGATATGGCGCGCGCCTGCCTGTTCGACGCACAGACCGAGCGGCTGATCAACTGACCGCGATCGCCGCGGCGCGCCTGCCGGCTCAGCCCACCGCCGCCGCCGGCTCGACGCCGCGCGCCATATTGCGCCAGGACCATCGCGACCGCCGCGCGGACGCGGGCGCGCGGCGCAAAACCCCGACGGAACCGCGGGCGGCCGATCAAGGTTGGACGATCACGCGGTTTTCATTCTGCGAACCGATGAGTTCGGCTAGATTGGATCGCATGTGAACCTTATCGGCGGCGCTGCAAGCCGCAATCGATCGTCAGGCGGGGCTTGCGATGACCGAGGCTCGGACAGAGGCGTTGGACGCCGGCAAGGACGGCGCGGACGGCCGGACCGCCGAGGCCAAGCCGGCGGCGCCCGAGCCGCCCAGGGACGAGCAGGCGAAGGGCGATCGGGCGGGCCAGAAAGAGGACGACGAGGGCGTAGCCCGCCGGCGCGGGCGGCGTCCGATCGTCTGGCTGATCGGGATCCTCGTCGTCGGCGTGCTGGTCGCGGGCGGCGTCTACTACTGGCTGGCCACAAAGGGCCTCGAGAGCACCGACGACGCCTTCACCGATGGCCGGGCGGTTGCGATCGCGCCGCAGGTCGCCGGCGTCGTGGTCTCGCTCGACGTGGCCGACAACCAGTTCGTGCACCGGGGCGATCCGCTGATCCACATCGATCCGCGCCAGTACCGGATCGCGCGCGACCAGGCCGAAGGCGCGCTCGAGACGGCCAGGCGCCAGTACCAGTTCCAGGTTCTCGGCGCGGAGATCGCGCGCAAGAACTTTCCCGCCCAGCTCGAACAGGCGCAGGCCCAGCTCGACAGCGCCAAGGCGAACGCGCTGAAGGCGCAGCAGGATTTCGACCGCCAGAAGAGCCTGCCCAAGCAGGCGACGACCCAGCAGGAGGTCGACGCCGCGACGGCGGCGCTCGCTCAGGCCAGTGCGCAGGTGATGCTCGCCGACGCCCAGGTCCAGCAGGCTTCGCCCGTGCCGCAGCGCATCGGCGAGACCGACCAGCAGGTCGGCCAACTCGGCGGTCAGGTCGAGCAGGCGCAGGCCCGGCTCGACCAGGCCGATCTCGACCTCTCCTGGACGATCGTGACGGCGCCGCAGGACGGCTGGATCACCAGACGCAACGTCGAGGTCGGCAATTACGTCGCGGCGGGTCAGCAGATCTTCTCGATCGTCTCGCCGCAGGTCTGGATCACCGCCAATTTCAAGGAGAGCCAGCTCGACCGGATGCGGCCGGGGCAGAGCGTCACGATCAGCGTCGACGGCTATCCGCAACTCAGCCTCACCGGCCACGTCGACAGCATCCAGATGGGCTCGGGTTCGAAATTCTCGGCGTTCCCCGCCGAGAACGCGACCGGCAATTTCGTCAAGATCGTCCAGCGGGTGCCGGTCAAGATCGACATCGACGGCGGCCTCGACCCCAAGCTGCCGCTGCCGCTCGGCATTTCGGTCGAGCCGACGGTCAAGGTGCAATGAGCGACGCCCAGGCCGCCGGCGCCGGCTGGAAGCCGCGGTTCAATCCCTGGCTGATCGCGGTCTCGGTGACGCTCGCCGCGTTCATGGAGATTCTCGACACGACGATCGTCAACGTCGCCCTGCCGCACATCGCCGGCACGATGTCGGCGAGCAACGACGAGGCGACGTGGACGCTGACCTCCTATCTCGTCGCCAACGGCATCGTGCTGACGATTTCCGGCTGGCTCAGCGACCTGTTCGGCCGCAAGCGCTACTTCCTGATCTGCCTCGGCATGTTCACGGTCTTCTCGTTCCTGTGCGGGATCGCGAACAGCCTCGGCGAACTCATCGTGTTTCGCCTCGCCCAGGGCTTCTTCGGCGGCGGCCTGCAGCCGAACCAGCAGTCGATCATCCTCGATTCCTTCCCGCCGGAAAAGCGCGGCGCGGCGTTCGGCGTGGCGGCGATCGCGACCGTCGTCGCGCCCGTGCTCGGGCCGACGCTCGGCGGCTTCATCACCGACAATGCGAGCTGGCGCTGGATATTCTTCATCAACGTCCCGGTCGGCATTCTCGCCGTGTTCCTCAACGGCGTACTCGTCGAGGATCCGCCCTGGGAGCGCAACAAGCGCAGCCGCGGCATCGACTATGTCGGGCTCTCGCTGATCACGATCGGTCTCGGCAGCCTGCAGATCGTGATGGACCGCGGCGAGGATGATGATTGGTTCGGCTCGCCGTTCATCGTCGTGATGGCGCTGGTCGCCTTCCTCGGCATCGGCGCGGCGATTCTCTGGCTGCTGGCGGCGAAGAATCCGATCGTCGACCTCGACGTGTTCAAGGACAAGAATTTTTCCGGCGGCTGCGTCATGATCGCGGCGATGGCGGCGATCCTCTATGCGAGCGCGGTGATCATCCCCCAGTTCGCCCAGCAGATCCTCGGCTATACCGCGACCTGGTCCGGCCTCATCCTGTCGCCGGGCGGCCTCGTCGTGATCGTCCTCATCCCGATCGTCGGCCGGCTGATGAAGGTCCTGCAGACGCGCTTCATCATCGCGATCGGCTTCTTCATCATGGGCTGCTCGCTGGTCTATTCCAGCGGGCTGGTTCCGGACATCGACTTCCGCACGCTGGTCATGATGCGCAGCGCCCAGACCGCCGGCCTCGCCTTCCTGTTCGTTCCCATCAGCACGGTCGCCTATCTCACGCTGTCGCGCGACCTTCGCGGCGACGGCGCGGCGCTGTTCTCGATGTTCCGCAACGTGTTCGGCTCGATCGGCATTTCCGCCTCCACCGCGCTGGTCGAGCAGCGCAGCCAGATCCAGCAGTCCTATCTCTCGCAATGGTTCTCGCCGTTCCACCAGCCCTATGTCGCGCTGCTGGCGCAAACCCAGCGGGCGCTGGTCGCGCTCGGCCGCGGCGCCGACGCCGCCCACCAGATGGCCGCCGGGCGGGTCTATCGCACCTTCATGCAGCAGGTCGCGGTGCTCGCCTATTCCGACGTGTTCTTCCAGTTCGCGATCCTTGCCTTCCTCGCCGTGCCGCTCTGTTTCCTGCTGTCGGGCAAGACGGCGAGCGGGGCGCCGGGCGGGGCACATTGAGCGCGGGACGTCGGGACCGCGCCGACCCGTCCTGTGGTTTCCCCGCAACAGGGGCCCGGTCTCGGGCGGGGGGCGACAATACGACCTATCCGCTGAAGCGGATTTCACCTTAATCTGGCCTCGAGGTCGGTCCGCCCGCGGGTTTCGGGCCCCGGTCCGGCGGCGGGCGGAGGCGAGCGGCGCGGCGATCCCGCGCCGCCGCAGCAGTCGCGTCGTCGGAACCAGCAGGGTTGTTCGGCATGGTCGGAATGCGTATCGCGGCCCTCGGCGCGGTCCTGTCGGTGGCGGCGTGCAGCGTCGGGCCCGATTTCGCGCCGCCCGATTCCGGCCTGCCGCGCGCCCGCTTCGCCAGCGCGGTTTCGGCGACATCGGCCAAGACTCCGGCGGCGAGCGCGCCGACCGTCGCCCCGATCGATCCGACGTGGTGGAAGACGTTCCGGGACCCGATCCTGACCAGCCTGGAGCGGCGCGCGGCGACCGCCAATCTCGATCTGGCGACCGCGACGCTGCGGATCGCGGAGAGCCGGTTCCAGCGCGGCGTCGCCGCCTCGGCGGCGCTGCCGTCGATCAACGGAACCGGCAAATACCAGCGTGAACTCTACAGCCAGAACGGGATCGCCAGCCTGCTCGGCCTGTTGATCCCTGGCGGGTCGGCGGGCGCTTCGGGCAGGCCGGCGATCGGGGCGCTGAATGAATACACCCCCGGTTTCGACGCTTCGTGGGAGCTCGATCTCTGGGGCCGGGTTCGGCGCCAGATCGAGGCCGCCGACGCCGGCATCGAGGCCTCGGAGGACCAGCGGCGGGACACTCTGGTGTCGGTGCTGGCGGAGGTGGCGCGCGACTACATCCAGCTGCGCGGCGTCCAGGCCCTGATCGGCAGCGCCAATGAAAATCTCAAGGTCGACCAGGATCTGCTCGATCTCACCCGCACGCGCCAGGAGAAGGGGCTGACGACGGGGCTCGACGTCGAGAACGCCGCCGCCCAGGTGGAGGCCGTCCGCGCGCAGATTCCCGGCTTCGAACAGCAGGAGGCCCAGGGGATCAACGCGCTCAGCCTGCTGCTCGATCTGCCGCCCGACGGGCTGCGCGGCGAACTCGCCAGGGCGAGGGCCGTGCCGCCGACCCCGGCCCGCGTCCCGGTCGGCTTCCCCTCGGATCTCGCGCGCCGGCGCCCGGACATCCGGCAGGCGGAGGACAATCTGCATGCGCAGACCGCCGATGTCGGGGTGGCGGTCGCGAGCTTCTACCCGACCGTCCAGCTGAACGGCACGCTCGTCGTGGATTCGCTCCAGTTCAGCAAGCTGTTTCGCGCCAGCTCGCTGCAATACATGGCCGGGCCGAACATCACGCTGCCGATCTTCGAGGGCGGCAAGCTCACTTCCATGCTCGAGCTCAGCAAGGCGCAGCAGCAGGAGGCAGCGATCGCCTATCAGAAGGCGGTCCTGCAGGCCTGGCACGATGTCGTCAATGCGCTGGTCGCCTATCGCGCGGAACAGGAGCGGCGGAGCCACCTGGCCAGCCAGGTCGAGCATTCGCAGCAGGCGCTGACCCTGGCGCGCGATCGCTACAACGACGGCGTCGCCGATTTCACCACGGTGCTCGACGACGCCCGCACCGTCATCCAGGCGCAGCAGCAATATATCCAGAGCACGGCGAACGTCTCGGTCGACCTCGTTCAGCTCTACAAGGCGCTGGGCGGCGGCTGGGAGGAGGCCTATCCCGACGCGATCGCGAGCGCCCGGGTCGCGGACGGCGCGCCGCCGCATTGAACGGGCCGCGCCCGCGCCCGACCCCGCGCGCGCCGACGCGTCTCCCGACGGGAGGGATCAGTCGGCGGCGACCGCCAGGCTCCAGGGCTGCGCGCCGGGCTGTCCGGCCAGCGAGACCCGCACCGTAAGTCCCTTCGGCGCGCGACCCAGAAGCTCGACCTCGCCGCCCTGGCGCCGAACGATGTCGCGCGCGATCGACAGGCCGAGACCGAAGCCGGCCCGTCCCGCCGCGGGCCGGGCGCCGTCGCCCTTGACGAACGGCTCGAACATCTTCTCGCGCAGCGACGCCGGTATGCCCGGGCCATCGTCGGAGACGTCGATCTCGGCGCGCGCATCGTCGAGCGCGCGCAGCGCGACCGTGACGACGCCTCCGTGCTTGGTTGCGTTGTCGACGACATTGGTCACGGCGCGATTGAGCGCATGCGCCCGGCAGGCGAAAGCGAACCGGTCCGGACCCTGATAGGAGACGTCGTGGCCGACGTCGCTGAACTGCGCGCAGATCGTCTGCAGCAAGCTCGGCAGGTCGACCAGATGGACCGGCTCGGTCCCGCCGCCCTCGCGCAGATAGGTCAGCGTCTCCCCCAGCATGTCGTTGACGGTCTCGATGTCGACCAGCATGCCGTCGCGGACCGCGCCGTCGGCGAGCCGCTCGGCGCGCAGCCGCAACCGCGTCAACGGCGTGCGAAGGTCATGGCTGATCGCCACGAGCATCTGGGTGCGCTCGTCGACCAGCGAGCGGACCCGCTTGCGCATGTCGTTGAGGGCCTCGGCGACCTGGGCGATCTCGCGCGGCCCGTCGGCGGGCAGCGTCCGGTCCTCCTCGGCGGAGGCCGCGTGCCCGAACGAGCGCGCGGCCGCGGCAATCGACGACAGCGGCGAGGTGACCCAGCGGACCGCGTACAGCGACAGGAACAGGATGATGACCACGATGATTGCCAGCGCGAAGGTGGTCTGGACGATCAGGAAGTTGTGCAGGGGCACGCGCGGCGGCGAAATCCTGAACACGAGCGCTTCGTCGTCGTCGACCCCGACCGCGATCGCGTCGGTCTCGCCGGCGCCCAAGGCGGCCGGCAGCGGCGCGATGCCCCATTCGGCGTCGAGGGCGGTCTTCACCGCCTGCACGAACGCCGCGTTGCGCGACGCGCCGGCCAAGGCGGCGCCGATTCCGGCGACCGGCGTCTTTACCACCTCGGCGCCCCGCCGCCGCGCCGTCTTCAGCGCGCGGTCGCGGTCTGCGGGCGTTTCGGCGGCGCGCACCTCGCGGACCACCGCGGCGATGCGCGCCGCGCGCACGACCGCCGCGATGTCGGACCGCGAGCCCGCCTGGCCGCTGTAGAACAGGTACAGCAGCACCCCGGAGGCGAGCCCGACGCCGAGCACGACGGCGGCGATCACGAGGCAGGCGATCTGCGCCGTGATCGTTCGCGGGGCGAAGCGGGCGATGAGGCCCGTCACAGCGCCTCGACCTCCGGCGTGAACACGTAGCCGCCGAGCCGGACGGTCTTGATCAGTGTGGGATCGCGCGGATCCGGCTCGATCTTCTGGCGGATGCGGCTGACATGGACGTCGACGCTGCGTTCGATCGGTCCGGCGAGCCCGCCATGGGTGAGGTCGAGCAATTGATCGCGTGACAGGATGCGGCCGGGATTCTGGCAGAAGGCGAGCAGGAGATCGAATTCGGCGCTGGTCGTCGTCACCCGCACGCCCTCGGCGCTAGTCAACTGGCGCTCGGCCGGGTAGAGCCGCCAGCCGGCGAAGCGATACGAGCGAGCGCCGCCCCGCGCCGCCGCCGGCCGCGCCCGTCGCAGCAGCGCGCGGATGCGCGCGATGAGTTCGCGGGTGTTGAACGGCTTGGCGACATAGTCGTCGGCGCCGATCTCGAGCCCGATGATCCGGTCGACCTCGTGGCCGAGCGCGGTCACCATGATGATCGGGACCGCGGTCGACGCGCGCAGGCGCCGGCAGATGCTGAGGCCGTCCTCGCCCGGCAGCAGGACGTCGAGCAGGATCAGATCGACCGCCGCGCGCCGCAGCGCCTGGTCCATCTCGGCGCCCGAGCCGACCGCCTCGACCGAAAATCCGGCCTCGGCGAGGCTCTCGGCGAGCATCTCCGCGATCGCCGAGTCGTCCTCGACGAGGAGAATGCGCGGCGGCGTCTCGGCGGCGTTCGAGGGCGCGAAGGCGGTTGACGCATTCAGCATGGCGGGCCTCGGTGGACGCGGAGTTTCGCCGATCGCGGCGCGGGCGTCAGCCCGTCAAATGTGTTTTTTTGTTTCCGGTCGGAGCCGCGCGGCCGGGGCAACAACTCGTAACATGACTTAACGTGACTTCCTGCCGAGCTCCTCTACATCCGAGCGCCGAAACACGGCGTCCCCGCATTGCCTGTCCCGCCGGGCGTCCGGCGCCGGCGGCCTTGCGGGGGCCATCGAAAAGGGCGGATCAAATGACCAGACTCGGCCTCGCCGGAATTGCGTTTGTCACCCTCGCCGGTCTCGCGGTCGCCGCCGGCGGGGCGGCCGTCGCCGACGATCCGCCGGCGCCGGGTCCCCATCGCTGGATGGAAATGCGCGCGGCGCTGCTCGACGCCCATCTCGAGGGCATGAAGGCGGGGCTCAGGTTGACGCCGGATCAGCAGAAAGCCTGGGCGCCGTTCGAAACCGCGGTGCGCGACGTCGCGAAGGAACGTGCGCAGGCCATGCGCGCGGCGCGCTCGCAATGGGAGGCGAACGACGACGAGCGGCCGACGCTGATCGATCGCCTGCATGCGATGTCGGACCGGCTCGCCACGCGATCCAGCGAGCTCAGAACGATCGCCGACGCCGCCGCGCCGCTCTATGCGAGCCTCGACGACGGGCAGAAGCGCATCTTCGCCGCGCTGTTCCATGAGCTCGCCGCGGCAGGGCGCCGCGGCGCGCATGCGCATGAAGAGGCGCGTTGACGGCGCGCCGCGACCGACGCAGAGGAGAGCGACATGAGCGGGCCCGGACCGTTCGACGATCCCGCCGAGCGCGACTTCGCCGATGTGCAGGCGATGGCGCGCCGGCAGCTGCGCGTGTCGCTGGTCGTCGGCTTCGCGCTGCTGGCGATGGCCGCGGCGGCGGCGGTGAGTGGCCCTCATGAAACTTCTGTGGAGATGGCTGGCTCGAGTAAGGCGCTGGCGGCAGCGCATTCAGCGGTCGCGCTACCTGAGGTCGAGGCGGTGAGGCCGTGACCGCGCGTCGCGCCGCTCACTTGCCGGCGGACGGCGGGTCGGCCTCGCCGCCGACGCGGCCGGTCTTGATTTCTATGCAGGTCAAGGCCTCGACATAGCTCGAGACGATGCGTCCGAGCTCCGCGCAGGTCGCGCGCGCCGCCGCCGGATAGGTCGGCCATTTCTGCCGCAGTTCGTCGCGCGCCGCCTGCTCGTCGTGCAGACAATCCTGATAGACCGCCGTGCGCCGCCCGGCGGGGACGCCGGTCTGTTCGCTCCGGCAGATCGCGCTCAAGTCCAGTTCGGGCGCCGCCCCCGCGAGCGCCAGCAACAGCAGCACCGGCGCCATGCCTCGCCTCCTCGTCGATTTGGGCGCGCGCCGGTCGCAAGGCGCGCAGACCCGGCCATCATCGCACGCCCGGCGCCCGGTCGCCAGCGCGCGGGCTCGGGAAGAACCGGTTGCCCGGCCGCGGCAGGCCGAGATTCTCGCGCAACGTCCGGCCCTCGTACTCCCGGCGCAACAGGCCGCGCCGCTGCAGTTCGGGCACGACCTCAGCGACGAAATCGTCGAGCCCGCCCGGCAGATAGGGGAACATGACGTTGAAGCCGTCGCAGCCCTCGCCCAACAGCCACTCTTCCATCGCGTCGGCGATCGCGGGCGGCGTGCCGACGAAGGCGAGGCCGGCGTAGCCGCCGAGGCGCTGGGCGAGCTGGCGCACGGTGAGGCCGTCCCGGCGCGCGAGCCCGATCACCCGCTCGCGCGCGCTCTTGCTCGCGTTGGTTTCCGGGATTTCGGGCAGCGGCGCATCGGGATCGAAGTGCGAGGCGTCGTGGCCGAGCGCGATCGACAGCGAGGCGATCGCGCTCTCGTAATGGACGAGGCCATCGAGACGCGCGCGCTTCTCGCGCGCCTCGCGTTCGGTCGCGCCGACGACGACGAAGGCGCCGGGCAGAATCTTCAGATGATCGGGGTCGCGGCCGAACGCGGCCATGCGGCCCTTGACGTCCCTGTAGAACGCCTGCCCGTCGGCGAGCCGCGACGGGGCCGCGAACACGACTTCGGCGGTCTCCGCGGCGAGCTGGCGCCCGGCCTCCGAGGCGCCCGCCTGCACGATGACCGGCCATCCCTGAACCGGTCGCGCGATGTTGAGGGGCCCGCGCACCGAGAGATAGCGGCCCTTGTGATCGAGGACATGCATCCGGTCGGGATCGAAGAACAGCCCGCTCTCGACGTCCCGCAGAAACGCGTCGTCGGCGAAACTGTCCCACAGGCCGGTGACGACTTCGTAGAATTCGCGCGCGCGCCGGTAGCGCTCGTCATGCTCCATGTGGTCGTCCATGCCGAAATTGAGCGCCGCGTCGGGATTGGACGTGGTGACGATGTTCCAGCCCGCCCGGCCGCCGCTGATGTGGTCGAGCGAGGCGAAGCGCCGCGCGATCAGATAGGGCTGCTCGAAGGTCGTCGATGCGGTCGCGATCAGGCCGAGATGCTCGGTCGCCATCGCCAGCGCGGGCAGCAGGGTGATCGGATCGAAGGAGGTGACGGTGTGGCTGCGCTTGAGCGCCTCCAGCGGCATATTGAGCACAGCGAGATGGTCGGCCATGAAGAAGGCGTCGAACCGGCCGCGCTCGAGCGTCTGCGCGCAATGCCGGAGCCGGGCGAGATTGAAATTGGCGTCGGGCCAGGCGCCGGGATAGCGCCAGCCGCCGGTATGGATCGAGGTCGGCCGCATGAAGGCGCCGAGCTTCAGCTGACGCTCAGGTGTCATCGCGTTCTCCGCATCGCCGGCGCCGGCGACCCCGTCGGCCGGCCCGCGGGGCTGACCTAGGCGCCGCGGGCCCCTTCCTCAAGTCTCGGCGAATTCCAACAGCGCGCCGGCGGCGTCCGGGGCCGCGACCACTACCGGCCCGGCGATTCCGGCCGCCGAAAGCAGCGGCGCGACCGCGCCGAGCCTGCGAACCCGCAGCTCCGATCGGTCGGAACGCGGCGCCGGGGCGGCGCGTTGGCCAGGGGCGTCTCGATTTTGCCAAAAAACATGGAATTCGCCGATGAACCGATTCCGCCCGAGCCGGACTCGCGGCGCCGGCGCGGCCGCGCGGGCCCGATCGTGAGCGCGCTCGCCGCCGCCGCCGCGCCGGGCAAGGAAGCCGCGCCGGCCTGGCTGGCGCTCGGCGCGCTCGGCGTCGTCTTCGGCGACATCGGCACTTCACCGCTCTATGCCGTCAAGCTCTGCTTCCTCCCGCTCGGGCGCGCGACGCCGCTGGAGGTCTATGGCGTGCTGTCGTTGATCGCCTGGGCGCTGTTCGTCGTCGTCACGCTGAAATACGTGATCGTGATCATGCGCGCGGACAATCGCGGCGAGGGCGGCATACTCGCGCTGACCGCGCTGGCGCTCCGCACGCGGGGGCGCGTCGCGCGGCCCGCCGGGTGGATGTTGCTCGCCGGGCTCACCGGCGCGGCGCTCTTCTACGGCGACGGCGTCATCACGCCGGCGATCTCGGTGCTCAGCGCCGTCGAGGGGCTGAGGGTCGCCACGCCCGCCTTCGATCGTCTCATCGTGCCGCTCGCCCTCGCGATCCTGCTGGGGCTGTTCCTCGTCCAGCGCTTCGGCGCCGGGCGGCTCGGCGGGCTGTTCGGTATCGTCACGACCGCGTGGTTCGTCACGATCGGACTCATCGGCGCAGCGGAGATCGCCGGCGATCCGGCGATCCTGTTCGCGCTCAACCCCTGGTGCGCGGTTCGCCTGCTCGCAGCCGCTCCCCTCGAAGGCTTCGCCCTGCTCGGCGCCGTGGTGCTCGCGGTGACCGGCGCCGAGGCGCTCTACGCCGACATCGGGCAGTTCGGCAAGGGGCCGATCCGTCTGGCCTGGCTCGGCCTCGTCCTTCCCGCGCTGCTGCTCAACTATTTCGGCCAGGGCGCGCTGCTGCTGCGCGACCCCGGCGCCGCGCATGATCCGTTCTTTCGGCTGGCGCCCGGCTGGGCGCTCTATCCGCTCGTGACGCTCGCCACCCTGGCGACCGTGATCGCCTCCCAGGCGATGATTTCGGGCGCGTTCTCGATGACCCAGCAGGCCGTGCGGCTCGGCTACCTCCCGCGGTTCGAGATCCGCCACACTTCGGCGCAGCAGCCGGGCCAGATCTATATCCCCGCGATCAATGCGTTCCTGATGGCGGCGGTCGCCGCGGTCGTGCTGATCTTCCGCAGTTCGGAAAACATGGGCGCGGCCTATGGCATCGCGGTGACCGGCACCATGGCGCTGACGACGGCGCTCGCCTTCGTCGTCATGACCGGCCAGGACGGCTGGAACCGCTGGGCGGCGGCGGCCGTGTTCGGACTCTTCCTGATCGTCGACCTCGCCTTCTTGGCCGCCAGTTCGCTCAAGATCGCCCATGGCGGCTGGGTTCCGGTCGCGGTCGCGCTGCTGATGCTGACGCTGATGTATTCCTGGCTGCGCGGGGCCGAGGCGCTGGTCGCGGCGCGCTCGAAGGGCGCGGAATCGCTCGAAGGCTTCCTTGCCGGCCTCGATCGCGACGAGCCGCCGCGCGTCCCCGGGCTCGCGGTCTACCTCACCCCCAACGACCGGCTCGTGCCGGCTGCACTGGTCAACAACCTCGAGCATAATCGCGTGCTGCACGAGCGGGTCGTGATGATGCGGGTGCTGCGAATCGATTTTCCGCACGCGACCGACAAGGAGAAATATTCGCTCGTCGCGCTCCCTCATGGCTTCTTCGTCGCCGAGGTCCGCTATGGCTTCATGGACCAGCCGGACATTCCGCGCGCGCTCGCCCAGCTCCGCATCCCCGATCTGAAGTTCGACCTCGGGGCGACGTCGTTCTTCATTGGCCGCGACAAGATCGCGGTCGCGTCGGGCGGCGGCCTCTGGGCCTGGCGCAAGCGCCTGTTCATCTTCATGCATCTGGTCATGGTGAGCGCCACGGACTACTACCGGATCCCGAGCCGGCGCGTCGTGGAGCTCGGCGAGGAGACGCGCATCTGAGGCCGCTCCGCCCCTGGCCGCGACCTCCAGCCGCAAGGAGGAACCGATGAGGCGCGATCACTGCCCGGCTCTCGCTCTGGCCGCCTTCCTGTCGCTCGGCGCGGCGGCGCCCGAGCCCGTCTACGGGCCGGAGCTCGAGGGTTTCGACTATCCCTATCCGGTTGCGCGATTCGCCCTGCAATCGCAGGGCCAGAGCCTGCACATGGCCTATATGGACGTCGCGCCCGCCACGCCGGCGCGCGGCGTCGCCGTCCTCCTGCACGGCAAGAACTTCTGCGGCGCGACCTGGGAGGCGTCCATCGAGGCGCTTCGCGGGGCCGGCTATCGCGTCATAGTTCCCGACCAGATCGGCTTCTGCAAATCCAGCAAGCCGGCCCGCTACCAGTTCAGCTTCCAGCAGCTCGCGCGCAACACCCGGGCGCTGCTCGCCGCGCTTGGCGTCGAGCGGGCGACGATCGTGGGCCATTCCACCGGCGGCATGCTCGCCGTCCGCTACGGGCTGATGTATCCCGAGCTGGTCCGCCAGCTCGTCCTCGTCGACCCGATCGGGCTCGAGGACTGGAAGGCCGAAGGCGTGCCGTCGATCAGCGTCGACCAATGGTACGAGCGTGAATCGATGACGACCGCCGACAGCCTGCACGGCTACGAGCAGGCGACCTATTACGCCGGCCAGTGGCGCCCAGCCTATGATCGCTGGGTCGAAATGCTCGCCGGCATGTATCGCGGCGCCGGGCGCAACGCCGTCGCCTGGGATTCGGCGCTGCTCGACGACATGATCTACACCCAGCCGGTCTTCTACGAACTCGGCCGGCTGGTCCCGCCGACCCTGCTCATCATCGGCGACCGGGACACGACCGCGATCGGCAAGGACCTCGCGCCGCCCGAACTGCGCGCGCGGCTCGGCGACTATCCGAAACTCGGCGCGAACGCCGCGCGGACGATCCCCGACGCCAGGCTGATCGCGTTTCCCGCCCTTGGCCACGCCCCGCAGATCCAGGACCCGGCGGCGTTCAACAAGGCCTTGCTCGACAACCTGGCGCCATAGGCCCGGGCCGCCCGATCGGCGACATTACCAACCTTTCATGTCCGCGCCATCGGCAGGTAAAGCGCGGCGGCCCATCTTGCTCGCATACCGCCGGGCGATCCGCGCCGGCGCTGCGATCTCGATGGAGAACTCAATGTCCTTGCCCAATTCCGCCAGCGCCCGGCCCCGCTCGCTGCGCGCCGCATTGCTCGGCGCAGTCGCCATCGTCGCCGTTGGCGGGCTCGCCCTCGAAGCCTTGCCCCCGTTCGCGCAGGCCGCGACGGCCGCCACCAGCCTGTCGCCCGCCGGCCCCGCTTCGTTCGCCGACGTCGTCGACCGTGTCAAGGGCGCCGTCGTTTCGGTCAAGGTCAAGATTTCCGAGGACGCGAGCGACGATCAGGGCGCCGCGCCCCATATGCCCAATGCCGCGCCCGGCGGCCCGATGGACCGATTCTTCCGGCAGTTCGGCGAGGGCCAGGACGGCGACAACGAACTGCCCGGCATGCGTCCGCGCCACCCGCGCCTGTCGATGGCGCAGGGCTCCGGCTTCTTCATCTCCGCCGACGGCTACATCGTGACCAACAATCACGTCGTCGATCACGCGACCGAGGTGACCGTCACCACGGTCGGCGGCAAGACCATGTCGGCCAAGGTGATCGGGACCGATCCGAAGACCGATCTCGCGCTTCTGAAGGTCAAGGAGGGCGGCGACTTCCCGTTCGTCAGCTTCGCCAGCGAGGCGCCGCGGGTCGGCGACTGGGTCATTGCGGTCGGCAATCCCTTCGGCCTCGGCGGCACCGTGACCGCGGGCATCGTCTCGGCGCGCGGCCGCGACATCGGCTCGGGCCCCTACGACGACTTCCTGCAGATCGACGCGCCGGTCAATCGCGGCAATTCGGGTGGCCCGACCTTCAACGGCGAGGGCGAGGTGGTCGGCGTCAACACCGCGATCTTCTCGCCGTCGGGCGGCAGCGTCGGCATCGGCTTCGCCATTTCCAGCGACGTCGTCAAGTCGGTCGTCCAGTCGCTCAAGGATCACGGCACGGTGGCGCGCGGCTGGCTCGGCGTCGAGATCCAGCCGGTCAGCGACGATATCGCCGACAGCCTGGGCGTCAAGCCGGCTTCCGGCGCGCTCGTCGCCAAGGATCAGCCCGGCTCGCCGGCGTTGGCGGCGGGAGTCAGGCCCGGCGACATCATCACCTCGGTGAACGGCGAGGCGGTGGCCGATCCCAAGGAGCTCGCGCGCAAGATCGCGCTGCTCGGCCCCAAGGCGACGGCCGAACTCGGCATCGTGCGCAACGGCGCCGCCCAGACGCTCAGCGTGAAGCTCGGGGAAATGGCCGGCGAGAAGGAGGCCAAGGCTGAGACGACGGCCCAGCCGGGCGAGCCGACCGAGCTCGCCAGACTAGGCCTCTCGGTCGAGCCCGCGCGCGCCGGGCGCGAGGGCGTCACCGTCGCCCAGGTCGATCCCGATGGCGTCGCCGGGCAGAAGGGCCTGCAGACCGGCGACGTCATCGTCGACGCCGGCGGCAAGCCGGTCGCGAGCGCGGCCGACATTACGGCGGCGCTCGACGCGGCCAAGGCGAGCGGCAAGAAGGCGGTCCTGCTGCGCGTGAAGTCGGGCGAGAATTTCCGATACGTCGCCATTTCGACCCAGGCCGCGTCCTGACCTGAAGTTCGGCTCCGGGACGTCCGCGCCCGGAGCCGGATCCGCAGCCCGCTTCTCCTCCCCAGCGGAAGAGGGTGCGGAAACAGGGGCGGCAGGCCCGAATCCCCCCGGCCTGCCGCCCTTCGCTTTGGCCCTTAGGGGCCGAGAGGCTATATGTCCTTCATGCGAATCCTGATCATCGAGGACGACCGCGACGCGGCGGCCTATCTCGTCAAGGCGTTCCGCGAGGCCGGCCATGTCGCCGATCACGCCGCCGACGGCCTCGACGGCTATGAAATGGCGAGGGAAGGCGCCTATGACGTCGCGATCGTCGATCGGATGCTGCCCAAGATGGACGGCCTCTCGCTGATCGGGGCGCTGCGCGCGCAGGGCGTCGAGACGCCGGCGCTGATTCTCTCGGCGCTCGGCCAGGTCGACGATCGCGTCAAGGGCCTGCGCGCGGGCGGCGACGACTATCTGGCCAAGCCCTACGCCTTCTCCGAACTGCTCGCGCGCGTCGAGGTTCTCGCGCGCCGCCGCCCCAAGGGCGCCGGCGAGGAGACGGTCTACCGGCTCGGCGACCTCGAACTCGACCGGCTCTCGCACAAGGTGGCGCGCGCGGGCGAGGAGATCGCGCTCCAGCCGCGCGAATTCCGCCTGCTCGAGTATCTCATGCGGCACGCCGGCACGGTGGTGACCCGCACCATGCTGCTCGAGCACGTCTGGGACTATCATTTCGATCCGCAGACCAACGTGATCGACGTCCATGTCTCGCGCCTGCGCGCCAAGATCGACCGGGACTTCGACACCCCGCTGCTACATACGATCCGAGGCGCGGGATACATGCTCCGTGACACCGCTCGGTAAACTCTTCCGGACGACCGCGTTCAAGCTGTCGCTGGCGTTCTTCCTGCTGAGCGCGATCGGCTCCGGCCTCGTGCTCGCCGCGGTCGCGTGGCAGGTGCAGGCCGTGGTCGACGACGAGACCGCCAGCACGATCGAGGCGGAGGCCGCCGGCCTCGCCGAACAATACGCCCAGGGCGGCATCCGCCAGCTGGGCGTCGTGATCGAGCGGCGCACCCGCGAGCCCGGCTCCTCGCTCTACCTGCTGACCGACTTTTCCGGCCAGCCGCTGGCGGGCAATGTCGCGCGCCTGCCGCAGGGCGTGCTCGATCGCCCCGGCCTCGTCGAGACGCCCTACGAGACGGTCGACCAGATTTCGGTCGATCGCAGCGCGCTCGCCAAGATCTTCCTGCTGCCCGGCGGGTTCCGGCTGCTGGTCGGCCACGACCTGCGCGATCGCGCCCGCATTGGCGGCGTCATGGTGCGCGCGCTCGCGACCTCGCTGATCTTCCTGACCGCGCTCGGCGGCTTCGGCGGCCTGTTCGTCGCGCGGCGCGTTCTGACCCGCATCGACGCGATGAGCCGCTCCGCGCATGCGATCATGGCGGGCGACATGAGCGAGCGGCTGCCGGTCACCGGCTCGGGCGACGAACTCGACCGGCTCGCGCTGAACCTCAACGAGATGCTCGGCCGCATCGACGAACTGATGGCCGGGCTGCGCGAGGTCTCCGACAACATCGCCCATGACCTGCGCACGCCGCTGACCCGGCTGCGCAACCACGCCGAAGCGGCTTTGCGCATGGAGGGCGACAAGTCCGACTATCGCGCCGCGCTCGAACGCACGATCGAGGAATCCGAGAGCCTCATCAGGGTGTTCAACGCGCTGCTGATGATCGCGCGCGCCGAGGCGGGCGCGGACCGCGCCGGCATGGTCGAATTCGACCTCGGCCAGGCGGCGCGCGGCGTCGCCGAGCTCTACGAGCCGGTCGCCGAGGAGGCGGGCGTCGCGCTGCGCCTCGACGTGACCCCCGGTCTGAGACTGATCGGCAACCGCGAGTTGATCGGCCAGAGCATCGCCAACCTGCTCGACAATGCGCTCAAATACGGCGCGCCGGCGCCCGTCCTCGCGCTGACGGCCGGCGGGGCCGGGCCCGTGGGCGCCGAGCCCGCGCCGACGCCCCATTCCGCCGTGACCTTGTGCGTGCGCGAGGTCGGCGGCGCCGTCGAGATCGCGGTGGGCGATCACGGCCCCGGAATCGCCCCCGGCGACCGCGCGCGGGTGTTCGGCCGGTTCGTCCGTCTCGAGGGCGCGCGGTCGCGGCCGGGCTCGGGGCTTGGGCTTTCCCTCGCCGCGGCGGTCGCGCGGCTCCACGGCGGCGCCGTGCGGCTCGAGGACAACGCGCCGGGCCTGCGCGTCGTCCTGACCCTGCCGGGCGCGGTCGGCCCGCGCCCCGAGGTCGAGCCGGCGCGGCTCGCCGCGCGGTGAGCGGCGCGCTCGCCGACCTCATCCGCGCGGCGCCGCGCCTCGCCGCCCCGGCCGCCGCGCGCCGCCGCCTCGCGGGCCTGGCGGCGGAACCGGCGGCGGCGCCCCTCGGCGGCTTGCTCGCGCGCACGGCGGCGCGCGACCTCGCGCTCGGCATCGCCGATCACTCGCCCTACCTCTGGGGTCTCGTCGCCGAGGACCCGGGCCGGCTGGCGCGCCTGCTCGCTGCGCCGCCGCGCGACTCGCTCGACCGGATCCTCGCCTCGCTCGCGCCGCGGCGCGACGAGGACGAGGCGGCGCTGATGCGCGCCCTGCGCCTGGCCAAGCGGGAGGCGGCGCTGCTGGTCGCGCTCGCCGACATCGGCGGCGCCTGGAGCCTGACCGAAGTCACCGAGGCGCTGTCCGCCTTCGCCGACGCCGCCGTCGCCTGCGCGCTGCGCTTCCTGCTGCGCTACAATGCGGCGGCGGGGCGGCTGATGATAGAGGCTGGCGATCCCGAGCCGGAGGCGGGGTCGGGGCTCGTCGTGCTGGCGCTCGGCAAGCACGGCGCGCGCGAGCTGAACTATTCCAGCGACGTCGATCTCATCGTCCTGTTCGATCCCGGGGCGCGCGCGATTCCCCCCGGCGTCGAGCCCGGTCCCCTGTTCGTGCGGATCGCCAGGGCGCTCGCGCGGCTGCTCCAGGAGCGCACCGGCGATGGCTATGTGCTGCGCGTCGACCTCAGGCTGCGGCCCGATCCCGGCGCGACTCCGGTCGCGCTCGCGATCCCCAGCGCCTACGCCTATTACGAGACGGTCGGCCAGAACTGGGAGCGCGCGGCGATGATCAAGGCGCGCCCGGTCGCGGGCGATCTGGCGATCGGCGCCCTGTTCCTCAGCGCGCTGGCGCCGTTCATCTGGCGCAAATATTTCGACTATGGCGCGATCGCCGACATCCATGCGATGAAGCGTCAGATCCACGCCGTGCGCGGCCACGAGCGGGTGACCGTGCCCGGCCACGACATCAAGCTCGGGCGCGGCGGCATCCGCGAGATCGAATTCTTCGTCCAGACCCAGCAACTGATCTTCGGCGGCCGCCGGCCGCGGATGCGCGGCGCGCGCACGCTCGACATGCTCGCCGAATTGCACGCCGACGGCTGGGTGAGCGCGCAGGCGGTCGACGACTTGTCGAAGGCCTATGAATTCCTCCGCCGCATCGAACATCGCCTGCAGATGGTCGCCGACGAACAGACCCAGCGGCTGCCGTTCGAGGCGGCCGATCTCGCGCGCTTCGCCAAATTCTGCGGCTACCCGGGCCTGCCGGCGTTCAGCGCCGATCTCATCGGGCATTTGCGCGCCGTCGAGACCCACTACGCCCGGCTGTTCGAGCACGCGCCGGGCCTCGACGCGCGCGCCGGCAGCCTCGTCTTCACCGGCGTCGTCGACGATCCCGACACGCTGGCGACGCTGCGCGGCCTCGGCTTTCGCGAGCCCGAACGCGCCGCCGAGACGATCCGCGGCTGGCATTTCGGACGAAGGCTCGCCGTGCGCGGCGCGCGCGCGCGCGAGGCGCTGACCGAGCTGGCGCCGGCGCTGCTCGACGCCTTCTCGCGCTCGGGCGATCCCGACGCCGCGCTCGCCGCGCTCGACGCCGCGCTCGGGCGGATGACGGCGGCGGCGGAACTGTTCTCGATCCTGCGCTCGAACGTGCAATTGCGTGAATTGTTCGCCGACCTGCTCGGCAGCGCGCCGCGCCTCGCCGACGTGATCGCTACCCGCCCGCACGTGCTCGACGGCGCGATCGATCCCGGCCGGGCGCGGCTGATCGCCGAGGGGCTCGACGCGGCGCTGGTCGAAGCGCGCGTCGAAGCCTTCGTCGCAAGCGCGGCGACGATCGAGGGCGTGCTCGATCGCGCGCGCGATTTCGCCGCAGAGGAACTGTTCCTCGTCGGCGTGCGGCTGCTCGCCGGCCTGCTCGATCCCGATCGCGCCGGACAGGCCTATAGCGCGCTCGCGCAGGCGATCGCGCGCGTGCTGCTCGCCCATGTCCGGCAGGCCTTCGCCGGCGAATATGGCGAGCTGCCTGGCGGGCGCGTCGCCGTGCTCGCGCTCGGCAAGCTCGGCTCGCGCGAGATGACCGCCGCCTCGGACCTCGATCTGATCCTCATCTATGATTTCGAGCCGGGCGCGGAATCCGACGGGCCGCGTCGGCTCGGCGCCGGCCAGTATTACGCGCGCCTGACCCAGCGCCTGCTCGCCGCGCTGACCGCCCCGACCAAGGCGGGCCGGCTCTACGAGGTCGACCTGCGGCTGCGCCCGTCGGGCCGCAAGGGGCCGGTGGCGACGCAGTTCGCCGGCTTCGCGCAATACCAGCGCGACGAGGCCGAGACCTGGGAGCACATGGCGCTGACGCGGGCGCGGGTCGTCGCCGGCGACGACAGCCTCGCCGCCGAGATCACGGCGGTGATCGGCGCGGTGCTGTGCGCGCGGCGCGAGCCCGGCCGCGTCGCCAGGGACGTCCGCGCGATGCGCGCGCTGATCGCGCAGGAGAAGGGCGATTCGGATCCCTGGGACCTCAAGCTCGTTTCGGGAGGGCTGCTCGACATCGAATTCATCGCGCAGTATCTTGTGCTCGCCTTCGCGCACGACCGGCAGGGGATCCGCGACGTCTCGACCCGCGCCGTGCTCGCCCGCGCCGGCCAGGCGGGGCTGCTGACGCCCGCGCAGGCGGAGGCGCTGACCGCGGCGCATCGCCTGTTCACCGACGCCACCCAGATCATGCGGCTCGCCGTCGACGGCCCCTTCGATCCCGCCCGTGCGGCCGGCGGCGTCAAGCGCCGCATCGCCGCCGCCGCCGCGCTGCCCGACTTCGACGCGCTCGCCGGCGCGATCGCGCAGGCGCGGGAGGAGGTCCGCGCCGCGTTTCGCGACGTTTTGGGGACGGGGAGGGGGAAGTGAGGGCGGGCGGCCCGGCGGATCGCGCCGCATCTTGGAAGACGAGGTCTTTGCGCCGGACGCGGTCGGCGCCCGCGTCTACACACCCGGGGGGCCGACGCCCTTCGCC
>JBEKEI010000070.1:0-21054 GCA_050013915.1 Roseiarcus sp.
CGGCGCCGGCGGCGCCGACCGGGCCGGTCAGCCTCGAACTGCAGCCGATGCAATCGCCCTGGACCAAGATCTGCGGCAAGGACCAGGCCTCGAGCAAGGAGGTCTGCTACACGACCCGCGATTTTGGTCAGGCGCTCGACCAGCCGCCCACGCTCGCCGTCGCGGTCTACCAGATGTCCGGCGAGGAGAAGCGCATCGCCCGCTTCCTGCTGCCGGTCGCGCTGATGCTCAAGCCCGGATTCCGGCTCATCATCGACAAGGGCGAACCGATCGCCGGCGCCTTCGCGATCTGTTTCCCCAACGGCTGCTTCGCCGAGGCCGAGCTCAACGGCCCGACGATCAGCGCGTTGAAGAAGGCGCAGACCGCGGTGGTCCAGGTTCACAATCAGAGCAACAACATCGTCAGCTTCACGCTGCCGATGAAGGATTTCGGCGCCGCGTTCGACGGTCCGCCCACCGACCTGCAGAAGATCGAGCAGCAGAACAAGGCGCTGCAGGAACAGCTCCAGGACAAGGCGCAAAAGGAGCGCGAACAACTCGAAAAGCAGAACGCCCAGCAGACCGCGCCCCAGGCTCCCGCCGCGCCGCAGCCGCCCAAGTGAGCGCGGCGGCGGGCCGTCCGCGACCGATCGCGGGCGGTTCAGCTGGCGCGATGACTCATCCGCATGCGGTAGGAGCCATCCTCGCCGCGAACGAACATTTCGTCGATCTGCGGGTTGCTCCTGACCGGCTCGCCCGATTCGTCCGGCAGCAGGTTCTGCTCGGACACATAGGCGACGTATTGGGTTTCCGCGTTCTCGGCGAACAGATGATAGAACGGCTGATCCTTCGCCGGCCGCACTTCGGCGGGAATCTGGCGCCACCATTCGTCGGTATTGGCGAAAACCGGATCGACGTCATAGATGACGCCCCGGAACGGGTAGATGCGGTGTCTGACCACCTGGCCAATTCCGAACTTGGCGACCCGCGCTTTCATCGCAATTCTACGCCTTCTTCCCGATCGGCTGGTTACGCTCGGGGGCGTCGGGAGTCAATTCCTCGCCAGCCAAGGAGGGCTCTGGCCCGCCGCGCGCCCCGCTGGCTCGCCTCCGCTCAGAGGCCATAGAGGGCGGCGAAGGCGCTGTCCTTTCCCGCGACCTGGCGCGCGAGGTCGACGATCACCTTGGCCTGCTTCCAGGTGGCGTCGTCCTGCATCCTGCCGTCGATCATCACCGCGCCCGATCCGTCCGGCATCGCGGCGAGGATTCGCCGTGCGAACGCCACTTCCGCCGGGTCCGGCGAGAAGACCCGCTTGGCGATCGCGATCTGGCTGGGATGGAGGGTCCAGGCGCCGGCGCAGCCGAGCAGGAATGCATTGCGGAACTGCGCCTCGCAGCCCTCGGGATCGGCGAAATCGCCGAACGGCCCGTAGAAGGGCTTGACTCCATTCGCCGCGCAGGCGTCGACCATCCGCGCGATCGTGTAGTGCCAGGGATCCTGCTGGGCGGCGCCGCGCGGGCCGCCGTCGGCGCCGGGATCGGCGATGACGCGATAGTCGGGATGGCCGCCGCCGACCCGCGTCGTCTTCATCGCCCGCGAGGCGGCGAGGTCGGCCGGGCCCAGACTCATGCCATGCAGCCGCGGCGAGGCGCGGGCGATGGCGGCGACGTTGTTGACGCCCTCGGCGGTCTCGAGAATGGCGTGGACGAGAATCGGCCTGCCGATCGCGTGGCGCGCCTCGAGCAGCCCCAGATATTGATCGATGAAATGGATGTCCCAGGGACCCTCGACCTTCGGCAGCATGACGACGTCGAGCCGGTCGCCGATCTCGCCGACCAATCGGGTCATGTCGTCGAGAAACCATGGCGAATTGAGCGCGTTGACGCGCGCCCACAGGCCGGTGGCGGACAGGTCGATTTCGCGCGCCATCGCGATCAGGCCCTCCCGCGCCGCCGCCTTGGCTTCGATCGGGATCGCGTCCTCGAGGTTGCCGAGGATGACATCGACCGCTCCGACCAGCGCGCCCGCCTTGAGGCGGAGCTTTTCGACGTGCGGCGGCACGAAGTGGATCATCCGCTCGAGTCGCGGCGGCAATTCGCGATAGGGGGCCGGCGCCCCGATGGCGAGCGGCTCGAAGAATTTGCGTGGGGCTTTCATGGCGGGCTCCTGAGCATCCCCGGGATTCGGAACGGCCGCGCGCCGCGTCGTTCCCGGCGTCGGCGGATTCGCGCCGGGATCAACCGCCGCCGACGAACGGCTTGATGGCGGGCGCGGACCACGGCCCGTCGATCTCGAATTCCAACTCCGGGCCCTGCGGCGCGGGCGCGCCGCGCTCGTCGGTCTGGATCGCTGTCGCGCGCGCCGACACCTGGCGCGCGAGGACATCCACGGCGCCGGAGAGGTCGACGTCGACGCCGGCGCCGGTCAGGGTGGCGTTGATGAGGCCCCGGCCGCCTCTGGCGACCGCCAGGCTCGCGACCGCCCGGGCGAACACTGTGCGGCCCATCCGCATGTCGTTGAAGACGTCGATCGGCCGGCGCTCGCTGCGCCGCAACGCCTCCTCGAAACTCAATCCGTCGACGATTCCCGCGGCCAGCTGGATCGTCGCCTTGCCCTCGAGCGCCTCGGCGAAGGTCGCCAGGCTGTCGCCGACGGAGTCGAAGGCGAACTCGCCGCCGCCCTGGCCGGAGTAGGAGCTCCAGCCGAAATCGCCGCACAAGGCCCCGATGTCGGCGTTGGCGAGGCTCGCCGACGCATGCGCCCGGACTCCGGCGGGCGCCGGAGCGAGGGCGACCTCAGCCTTGAGAATCCCGCCGTAGACGGTCGCTTCCGCCAGCGTGGCCGTCAACCGGCCATCCTTGCCGACCAGTTCGATCGCCGCGTCGGCCAGCGGACGGCCGCGCCATTTGACCTGGGCGGCCGAAATCCTCAGGTCGAAATCGAGCGCGCCCAGAGGCGTGAGGCTGAACGGGGCCGCGCTCCAGCCCCGGTCCCCGGACAGCTCGGCGGCGGCGCGCGCGATTCCCGGCTCGAGATCGAGCAGTTCGGCGGCCAGCGAGCCCGACACTGCGAGGCGTTTCGCCGACCCGGTGAAGGCCAGCGCGCCCTCGAGGCTCTGGTCCAGCAGGTTCAGACGCATCGCGCTCAGCGTGACCATCTGCGCATTGGTCGCCAATTGCCCGGAGACGCCGATTCGCCCGTCCGAGAGATCCGAGGCGATCGAGACGCCGAGTAGCCGCCGCAGCGCCGAAGTGGACAGGATTTCGGCCGAAACCGACCCTTCGAAGCGGGCCGGCCCGGCGGAAACCTCGCCCCTGAATTCGAAATGCGCATTGCGCGAGGCGACCGACAGAGCGCCGTCCGAACGACCCCCGTTGAGCAGGTCGGCGGGGGCGCCGAGCCGCGCCGCCACGGCGAGCCGCTCGTCGCGCCAGGTCGCATGCGCGTCGATGCGCAGCGGGGAATCCAGGCTCGGCCAATTCAGCGTCCCCTCGACGTCCTCGACGATCGTGTCGATCCCGCCGGCGGCGCTGACGATTCGCAGCAGTCCGCCCTGCAACTCGAGCGCGCCGAGCGGCGCCGGGTCGGCGACGGCGGTCCTGGCGCGCATGGTCGCCGCTATCGCGCTGCCCGACGCGAACGGCCGCGTGTCGAGATCCACGAGGATCGTCGGCTGGCGCAGCCTCGCGCTCGCGGGTTCGAAGCGACCCATGAGCAGCGGCAGCAGGGCGAGGCGGACGCTCGCCTCGGGCGCCGTCAGGATCGGCTCCATGTCCTGCCCGCGCACTTCGACATCGACCATTTGAAGCGCGGGCCAGGGCAGCAGGCTCAGCCGGACCCGCGCCGGGCGTCGCAATTCCAGGCCGAGCGAATGCGCGAGGCTCGCGCGCGTCCGTTCGACGACGGCCGCGGAGGAAATCGGCCATTGATGGAATCCGGCCGGCAGAGCCAGGAGCGCGACGCACGTCGCCGCCGCCCAAATCGCACGTGAGCGCATTCATTCTTTCCTGGCGAACCGGAAGGACAGGTCGAAGTTGCCTCGCGACTCGCGCCCGCGTCTATAACGAATCTCGATCCGTATGAATCCGGAACGGGATCGCCGCCCCGGCCGCGAAAGCCGCCGTTGCGCCGCCCCTGCGCCGCCGGACCCGGCGGGAACGGCGCCGAACGGCGGGTTCAGTTTCGCGCCGAATCGATCGGTTCGGCGAAGCGGATCGACCGGTTCGCCGCGGCCTCGCGCGCTGGATCGACGGGCGGCGCGGCGAACGCGATCTCGGCTCTGCGCGGCGGCGCGAGAGCGGCGACGGACTGCGGCAGGTTGGGCAGCGTCGCGCGCTCGATCGCGGCCAGAGCCGTCCGTTTCTCGCTCGACATCGAGGCGTCGGCGAGGCGGGTGAAATCGGCCAGGACGTAGGGAGCGTGGCCGCCGCCCTTGAAGACCAGGAACCCCGAAGCGGTCATGATCGAATCGCCACTGCGCAGCGTGAAATCGTTCGCGAGCGGGAAGGCGCCGCCGGCGCGCCGATGGCAGGTGCAGGATTTCGCGGTCGACACCCGGTTGTCGAACGCGGTCGGCAGCGCGCTATAGGGCGCGCCGTCCCGCGACACGGCGTCCTGGATCCGGTCCGAGCCGGCCGGTTCGATGAACAACCGCGTCGGCGAATCCGGGCACAGGCCCGAACAGGCCGCTTCGTGGTTGTTCAGATCGCTCTCGCTCGAAAACGCGCCGACAGGGAAGAAATAGCCGTCGCAGAGACGCACGCACACCGAGTGGCGGGGCAGCGAGGCGAGCGCGCGCATCGCCCCGAGGTTCGCCGCCGCCTTCGCCGGCTTATGGCGGGCGTCGGGATTGACGGGGCTCGATTCGATCGTTCGGAGCGCGTTCGCGGCGCCGGCCGGCGTTCTCCACGCGAGGCGCTGCGACTGCCCGACGATGAAGCCGAGCGGACCGCTCGCGCCGGTGACGATCCCCGCCGCGATCCCGGCCTGCAGCGAACCCAGACCGATCGCGAGCAGACCGGCGCCGGCGACGAAGGCCGCCCGCGTCCTGCGGGGCCGCGCGCCGACCCGTTCGAGCCATGAAACGGGTCCGGTCTGCGCCGCGCGCGGCGCGCCCCCGACGGAAAGGCCAGTCATCCAACGCCCTCGGTTCCAGATGGTGAATGAACGAGTCGAGCGGCCTCCTGGGGAATTTCTTAACATGCTTTTAACCATCGCGAATAGACGCGCGGTCGCGAATCCAAAAGATGGTTAACGCCGGCGTCCGGCACGGGGACGGGCGGCGGCAAACCGGCGGCGCGACGATTTGCGGCGCTGCGGCCCTGCCTCGCGATCAGACGCTGCGGCGGCGTCGCTGGCGGTATTGATCCGTGACGACGGCGGCGATGATGACCGCGCCCTTGATGATTTCCTGATAATGGGCGTCGACATTGAGGAAGGTGAAGCCCGAGGTCAGGACCCCCAGGATGACCGTGCCGATCACGGTGCCGGTCAGCCTGCCGACGCCGCCCGACAGGGAGGTCCCGCCGATCACCGCCGCGGCGATCGCGTCGAGCTCGAAGCCGACGCCCACGCCCGCCTGTCCGCTTATCGCGCGCGCGGTCTGAACGATGCCGGCCAGGCCCGAGAGCAGGCCCGCGAGGCCGTAGACGACGACGATGTGGCGCTCGACATTGATGCCGGAGACCCGCGCGGCGAGCGGGTTGGCCCCGATCGCATAGGTGAATTTGCCATAGCGCGTGTAGCGCAGCGCGATATGGAAGATCGCCGCCACCACGAGGAAGATCACCACCGGCCACCAGCCGGCGCCGATCATCGCGTAGGACTCCTCGAGATTGCCGATCGGCTGGCCGTCTGTGTACCAATCAGCGATGCCGCGCGCGGACACCATCATGCCGAGCGTGGCGATGAACGGAGGAATCTTGGTCAGGGCGATCAGGCCGCCGTTGACGACGCCGGCGAGCAGCCCGCAGGCGAGCCCCGCCGCGACCGGAAAGAACGGGTTGAGGCCGGTCAGGCTCGGGTAGATCGCATGCGAGATCCCGGCGCTCTGGGCAAGGCTGGCGGCGATCATCGCAGTCATGCCGACCAACGAACCGGAGGAGAGATCGATGCCGCCCATGATGATGATCTGGGTGACGCCGACCGCGATGATGCCGATCACCGCCTCCTGTAGGATCATGATCTTCAGGCGCAGCGGATTGGCCATGAAGCTCTGGCCGACGAAGATCCAGCCGAGAACCTCGAACAGCAGCATCATGCCGATCATGACGCCCAGGATGCTGAGTTCCGGCGGCAACCGGCGGCGCGCCGCGACGGGCGCTTCGATAGGCCGGACGAGACTGGGCGCGGGTTCGGTGGTCACGGTCTCATTCCCCATCGCTTCTCGGGCGCGCGCTATTGCGACGCAAGCTCCATGATCTTGATCTGCGTTGCGTCCTTGCGGTCGACGATTCCGGTCATGCGTCCTTCGTGCATGACCAGCACGCGATCGCTCATCCCCAGCACCTCAGGCAGTTCGGAGGAGATCATCAGGACCGCGACGCCCTTGGCCGCGAGTTCGCTGATGAGTCGGTGGATCTCGGCCTTGGCGCCGACGTCGATGCCGCGCGTCGGCTCGTCGAGGATGAGGATGCTGGGATGGGTCATCAGCCAGCGCGCGATGAGGACTTTCTGCTGGTTGCCGCCCGACAGGTTCAGCACCGGCTCCTCGAGGTCGGGCGTGCGCACCCGCAGGCTCATCGCCTGCGCCCTGCAGAGGGCCGCGATCTCCTTCTGCTTGACGAATCCGGCGCGCACGAAGCCGCGGCGCAGCACCGCGATCTGCATGTTGGCGGTGACGTCGAGGAGCAGGAAGCAGCCGGTCTCCTTGCGATCCTCGGTGAGGAAGGCCATGCCGGCGTCCATCGCGACGCCGGGATTGCGGATCGAAATCTCGCGCCCGCCGATGGCGATCGTTCCCGACGTTGCGGGCGACACGCCGAACAGCGTCTCGGCGACATTGCTTCGCCCCGAGCCGACCAGCCCCGCCAATCCGAGAATCTCGCCCTTGCGCAAGTCGAACGATATGTCGCGAAAACGCCCGTCGAGCGTCAGGTTGCGCACGCTGAGCGCGACGTCGCCGATCGGGACGGTCTGCTTGGGAAACATCTGGGTGACCTCGCGACCGACCATCAACTTTATGATGTCGTCGCGGGTCACCTCGGCAGCGGGGTGTTCGCCGACGAACTTGCCGTCGCGAAACACCGAGACCTCGTCGGCGATCTCGAACAGTTCGTTCATCTTGTGGGTGATGTAGACGATGCCCGTGCCCTGCGCCTTGAGGGTGCGGATGATCTTGAAGAGGTGATCGACTTCGTGATCGGTCAGCGCGGAGGTCGGCTCGTCCATGATGAGGATGTCGGATTCGTACGAAACCGCCTTGGCGATCTCGACCATCTGCCGGTTGGCGACGCTGAGGTCGCGCACCTCGGCGTCCGGATCGACCCCGATGTCGAGCCGGTCGAACAGGGCCTGGGTCTGGCGCCGCATCTCGTCGTGGCGCACCAGGCCGAAACGATTGAGCGGCTCGCGGCGAATCCAGACGTTCTCGGCGACCGTCATATAGGCCATCAGGTTCAGCTCCTGATGGATCATCGCGATCCCGTATTGCAGTGCGTCGAGCGGCGAGGCCAGCCGAATTTCGAGGCCCTTCAGCCGGAACGAGCCGGAATCGGGCTGATAGATGCCGGCGATGATCTTCATCAGCGTCGACTTGCCGGCGCCGTTCTCGCCCATCAGCGCATGAACGTGGCCGCGCTTTAGCCGGAACGAAACATTGTCGAGGGCGAGCACGCCGGGAAAGGCCTTGCGGACGTTCTCCACCTCCAGCAGATATTCGGCGCCGGGCACGGCGCCGCTCCTGCGGACGACTTGCGCTGTCGTTGGGCTGAGCATGACTCGCTCGATCGTGAAGGTAAGCGCCGCCGGCGGGCCGCGCCGCCGCGACGGGGCGTCGACGCGGTCCGGCGCGCCGGACCGCGTGGTGGCTCAGTTCTTCTTGGTGAAATCCGCCATATTGGCGGGCGTGACGAGCTGGAAGGGGATATAGACCTTCTTGTCGACCTTCTCGCCCTTGGCGAGCTTCAGCGCCGCGTCGACCGCGCCCTTGCCCTGGCCGGCGGCGTCCTGGAACACCGTCACCTTGAGGTCGCCCGCCTTCATCGAGGCCAAAGCGTCCTGGGTGGCGTCGACGCCGCCGACGATCGCCGCCTTGGTGTCGACACCCGCCGCCTTGAGCGCCTGGATCGCGCCGATCGCCATTTCGTCGTTGTTGGAGACGATCGCGTCGTATTTCATGCCTTTCGACAGCCAGTTGGTCATCAGGTTCTGCGCCTTGGTGCGATCCCACACAGCGGTCTGCTCGGCGATGATCTTGATGCCCTTGCAATCGGGCGTGGCGATGACCTCGTGTACGTCCTTGGTGCGCTGGACCGCGGCCTGGTTGGAGAGTTCGCCCTGCATCACCAGTATGTCGCCCTTGCCGCCCAGCAGCTTGCAGATGGCCTGGGTCTCGAGCGTGCCCGACTGCTCTTCGTTCGAGGCCACGAAGGCGGCCTTGGGGCCGAGCGAATCGACGTCGGCGGGCTCGCGGTTGACGTAGACGAGCGGCACGCCCGCGTCTGCGGCGGCCTTGGTGATCGCCGCGGTCGCGCTGGTGTCGACCGGGTTGACGATGATCGCGTCGACCTTGTTGGCGATGAAATTCTGAACCTGGCTGATCTGCTTGGAGACGTCGTCCTTGGCGTCTTCGATCTGCAGCGTGACGCCGGGCAGCGTCTTTGCGTAGTCGCTCATGCCGTTGCGCAGCACGGTGAGGAAATTGTCGTCGAACTTGTCCATCGAGACGCCGATCTTGGCGGCGAGGACGGGGCTGGAAACTATCGTGGCGGCGGCCAGTGCAATCAGAATTCGCTTCATCGTTCGTTCCCTCCAATATGTCCCGACATTGGCGTCGGGTCCATCGGCGCCGGCGGCGCGCCGGAATTGCCGAAAGCGATGGCCGCAAAGCCCCCGCATGAGCGCCCATGCCGCTTCAGCGGCGCGTTCGCCCGCCCCCCGGACCGCGTCGTCGCATGCCCGCCTCGGCGGGGCCGGCGCGCGGTTTCCGGGGAGTGCCGCCCCATCAATATCGCAGCCGAATTCGCAGCACAACTGAAAATGGAATATTTGTTGCAAAAATTGTCAGGTTTGGAATTTTCGATGTAACGGTGCGGCGCAATGGCCCCGATCTTGTGCGAATGGCCGCGACGCACGGTCAGATGTTGGTCGAAACGTAGAGCTCGAAAGGCACGAGCATCTGGCGCGGACGGCCGTCCTGGGGCGCCGCCATCGCCTGCGCCATCGCTTCGACGGCGCGCGCGGCCAGCAGCGCCGTGGGCGTGGCGATGACGGCGGTCAGCACGCCCTCGATGAGGCCGGCCCTGGTCCTGGACGTCAATTCGTTGCACACGATCGCGACGGGATCGTGGTTCGGCTGCTCACGCGCCGCCGCGACGACCCCTTCCATGCCGCCGCCGCAGATGTAGAGACCGACGAGTTCGGGGTTGCGACGAAACAATTCGAGCGTCGCCGCATGGGCGATCCGGGCGTCCTCCAGATTGGTGAGAGGCTCGAGCACATGGAAATCCGCGGCATGTTCGCGGAAATAGGCGCGAAAGGATATTTCCGCGGTTTCCTGGCAGAGGTAGCGATGACTGCCGACGATGATGCCGACCTTCCCGCGCCGTCCCGCGGTCTTGGCGATCATCCAGGCCGCGGTTCGCCCTTCTTTGCGGTTGTCGCGGCCGACGAAGCCGGCGCGCGCCTCGGCGGTGAGATCGGAGAGGATCGCGACCGTGGGGACATTGCGCGCGCGCAACGCCTCGATCGCCTGCGCTACATAGGGATGATCGACCGAGACGACGGCGATCGCGTCCACCCTCTCGCCGAGCTGGCGCAGCCGCTCCGCGATCGTCGCGGGCGACAGTTCGCTGACGAACTCGACGACGGCCTTGCCGCGCAGAGTCGCCAGATCGCGCGTCGCGGCGACGAGATCGTCGGCCAGTCGCTGATAGAAGGGGTCTCGCTTCTGGAGCAGGAAGCCGAGCGTCCGGTTCGGCGCCTCGAAACGCACGCGCTGCTTCAGCAGCGTGGTCGCATGGAACCCGATCGATTCGGCCGCGCGCAGCACGCGGTCGGCCGTGCCTTCGCGGACCGGGTGGCGCTGGTTGATGACGCGATCGACGGTGGCGACGCTGACGCCGGCGGTCGCCGCGAGGTCGGAGATGGTCGGCCGCTTGCTCATCGCCCCTCCGCCGAGCTTTGTCCGGGTGAGCGCCCAGCATGATAGGAAATGAGAGATTTTGCGAGTCTTTGATTGAGTCGCTGGGCTTATGCCGGTAGCGTCCCGCACATCGCTTCGCACGAGAATTGCCCGGTCGCGCGGGCCGTATCCCCTGGAAGGAACCAATGGCCATCGAGATCAGCCGTCGGGATTACAGCCTCGTCGGGCTGGATTCGAAAATGGCCGTCGAGACGGGGCTTTCGGCCGCCCGATGGTATTCCTGCCCGATCCCGCGCGCGCGGCTGAAGGAACTGATGAAGCGCAAGGACGGTCCGGCGATCCGCGACACGCTGATCTGGATCGCGGCGCTGGTCGTCTCCGGCGCCCTCGGGGTCCATTTCTGGGGTAGCTGGGCGGCGGTTCCGTTCTTCGCCGTCTACGGGGTTCTCTACGGCTCGTCCTCCGACAGCCGCTGGCACGAATGCGGCCACGGCACCGCGTTCAAGACGCGTTGGATGAACGACGTCGTCTATCATGTGGCCTGTTTCATGATCCTGCGCGAGCCGACCATCTGGCGCTGGAGCCATACCCGTCACCACACCGACACGATCATCGTCGGGCGCGATCCCGAAATCGCCGTCCCGCGGCCGCCCGACATCGCCGGAATCCTGCTGAACCTGTTCGCGCTCAAGAGCGGGCTCAAGGCGTTCCGGCAGATGGCGCTGCACGCGACCGGCCGGCTGACCGACGAGGAAGAGACCTTCGTGCCGGACATGGAGCGCTGGAAGGTCTATCTTGTCGCCCGCATCTACCTGGCTATCTTCGCCTGCGTCATCGGCGCCTGTGTGGCGACGGGCTCGATCCTGCCGGCGATGATCGTCGGGCTGCCGAGCTTCTACGGCGGTTTCCTGGCGGTCTTTTTCGGGTTGACGCAGCACGCCGGGCTCGCCGAGGACGTTGTTGACCACCGGCTGAACTCCCGCACCGTCTATATGAATCCGATCTTTCGGTTCCTCTACTGGAACATGAACTACCACGTCGAACATCACATGTTCCCGATGGCGCCCTATCACGCGCTGCCGCAGCTGCACGCGGCGATCAAGGCCGATTGTCCGCCGCCCTATCCCAGCACGCTCGCCGCCTATCGCGAGATCATTCCGGCGCTGGCGCGGCAGCTGCGCGAGCCGGGCTATTTCGTCAGGCGGCAATTGCCGGCCACCGCGACGCCCGTGCCCTACAATCACGATACGCAATTCGTCGTCGCCCGCTAGGCGGGCGGCCTCGCGTCGCGGCGAGACATCGGGAGGAGCGGAATGGCGGACAGATGGGTCGACGCCTGCGCGGCGGAGGACATCGAACCGGAGGATGTGATCCGGTACGATCTGGGCGAGCGAACCTATGCGATCTACCGGACCGAGGACGACCGCTATTTCGCGACCGCCGGCCTGTGCACCCATGAACAGGTGCATCTGGCTGACGGACTGGTCATGGGGTCGATCATCGAATGCCCCAAGCACAATGGCCGCTTCGACTTTCGCACCGGGGCGGCCAAGGGCGCGCCTGTCTGCGTCGATCTGGCGACCTATCCGGTCAAGGTCGAAGGCGGCCGCGTCCTCGTGAACCTCGGCTGAGGGAGACGCGCCGATGCCGGACGTCGGGATCGTCATCGTCGGGGCGGGGGAGGCGGGCGCCCGCGCCGCGATCACGTTGCGCGCCGAGGGCTATGCGGGGCCGCTCACCCTGATCGGCAAGGAGGCGCACGCGCCCTATGAGCGCCCGCCGCTGTCCAAGGCGACGATCGTCGACCGATCCGGCCCGGCCGTTCCAGCGATCGGCGACGCGGCCGGCCTGGCGGAACTGGGCGTGACGCACCGCCGATCCCTGGCCGTCGCCGCGATCGATGCGCGCGCGCGCACCGTCACGCTGTCGGACGGCGGGTCCCTGGCCTACGAGAATCTGTTGCTGGCGACTGGCGCCAGGGCGCGCCGGCTCTCGATCGAGGGCGCGGAGCGGGCGCTGACCCTGCGCGACTTCGACGATGCCGTGAGGCTGCGGGCCCGGTTTGTCGCAGGGCGGCGAATCGCGATCGTGGGCGGTGGTTTCATCGGACTCGAGCTGGCGTCGAGCGCCTGCGCCCTGGGCTGCGCCGTGACCGTGATCGAAGCCGCGCCGCGGATTCTCATGCGCGGCGTGCCGGAAGAGATCGCCGACCTTGTCGCGCGGCGCCACCGCTCGGCCGGCGTGCGCCTCGAGACCGGCGTCGCGATCGCCAGGATCAGCCGGGCGGGCGCCGCTGAGGTCGTCTGGCTCGCGGACGGCCGCGAGATCGAGGCCGACTGCGTGATCGCCGGCGTCGGCGCCGCCCCCGACGTTTCGCTCGCCGGTGCGGCGGGCCTGGCGATCGACAACGGCGTCGCGGTCGACGGCCGGTTGCGCGCCTCCGATCCGCATATATTCGCTGCGGGCGATTGCGCCAGCTTTCCGCATCCGCTGTATCAGGACCGCCGGATCCGGCTCGAGTCCTGGCGTAACGCGTTCGACCAGGGCGCCTTCGTCGCCCGCAGCATGCTCGGCGCGACCGCCGCGTTCGGCGTCGTTCCCTGGTTCTGGTCGGATCAGCACGACCTCACTCTGCAGATCGCCGGGCTCGTCGACGAGGGCCGCGAAACGGTGCGGCGCGACCTCGGCGACGGCGCCGTGATGCTGTTCCATCTGGCGGCGGACGGCCGCCTCGTCGCGGCGAGCGGGCTCGGCCCGCTCGGCAAGATCGGGCGCGAGGTTCGGCTCGCCGAGATGCTGATCGCGCGCAGCGCGCGCCCGGACCGCGATGCGCTGGCCTCGCCGGACGTCAGGCTGAAATCGCTGCTCGCCGCCTGACCGCCCGCCGCGATCGGACCTGTCCGCGATCCGGACCGTAAGCTGACATCGCGCCGCCCGCCGCGGCGCGCCTCCGTTCGGGACGCCCCATGCCGCAGCGCCAGCGCCGCCCGATTGTACGAATCGGTCTCGTCGCGCTCCTCTCGACGGCCGTCGCCGCCGTCTGCCTCGCGCGATCCGCGCCCGGGCCGGGCGCGGGCGCCGGCGCATCGGCGGCTTCGGGCGTCGGCGCGGGAGGGCCGAGCCGTACCGTGTTCGCCCGCCCGCCGCCTGATCCGGGCGTCGGCGAACGGACCATCGAGTCGGTCTCGCGACAGGCCGCCCGCGCGATCGATGCGTGCCGGGACGACCCACGCCCTTGCGTCGCCGACGCCCTCGAGGCCTATGCTAACGCCCTGCGGCGGCTCGCGCCCCGATTGGCGCCGCCCCTGCGGAACCTTCCCGACATCGTCGCCCGCGCGGCGGTCCGGGTGCGCGCGTCGCACACGAACCGGGAGGCGATCGGCGCAGTGGCGGACGCGATCTTGCAGGTGCACAAGGTCATAGCCTTGCTCCGGGCCGACGACCCGATTACGCTGAACGCCGAAACGCGCTCCGGCGCGCAGGTGGCGGCGATCCTGGAGGCAGCCGACGTCAGGCTCGAGAAGGCGACGGGCCTCTGAACGGCGCCGCGCCGGAACGGTCGGCGGCTTCGGGTCCCCTCGATCGGACGAAGAGGGCGAGGTTGTTCGCATTCGATCGACGCCGATTGCGCCGCGCGCCGACCAGGCCGCACCTCCGCCTCCTCGGTCTGACGCGGGTCCTGCTGTCGCTGTTGTGCATCGCCGCCGGGGCGACGCGGGTCTACGCCGAGACGCGCGTCGCGCTGGTCATAGGCAACGGCGCCTATCAAGGGGTCGCCACGCTCGCCAATCCGCCCAACGACGCCAGGGACGTCGCCGCGGAACTGACCGGGCTCGGGTTCGCCGTGACCCTCGGGCTCGACCTCGACCAGGCGGCCATGCAGCGCGAGATCGCCGGGTTTGCCCGCGCCGCGGCGTCCGCCGACGTTTCGCTGTTCTATTACGGCGGCCACGGCCTGCAGATCGCGGCCCATAATTTTCTGATTCCGGTCGACATCCAGCTTCGCGACGAAGAGGACATCTACCGGCAGGCGGTGCCGTTCGACGACGTCCTCGAGTCGCTCGCGCAAGGCGAGGGCGTCCATCTGGTGTTCCTGGACGCCTGCCGCACCAATCCCCTGAAGGACGCCGGAACCTCCGCGCATGCGGAAGGGCTGGCGCGCGTCGGCAACGCCGCCGGCTTCCTCATCGCCTTCGCCACCCAGCCAGACAATGTCGCCTTCGACGGCGCGGGCCGCAACAGCCCGTTCGCACAGGCTCTGCTCGGCCATCTCGCGACGGTCGGGCAGAACATATCCAGCATGATGATCGAGGTGCGCAAGGACGTGATCGCGGCGACCGGCGGCGCCCAGATCCCCTGGGAGAATTCTTCGCTGACCCGGCAATTCTACTTCGCGCCGGGCGAGGCGTCCGGCGGCTCGCCCGAAACCCTGCTGTGGCAGCTCGCCGGCGGGCAGCGGGACGCCAACCTCCTGCATATCTACCTCGACCGCTACCCGGACGGCGCCCATGCCGACGACGTGAAGACCCTGCTTGCCGAGGTCGGCAGGCAGGACCAGGGCGCCGCCGACGCGCTCGGGGCGGCCGGGCCGAAGGAGAATGACGAGGCGCTGGTGTGGCGGCTAGCCCGCGGCGCGCGGGAGCGGCGCCTCGTCGAGTTCTATCTGGCGCGCTATCCCGGCGGCGCGCACGTGCAGGAGGCCACGGGGCTGCTCGCCCGCCTGCAGGACACCGAGGGCGCCGAGGCCCCGCCCGGCGTCGTCTGCGAGCGACTGGCGACCCATCCCCGCGACGCCACCGCCGACATGCCCGGCGTGGAGCTCGGGACTCTGGCGCGCAACGCCGAACCCGCGATCGCCGCGTGCCGGGACGCCGTCGCCGCCCATCCCGACGTTGCCCATTATCTGGCGCTTCTGGCGCGCGCGACCCGCGCCGCGGGCCGGCTCGACGAGGCGATCGGCCTCTACCGCAAGGCGGCGGACGCCGGCGACGCGCGAGCCATGGTCAGCCTCGGCCTGCTCCTCGAATCCGGCGAGGGCGCACCCAGGGACATCGCCGCCGCCGATGCGCTCTACGAGAAGGCCGCCGCGCGCGGCAGCGCCGACGGCGCGATCAATCTCGCGGTCGCCCTGATGAGCGGCAAGGGCCTGGAAAAGAACGTCGCCCGCGCGACCGCGCTTCTGCGCTCGGCCTCGCAGGCCGGCTCGGCGATCGCGACCTATGACCTCGGCGTCCTCGCGCAGGAGGGGGTCGCCGGCAAGCCCGCCGAGGCGCTCGACCTGTTCCGCCAAGCGGCGAATCTCGGCGATCCGCGCGGCTATCTCGCCTCCGCCATCGTGCTCGACGAGGGGCTCGGCGTGCCCCGGGATCCCACCGCCGCGGCCGAGGAATTGCTGCGCGGGGTCGTCGCCGACGACGGCTCGGCGATCAATCAATTGACGGCCAAATCATCCTCCTGGGCGCGCGAGACGATCAGGGCGGTGCAGGCCCGTCTCAAGGAGGCGGGCTATTATGGCGGACCGGTCGACGGGAAGGGCGGCGCCGCGCTCGGCCCGCCCCTCAGGCAATGGCGGTTGCTCGGGCCGCCGCAGAAAGGCTGAAGCCGACCGCGCAATCAGGCGCCCCGGCGCGGCCGGACGCGCGGGATCGGGCATCGTATCCCCTATTGCGCGCTGGCCGCCGTCGGCGTCAATGAGAACAGGCAGGTCTCCATCAACTCGCCCGACTGGCCGTCGGCGGCGCGCACCGCCGGTTCGCGCCGCGCCGCGGCGGCCGAATCCTCCTTGGCGACGACGCGGTCGGAATTGAACAGCTGGAGATTGGCGCCGATGTTGCGCGTCAGACCGAGATTGCGCAGGGCGAATTCCTTGCCGAGCTCGCGCCTCTGGCCTGCGCTCGCCGCGAGCCTGGCCCGGATTTCCTCATAGATCGGCGCGGGCTGGCGCGCCATCGCCAGCAGGATCGTGTCGGCCCCGGGACCGGCCGCGACGGGAATGTTGACGTCTGGCGCGGCGGCGAGGTCGCGGATCGCGCCGGGTTGCGTTTCGTCGAAGGCGTAGAGCCTCGACTGGAGCAGTCCGGCATAGCCGACGCGGAACGTCGCGTCGGGACTGACGGGCAGACGGTCGTTCGGGGCGAGCGGCACGCTGACGCCTCCGGCGGCGACCGAAGGCACATTGGGATCCTTCACCCAGACCTGCCAGCTGCACCTGGGGCCGTCATCGATCTGTCCGGTCTGCGGCGCCATCCAGGCGACCGGAATGCTCGCGTCCGGCGTGGTCTCGGGGCTGTCGCGGAAACTCTGGGCGGCGATTCGGTTGGTCAGCCTCTGGACCTCGTCCTTTCCCAGATCGAGCTCACGCAGATGAAGCCCGATCGTGGCGATCACCGCCTCGGCGTCCGCGTGCGTGCGCGCGGCGACGACCCAGCGCACGCGGCTCGCTTTCGCGTAGTCCTTGACGCGCCTGGCGAAAGCGGTGACGTCCGCATCGTTGGCGAGCGTCGCGGGCGCGGCGCGCGCGGCGCCGCCGAGCAGAACCGCCGCCGCCAACGCGGCGGCGCCGGCCATGGCGAGCAGCCGCCCGCGCGCAATCGCTGGCGCGGCGCCGCCTCGTCCCCGTTTGAGTCCTCGCATGGCTTCCTCGCTCGATCGCATCTGCCGCTTCGGCCATTCAGGTCGGGCACAGGCCCTTCTCGTTGGTCACCCTGAACTGGTAGTCGATCACCGCGCCGGCGCGATCCTGCAGAAAACTCTGCGTCGTCGTCAGCACGGCTGCGCCCGACAAGCCCTGCAGGTGTCGGCGCAACTCGTCCTGGAGCGCCGTCAGCTCCAGGCTCTGGTCCCGGGTGGCGACGACGAACATCCGCACCTCGTCCTCGACCGGCTCGATCGGCACGGCGACCTTGAGGTCGAGCGTCGCGTCGGACGGCGGCGCACCGCTCTGCGCACGAAAATGGTCGGCGTCGAGGATGACGGGATCGGCGGCGCGCGAGACCGAGGCGATGAAGATGCGCGGCGGGCGCAGCTTGCTCGCGTAGGGCAATGCGTCGCGCGCCGTCACCCGCATCAGCAGCGTCTCGCCGCCGATGACCAGGGGTTCGCGCTGCTCGTCGTAGCATGCCCCGAGCAGGCGCATCTCGTCGGTCGCCGAATCGTAGCGGGCGCGCTGGGGTGTCGCATCCTCGGGCGCCGGGGCGAGGGCGCGCGTGGCGGCTGCCGCCGTCTTCACCGGCGCCCAGGCGAGGTCGATCGGGGCGTGGACCAGCGTCGTCCAGGCGCCCGCGAGGATCGCCAGCGCGCAGACGGCGGCGCCGATCGCGAGCGCGCGCGCCGGCGTGACGATCTCATGCATCGCGAACGGGCCGAGCGCGGCCTCGACGCCGTCCAGGGTGTCGGCGAAGACGAAATCGATCGCCGCGCCCGCGTCGGTCGCCTCGGCCTGCAGCCGGGTGAGCGTCGAGGCCTCGGCCGAGGCGAGCGAGCGACCGTCGGGCGTCGTGGCGGGCAGCACCACGGTCATGCGCGCGCCGGCGAGCGTCTTGCGGTGCTGGACGATGTAGTCGCCGACCAGGGTCAGCTTGCCGCGCAGGCCGTCGACCGGCCCGACCGCGACGACCGGCGCGCCGGGCCCGCCCGGCAGCTTGATTTCGCCGGTCGCGAACACCACGCCGGGATCGCGCCCGAACGCCTGGCAGATCGCCGCCAGCGCGAGGCCCAGCCCCGCAGAGCGGGCGTTTTCGTCGGAGAGCCGGCCGATCTGCAGGTCGGAAATGCGCAGATTCCAGGGATTGACGCGGCCGTTGCGCCGGCCGAGCCAGAGCTTGGCCCGGCGCGCGTCGACGAACCGCGTCACAGCCTCGCGCACGGTCTGCCCGATGCCGTAGAGGCCGAAATCGAACAGCTCGGAAATCTGCGGCAGCAGTCGCGCGGGATGCGCCTCGGGCGCCGAATCCCCGGCGATCGCTTCGAACACCTGCGCGGACTCGCCGTTCGCACCGACCAGGGGCACGAACACGCGTGCGATCATGGCGCGTCGTCCAGGAGCTGGAGTTCGAAGGCGGCGAGGTCAGCGCCGCCGAGCGCCGCCTCGGCGAATGTCAGCCGCAGGCCGCCGTCGCGGTCGAACACGCCCTCGGCGTCGACCCCGGAGCCGAACACGACGCGCGCCGCGCGCAGCGCATAAGCCGAGAGGCCGGCGAGCCCCTGCGCCTGCAGGTCGAGCACATGGGCGCCGCCCGTCTCGTGCGACAAGCACGCCAGCACCAGCCCGTCCGAGCTCATCAGCCCGGCGTCCGGGAACCGCCATTGGCCGGGGCCCTTGGCCGCCAGCGCCTGGAAGGCGGCGGCGGGCCGGCCGAGACGGCGGCCGCGCCGCAGGTCGTCCTGGGCGAGCGCCGTCTGGGTCGCGACCCTCAGCGTCCTCAAGAATCTTGCGGCGTCGCGGCCGCCAAATCGGGTCGTCATAGTGATCTCCTTGTGCGCCGCAAATCCGCCATGCCGGGCTCCGGACGTCTGCAGGCAGGTTACGGTCTGGCCGCCTGCGCGTTGCGCACGAAGTGGGCGGTCCGGGTCGAGAGGTCGTCGAGATAGGATTCCAGACTGTCGTCGAAATCGTTCTTCAGGCGCCGGCGCAGATAGAGATTGGACCCCATGGCGTCGGCGAGCGAGCGCCCCGCCATGATGGCGGCGAGCAGGCCCAGCTCCTGGGCGTCGATGACGCCGGCGGCGACGGCGGCCTCGAGGAAGGGCGTCGCCTCCTCGGCCTCCATCAGCGGCTCCTCGAGCTCTTCGGCCGCCGCCTCGCTCTGCGTCGCCTCGATCGAGTCATAGGACAGGAGGTATGTCTGATCCTGCCCGGCGATCCGGGTCAGGATCGCCGAGCCGAGCAGGCTCGCCGCGAACGACTGGCCGGTCTTGTAGCCGGGAACGGGCGCGGCCGCGAAGGCCGCTTCCAAGGTCCCGGAGCCCGGTCGGCGGCCGAACTGGCCGCTCATCTCGCCCTTCAGGGCCTTGAGGAAGCTGTTGGCCGCTTTCAGCGTGTTGACGCCGACCGCCGCGTCGCCGACCAGCCATTCCTTAGGGCACAGGCCGAGCCGCAGCACCTCGGCATAGGGGCGGTTGGCGGCGTCGAGGCATTTCAGAATGCGGTTGGACAGTTCGAACAGCTCCCGCTGCGCCCTGAACCTGCGCATCGATGGGCTCCCGCCCATCAGCGCCTTCCAGATCGACAGAGGTCCGGGGGCCCGGACCGCGCGCGGCCCGATCGCCCGCGAGCCGATCAGCGCCGCCAGATTGTCGGCCGAGGAGGGCCCATCGCCGCGGCCGCCAATCGGCCGATCGAGCACCTGGTCGAAATAGAAATCGGCGGCGTCCTCCGCGCTGTTGGGCGGCGGATAGGCCCAGGCGCCGACGAGAATCTCCGAATATTTGCGATTGGCGACGAGCGAGCGGTGGACGCGCTCGAACAGCGCAAACGGCTTGATCGCGACCGTCTCTTCGCTGTCGCCGAGGCTGTCGTTGCCGTTGACGAGATTGGCGAGGTGGCCGGCGAAATAGGCGACGACGTCGCGGCCGCCCTTGGGCGCGCTGGCTTGGCTCATGGCACGGGCTTTCGCTGCATCGCTCCCACCTGTCCAGGCTGTCGTCGCATCGGCGCCGTTCGAAGCACCGGAACTTTCCGGCAAGCAGAATAGCACAAACGGCCGACGCTTCAGCTTCCGCCAGTATTGCCTTATATTCGCTCCGCTCCAAGGGGGCTGCGAACTTTGCGTCTCGGCCCTTCCCAAGTCGGGGCCGCGTTCCGACGGCCTGTCCGGAAGGGTGCGTGGTCACCGACCCGCGCCTCGAACGTGTGGTTTCCCCCCTTGCCGCTGTCCCGGGCGTCGTCGTGGTCGCGCTGGGCGGATCGCGCGCCAGTGGGACGGCGGTCGCGACCCCCGACCACGATCTCGGCCTGGCCCGTGGATTGTTGGCGGCAGTTGGCTGAAGGTCGACCGGCGAAAAGCGGACCTGCTTCATCGCGACGTCGACGCAGTCGCGCAGGTCATCGCCGCCTGCCGCGCCGGCTGCGTCACGATTGATTGCCAACCGCGGCATCCGCACGGTTTCTGCTCGGCGATCTCGATGGGAGAAGTCGCGCCTTGCCGGCCTTTGCATGATCCGCCGGGAACGCTCGCCGGCCTCAAGGCGACGACGTCGCCCCGCCCCCGCCGTTCGGGCAGGCGAACGTTCGACTCATCCTGTTGGAGATTTTGTTCGGCATCGAGGATGGCGAAATCGCCATCGCGAGGGGCGACCAGACGCATATTGCCGGATGCGCCTACCGCGCGCCGGCCTGCGTCGCCCAGACGCTGTTCGCCGTCAACGAACGCTGTCTCATCAACGAGAAGGGCGCTCCGGACGAGGCCGCAAGGTTTCCAAGCACGATTCCCGACCTGCCGGATCGGCGCGATCGCCGCCCCGGGCTCGGCCCGGTGCGCGTCTGCCCGCCGGTCCGCCCCTTACGCTTTCCTTACGCGCCGCCGTGCGATCCCGAATGGATCGCTTACGGGCTCCCGGAGCACAACTGGGCTTCATTCCGGAGGCTCTGCGCCATGGCTGACGTCATCTACCTCGTTCTCGGGCTCGCCTTCTTCGGGTTGATGGGCCTCTACGCCGTCGCCTGCGGACGGTTGTGAGGAGCGCGCCATGTTCGAACCCATCATCGGCCTGATCGTCGGCGTCAGCCTTGGCGTCTACCTTCTCTACACGCTGATCTACCCAGAGAAATTCTG
>JBEKEI010000071.1:0-25335 GCA_050013915.1 Roseiarcus sp.
AGTCTTGCCGGGCGGACCGGCTATGGCGCGCCCGGCGCCCGGCGGCCGTTGAGAGGATTCGCCTCGTCCCAGGCGTAAGTCAGCGTTTCGAAGCGCATCGCCCGCGCATCGACCAGCAACAGCCGGCCGAGGAGCCCTCGATCGCCGTCGCCGAATCCGCCGACGATTTCCCGGATCGCTTCGAGCGCCATCAGCGAGCCGAGCACCCCCCCGAGTGCACCCAGCACGCCCGCCTCCGCGCACGTCGGGACCGTTCCGGCGGGCGGGGCCTCGGGAAACAGGCAGCGATAAGTGGGGTTGGGCGCGCCGTCGCGGCCGGTTTCATAAGGCTTCAGCAGGGTCAGCGACCCGTCGAATTCGCCGATCGCCGCGCTGACCAGGGGCCTGCGCTCGAAGAAGCAGGCGTCGGAGACGGCGTAGCGCGTGGCGAAATTGTCGGAGCCGTCCACCACCAAGTCCCAGCCGGCGACGAGCGCGCGCGCATTGCCCGGGTCGAGCCGCGCGACGATCTTCTCCACGGCAACATGGGGATTGAGCCGGGCGAGCGCCTCCGCCGCGCTGTCGACCTTCAGGCGGCCGACGTCCGGCGTCCCGTGCAGGATCTGGCGGTGCAGATTGGACAGCGACACGATGTCGTCGTCGACGACCGCGATCTGGCCGACGCCTGCGCCGGCGAGGTATTGCAGCAGCGGCGAACCGAGGCCGCCCGCCCCGATCGCCATGACCCGCGCCGCCTTGAGCCTGTTCTGTCCGGGCCCGCCGACGCCGCGAAGCACGATCTGGCGGGCGTAGCGTTCAATTTCATCGGCTGAAAGCTTCATCTCCGGCTCACGATACGCGTGTTAGCCTCTCAAGATCAACGGCGGCGGATTGGCCCGCCCAATGCGATTCATCCCGCCAAGGAGCGAACTGGAACCATGAGCATCCCGCCCTTCTCGACGCCCGGCCGCTTTTGGCGTGGCAACCTGCACACCCATTCCACCCTGTCGGACGGCGCCCTCGCGCCCGAACAGGTGATCGAAGCTTACAAGGACGCCGGCTACGACTTTCTCCAGCTGTCCGACCATTTCCTCGAGCGCTTCGGCTGGCCGATCGCCGATACCCGGCGCTGGCGCTCCAACAGTTTCACCACCCTGATCGGCGCCGAGGTCCATGCGCCGGCGACCCGGGTCGGCGAGCTCTGGCACATCGTGGCGACCGGACTGCCGCTCGACTTCGCCGCGCCGACGCGAAAGGAGACCGGGCCGCAGCTCGCCGCCCGGGCGCGCGCGCAGGGCGCCTTCGTCGCGATCGCCCATCCCGCCTGGTCGCAGCTGACCGTCGAGGACGGGCGCGCGCTCGAGAGCGCCCATGCGGTCGAGATCTACAATCATGGCAGCGCCGTCGAGACCGACCGCGGCGACGGCTTCTATCTGCTCGATCAACTGCTCAACGAGGGACGTCGGTTGACCGCGATCGCCACCGACGACGCCCATTTCCGCCACGGCGACTACGACGCCTTCGGCGGCTTCGTCGAGGTCAAGGCGTCGAGCCTCGAGCCCGAGGCGCTGCTGGAGGCGCTGAAGGCTGGGCATTTCTATTCGAGCCAGGGTCCGCGGTTCGACGAGGTCTCCTTGAGCGCGCACGAGATTTCGATCGCCTGCACGCCGGTCCAGGCGATCACGGTGGTCACCGGAACCTCGCGCGCGCTGACCCGGGTCGGCCGGCAGATCACCGGCGCGACCTTCGACCTCACCAAGGCGGGCGCGGGCAATCGCGCGCGCGGCGCGCCGGCGACCTGGGCGCGGGTCGTCGTGATCGACGCCGCGGGCCGGCGCGCCTGGACCAATCCGATCTGGATCGACGGCGCGGACTGACCGGCCGACGGCAATCAGAGGCGGACGGTGGCGTCCGGAAACGACAATTGCTCGCGCGCACGCCACTCGTGCGTCACATAATTGAGGATCACCGACCGCCGGACGCCGTCGATCGGCCTCTTCTCGAAGCCGTGCCAGGTGTTGTCGCCCGGCACGAAGATCATCGCCCCGCCGCGCCGGAACGGCGGCGCGCCGAAATGCTCGCCGGGCCGCGAATAGATGTCGGTGCCGAGCGTCTCGTGGCCCGGCCCTTCGGAGAGATAGATCAGGCAGGTGAATTTCTTGACGCCCAGATCCGTGTGCGGCTCGAGCCAGAATCCGTCGATGTCCTGCGCATATTCGAGCCGCAGGAACGTGTCGTCGATCGGCGCGCCGAAGGTTTCGTGAATCAGCCGCACGATCGGGCACGACTGCAGCGCCTGCGCGACCGCGCGCATGACCGGGAAGCGCGCCATGGCGGCGGCGTCGAAATAGCTCCGCTGGTCGTTGTGCAACTCCCGCTTGCCCGAAACGCCGTCGAGCGCCGGCGCGGCGAACGGCAGCTCGGCCAGTTCGTCGGCGACGTCCTTCGGCAGACAGTTCTCGATTAGGAAATGACGGTAGGGCTCGTCGAACGCCTGCCGTCTGGCGATCGACGCGGCGAAGGCCGCGGCGACGCGCCCGGCTTCAGGACCGAGGCTGTCGGGGGAGGCGCGCGTTTCGACGGTTTGGAGAGTCATTCGATCATCCCGGATTGAAACAGGGGCGGCAATCTAGGGTCGCGAGGCAGCGTGGGCAAGTCATTCGATGCCGAGCGCGGAGAGATAGAGCCCGAGGATCTCCTCCTCCTCGCGGCGCTTGTCGCGATCCTGCTTCCGGATTGAGACGATCTTGCGGATGATCTTCACGTCGAAGCCCGTCCCCTTGGCTTCGCCATAGACCTCCTTGATGTCGTCGGCGATCGCCTTCTTTTCTTCTTCGAGCTTTTCGATCCGCTCGATGAGGGCGCGCAGATGACCCGCATTGACAGTGTCGGCGCCGGCGTTGTCGATGCTCATTCCTGGTCCGTCGATCCTATGAGTTGCACAAGCGGGACGGAGCCATGGCTGGCCCGGCGCTCGACGTCAAGCGCAGGCGCCGCCTCATCCCCGTTGTTTGGCGGCGCGCGCCCGGCCCAATGCGCGGCTGCCGAAATCGGCGGGCGCGTGGAGTTCGGGCCGGGCGAGGATTGGCGCGAGCAGGCGCGCGAGCCGTTCGGCCCAGGCGTGCGCGCCGGTCTCGGTCGCGATCAGGTCCTGGCGCACTTCGATGAGCGCGTTGGCCAATCCGCGCGCGGTCGCGATCGCGTCGATCGTGTCGCCCGCGAGGGCGCCGTCATAGGGCTCGTTGTCGCCGACGCATTCCTGCGCCGGCGCCAGGTCCGGCTCCGCGGCGAGCGCTTCGAGCAGCGGCTCCGGCAGGCGCGGGTCCATGTCCCAGAGCACCCCGATCTTCCACGGCCGCGCCACCTCGCGCCAGACCGGCGTGAAGGAATGAATCGAAACGACGGCGGGCGCGCGCCCGGTAGCGCTCATCGCGTCGACCGTCCCGGCGACCGCGTCGCGGTAAGGCGCCCAGAACGCAGCGCGCCGCCGCTCGATCTCGGCCACGTCGACCCGGGCGTTGCCGGGCACAATCGCGCCGTCGGACAGGCGCATCACGAGGGTCGGATCATCCGCGCCGCGATTGGGATCGATCAGCAGGCGGGAAAAGGTCGACAGGACCCCCGGGGCGCCGAGCAGCCGGGCGAGCCGGCGCGTCAGCCAGGCCGCACCAATGTCCCAGGCGATATGGCGCTCGAGCGCGCCGCGGTTCAGCCCGAGGTCGCCGTAGGCGGCGGGCAGGCGATTGGACGCATGGTCGCAGATGACGATCACGCCGGCGTCGGGCGCGCCTTCGACGCGCTCGACGGCGGCGAAGGCGTCTCGAGCGTCTGCGATTTCGGCTGGCGGGGAGGCGTCCATCGGGGCGACTTGATCGAGCGATGCGGCCAGAATAAGGACAGCGGGCGCCGGATACAATCGCCGGGTTCCCGCGCCTCGATCCCTGCGGCCTGGCTGGGCGAGGGCGGCCGGCGCGCCGCCGTCGGCCCGAGACTTGAAGCCCGTTCCCGGGCGCCCGATGGCGGATAGTCAGTGACCCAATCGTTCGCCGCCCCCGTTCGCGCGGGCATCGCTCTGCCCGTCTGCGGGTTGGTCCTCGCCGCCTTCGCCATGGGGGTGTCGCCGATTTTCGTGCGGCTGGCCGATGTCGGACCCTTCGCCAGCGCATTTTGGCGCGTCGCACTCGCGCTGCCGGTTCTCTACGCCTGGAGGAAGCTCGGCGAAGGCGCGGGCGCGCGGGCGGCCGCGCCGTTCGCGCGGCCAACGATCCTTGCCGGCCTCGCCTTCGCCGGCGACCTCTTCTTCTGGCATCTGTCGATCGTCACCACGAGCGTCGCCAATGCGACGTTCTTCGCGACGACCGCCCCGATCTGGGTCGTTCTGTTCGGCTGGCTGCTGTTTCGCGAGCGCGCATCGCCCGCCGTCCTCGTCGGGCTCGGACTGTGCGTCGCCGGCGGCGGCGGGTTGCTGGCGCACAGCTTCCAGCTGAGCTCGGGCGGAGCGGTCGGCGACCTCTACGGCCTCGTCACCGGCGTCTTTTTCGGGCTCTACTTTCTCGCCGTCCGGGCCGCGCGCGCGACCAATTCGGCGGCGCAGGTCCTCTTCGAATCGACGGCGGTCACGGCCGCCCTCCTGCTTGCGGCGGCCCTCGGCCTGGAGCGCCAGTTGCTGCCGCGCAGCCTCGGCGGGCTCGCTGCCCTGTTCGCCCTCGCCTGGGTCAGCCACGCCGGCGGCCAGGGCCTGCTCGCGGTCGCGCTCGGCCGGCTGCCTGCGGCGTTTTCGTCGCTGGTGATATTCCTGGAAGCGATCGCGGCAGCCTGCTTGGCCGCGCTGATCCTCGGCGAGCCGGTTGCGATCGTGCAGGCCGCGGGCGGCCTCGCGATCCTCGTCGGCATCTGGGTCGCGCGGCCTCGCCAGTGACGGCGCCGGCCGCTCGTCGCGCGGGCCGAAGGGGACCAACGGGCGAGTTGACAGGCGCGCGCGGGCAAAGAATATGACGCCGCGGCGCTCGGAGGCGAATCTGGTTGGCCATGATCGGCAGGTTCTCCTTGCTCGCGCTCGGCGCGCTCGCCGCCGGATCGCCGGGCCCCGCTCGGGCGGACTTTCGGATGTGCAACAACACCGCCAACCGGGTCAGCGTTTCGCTGGCTTATACCGACGGCCAGGCTTGGGTCAGCGAGGGCTGGTGGAACCTGAAGCCGTCCGACTGCGACACTCTGGTGCGCGGCGCGCTGGCGGCGGAGTTCTATTACGTCTATGCGATGGACGAGCGCGGCGGCGAATGGAAGGGCAAGGCCTTCATGTGCACGAGCGACCGGGAGTTCAAGATCGACGGTCGCCAGGATTGCTTCGTGCGCGGTTATGACCGTACCGGGTTCTTCGAGGTCGACACCGGCAAGGACGCCAAGAACTGGACGGTGCAGCTGACCGATCCTTCCAATCGTTGAAGGATCCCCGCGGCTCGAAGCCTGCGTCAACTCGGCCGGGGAAGCGCGTCCCGACTATGCGTTGGAGCCTCGTCCGGCGCGATCGGAGGGGATCGCGTCGGCGCCGCCCGATCAGGCCGGCCGGCGAATGTTTCGGAAGGGAACCATCCGATGAGAAGACGCCGCCGCATCAAGATCATCGCCACGCTCGGCCCCGCCTCGACCGACAGGGCCATCGTCGCCTCGCTGTTCGCGGCCGGCGCCGACGTGTTCCGCATCAACATGAGCCACGCTTCGCATGAGGGCATGCGCGAGCGGGTCGCGATGATCCGCTCGCTGGAGGAGCAGTTCGGACGCCCGATCGGGATCCTCGTCGATCTGCAGGGGCCGAAGTTGCGCGTCGGCGAATTCGATGCCGGGGCCGTGCTGCTCAAGAAGGGCGATTCGTTCGCGCTCGATTCCGACCCGACGCCAGGCACGCAGGCGCGCGTGTTCCTGCCGCACCCGGAAATTCTCAGTTCGCTCGAGCCCGGGCACCGGGTCCTGATCGACGACGGCAAGGTGCTGCTGCGGGTGGGCCGGGTCGAGAGGGGCCGCGCCGTCACGACCGTCGAGATCGCGGGGAGAGTCTCGAACAAGAAAGGGGTCAGCCTGCCCGACACGACGATCCCGACCTCCGCGATGACGGACAAGGACCGCCAGGATCTCGACGCCGCTCTCGACGAGGACATCGACTGGATCGCGCTCTCCTTCGTCCAGCGTCCCGAGGACGTGCTCGATGTGCGCAAGGTCGCGCAGGGCCGGGCGCTGATCATGGCCAAGATCGAAAAGCCGCAGGCGATCGCGCGCCTCGATGAGATCATCGCCGTCTCTGACGCCCTGATGGTGGCGCGCGGCGATCTCGGCGTGGAAATGCCGCTCGAACAGGTGCCGGGCCTGCAGAAGCGGATCACGCGACTGGCCCGGCGGCAGGGCAAGCCGGTCGTGGTCGCGACCCAGATGCTGGAATCCATGATCGTCGCGCCGGTGCCGACGCGCGCCGAGGTCTCCGACGTCGCCACCGCCGTGTTCGAGGGCGCCGATGCGATCATGCTGTCGGCGGAAAGCGCGTCGGGACAATATCCGCTCGAGGCCGTCGCGACGATGAACCGCATCGCCGAGGAAGTGGAGGCCGAGGAAATTTACCCGTCGATCATCGCCTCACAGCGCGCCAAGCCGGAGCGCACTGGCGCCGACGCGATTGCGGTGGCGACGCGCGACGTCGCCGAGACGCTCGACCTGAAGGTGATCTGCGCCTGGACGGGGTCGGGTTCGACGGGCCTCCGCATCGCGCGCGAGCGGCCGCGCTCCTCGATCCTGGCGCTGACCCCGATCGTCGCAACCGCGCGCCGGCTCTCGCTGGTCTGGGGGGTCCACGCCGTCGTAACGGACGACGCGCGCGACGAGCGCGATATGACCGATCGCGCCTGCCGCCACGCCTTCATCGAAGGCTTCGCCCAGACGGGCGAGCGCGTCATCGTGGTGGCGGGCGTGCCGTTCGGGACGCCCGGCGCGACGAACAACATGCGGATCGCGCTGATCGGGCCGGAGGGCGGTTCGGCCTGAAGCGGCGGTCGAGGGTCAATTGCTCGCCCGCCGCGCGAAGGCCTCGCCCGCGCGCGCCCGCCGCTCGACATCGAGGACCGCCGCGATCACGCGATCCGGCGCGCTGTGGTGCGGCGAATGCCCGATGCCCTCGAGCGTCGTCAGGCGTGCGCCAGGAATGTCGCGGGCGCATGCCAGAGCGTGGAGATGGGTGTGGACGACGCCGTCGCGGTCTCCCGTCACGATCGCGGTCGGGGCGCTGATCTGGCCGTAGAGCGGCGCCTGGGCGTCCACGAACGCCTTGAGATCGAAAACGTCCTGGGCGTTGGCGAGGAAATGGCGCGGGCGCAGAACCAACGGCAGTCCGGTCGCCTCGCTATAGCCGGCGGGCGGCGGATTGGGCGCGAACACCGACCGAACGCCCGATTGCAAGGTCATCAGACCGGCCGCCATCACGACGATATGCCGGAACAGCCAGCCGAGCCCCGGCCTCGCCGCCAGCGCGTAGTACCAGCCGACCCCGCCCGGCCAGGGATGGCTGACCGGCGCCAGCAGCACCAGCGCGCGGGTGAAGCTCGGCGCGTCGAGCGCCATCGCCAGCCCCAGCACGGCGGCCCAGGAATGGGCCACGACGACCGCCTGGGTCACGCCGCGGCTCGCCAGTGCGGCGCGAATCAGCGCCGCCTGCCGGGCGGGCGAGGAGAGGCCGCGGCGGGGTCGGCGCGAGCTCCAGCCGTGGCCGGGACGATCGACCGCGATCACGCGAAAGCCCAGGGCCGAGAGGCGCCCCCCGAGCGCCGCCATCATGTCGGCGTGATTGCCCGACGCGCCATGCACGAGCAGGATCGCGCCGCGCTCGGGGCCGATCGCCGGCCGTTCGACGATATGAATGCCCCCCGCCCCGGCTTCGACAATATCGCCGACCGGGGGGAAGCGCGCCTCGATGCGCCGCGTCTGCCAATGCGTGAACGCCAGCAAGGCCCCGACGAAGCCCGGCAGGGCCAGCGGCGCCAGCCAGGCAGCGCTCATCGCGCCGGGGGCGCCCCGGGCGCCGCGGCGATCACAGGCTCTGCCCCTTCGTCGCCGCCGTCAGACGGTCCACGGCCGCGCGCAGAGAGGGAAGATGGGGCGCGATTTCGAGGGCGCGGCCATAGGCGCGCAGCGCGTCGTCGCGAAAGCCGCCGCGCTCGAGGATCATCGCCATGCCGGCGAGCGCGCCGACATGGCGGGGTTCGAGCGCCAGCACGCGCGCGATATCGGCCATCGAGCCCTTCTCGTCGTCCATCAGGAAGCGCACGGTCGCGCGCTTGTTCCAGGCCTCGGCCCATTCGGGACGCAGGACGACCAGCTTGTCGAGCAGCGCGCGGGCGATCGGGAAATCGTGGTTGCCCATCGCCGCGAGGACGCGCGCCATCAGGAGATCGCCCGTGCTCGACCCCGATTCGAGCTGGAGGCGATCGATGGCCAGGACGAGCCCTTCGCTCTCGGCCGGGTCGGTCGACGCCGCCAGCCGGGCGAACAGATCCTCAAGCTTCTGCTGCCGGGTCTGAACGGGCGCGGGCGGCCCTGGCGCCGGATCGGCCGCGGCGGCGCGCGATACCGGCGCACCGGCGCCAGCCACCGCCGGGCCGTCGGCGAAACCGAGGCAGAAAACGATGGCGACGATGCGCAGCAGGGCGATCATCGCGTGAGCTTAATCCGCGTCGTCGACCCGGTCAAAAACCACCGGTCGGGCGCCGGTCACATTCGGGTGAGCCGGCACTCGAGGGGCTCCCGCCCCCGATCAGCCCTGACGCGCCTTGAAGCGCTTCTGGGTCTTGTTGATGATGTAGACGCGGCCCTTGCGACGGACGAGCTGGTTGTCGCGATGGCGGCCGCGCAGGGATTTCAGGGAGTTGCGGACTTTCATGGGTGACCCGGATGATTGCGGCCGGCGGGCTGACCCACGGCGACGAGAACTCAGTCCGTCCTATGCCCGAGAAAGACCCCCCGATCAAGCCGTAAATGACCCGGCCGGGCCGCCCGCCGTCTTGCAAAGCGCCGCGGCAAGCGCCAGCTTGGCCGGGTCGCCGGCTCGTCCGAGGCGCGGCCGCCGGCCGCGCGGCGGGAGGCGGAAGCAACGGCGGCGGCCGGCAGCCGCCGGATCGACGGGGATAGTTCATGTTCGGCAGGATATTGCTGGCGGTCGATCTGGTCGAATCCGCCCCGACCCCCAAGGGCCTGCCGCAGGCGGTCGAGCTGGTCTCGGCGAGCGGCGGCCTGCTGCGGCTCGTCAACATCCAGCCGCTGCTGCCGGCCACGTTCATGGAATACGTGCCCGCCGATTTCGACGCCGAGCAGGAAAAGCGCGCGAGCCTCGCCATGACCGAAATCGTCGCGGCTGTGAAACTGCCGCGTGAGCGCGTCTCGGGCGTCGTGCGCGTCGGCGGCATATATCACGAGATTCTCGGCGAGGCGGCGCAATGGCGCGCCGATCTCATCGTGGTCGGATCGCACCGGCCGGTCGTCGCCGACTATCTCCTCGGCTCCAACGCCAAGACGATCGTCCGCCACGCGCTGTGTTCGGTCCTGGTGATCCGCGAGTGATCGGCCGCGCCCTTCTTCCCGCAACCGGGAGAAGGCAGCCGGCCGCGGACAATTGGCGCGCTCGAAGGGCGCCGCCGAGCCCGTCGCTCAATGGACCCGCCATCCCTCCGCGTCGCCCGGGGTCCGGAAGCCGGCGGAAATTTTTGGAAACCTTTGGAAACCTTTGGAAACCTCTGGAAGTCTTTGGAAGTCTTTGGATCTATCTTTGAAAGGCCCTTTTTTCCGAATTTCATGAGGTTTGCCGCGGTTTTCAAGGGCTGGCGGGCGCGCGCAAATGGTCTGCGACCCCGCGGCGCCCGCGCGTCCCGGCCGCTCGAAGGCCCCGGCGGCGGCAAGCGCTGGAACAGGGGCGAACGGCGCCACCAACGAACCAAAGCCCGCAACCGCAAGGCCCGCCTCGGAGGCGCGCCTCGACGTTGAAAGACGGGCGCCTTGCGAGTTTACGCGCCTTTGGGGGTCTCGAGCGCAGTCATGACTCTCCTTCGGTTCGCCTGGCGCGCGCCTGCCTTCCAGCCCAAGACCGCATCATGGACCGGGGAACGGCTGGAGTCAAGCAAATTTCTGTAAAAGAGAAACGTCCAGGGTCCGGCGGGGCTCCCGGGCGCTGCGTGATCGCATCCTGATCGGCCAGCGTCCGCGCGGCCAGGGCGGGGCGCCGCGTGGATTTCGAGCGATGGCTCAGCGCGTCAGCGCGCGCATCGCCTGCTCGAGCCCGTCGGGCGTAAGGGCGAACATCCGGCCCTCGAAGATTTTCGCGATCATGCCGGTCGATTGCGAATAGGGCCATTGCGGCGCCGGAGTCGGATTGATCCACACCGAGCGCGGCCAGGCGCGCAGCGCGCGCTCGAGCCAGAGCTGGCCCGGCTCCGGATTGACGTGCTCGACCGAGCCGCCCGGCATTGCGATCTCGTAAGGGCTCATCGAGGCGTCGCCGACGAAGATGACCCGATAGTCGCGCCCGTAGGTGTTCATCAGATCCTGGGTCGCGGCGCGCTCCTCGCGGCGGCGCCGGTTGTTCTTCCACACGCTCTCGTAGAGGCAGTTGTGGAAGTAGAAATGCTCGAGTCGCTTGAATTCGCTGCGCGCCGCCGAAAACAGGTTCTCGGCCGCCTGGACGTGCCAGTCCATCGAGCCGCCGACGTCGAGGAACAGCAGCACCTTGACCGCGTTGCGCCGCTCGGGCCGCAACTGCACGTCGATATAGCCTTTGGCGGCGCTGCCCCGGATCGTTCCGTCGAGATCGAGCTCTTCGGCCGCGCCCTCGCGGGCGAAACGGCGCAGCCGCCGCAGCGCGATCTTCATGTTGCGCGGCCCCAGCTCCTCCGAGCCGCCGAGATCCTTGAAATCGCGCCGGTCCCAGACCTTGACCGCGCTGCGGTTGCGGCCCTCGTGCTGGCCGATCCGAATCCCCTCGGGATTGTCGCCATAGGCGCCGAACGGCGAAGTGCCAGCCGTGCCGATCCATTTCGAGCCGCCCTGGTGGCGGCCCTTCTGCTCCTTCAGCCGCTCGCGCAGCGTCTCCATCAGCTTCTCGAAGCCGAGCGCCTGGAGCTGCGCCTTCTCCTCGGGCGAAAGATAGCGCTCGGCCATCCGGCGCAGCCATTCCTCGGGAATGTCGACCCTGTCGAGGGCGTCGCTCAGCGCTACGATCCCCTTGAAAGCGGCGGCGAAGACGACGTCGAACCGATCGAGGTTGCGCTCGTCCTTGACCAGCAGCGCGCGCGAGAGATGGTAGAAATCCTCGACCGACCTTTCGGCGAGGCCCTGATCCAGCGCCTGAATCAGCACCAGATATTCGCGCGGGGTGACCGGCACGCGGGCCTGGCGCAGGGCGGCGAAGAAGGACAGGAACATGCGGGGATCAAGCCTGATCGGGCGGCGGGCGCCAAGAAAAAAATTCGCAATGCGCGGTTCGCGGGCGAACAGAGCTGGAATCGGCCGTTTGGAATTCCCTCATGCATCCAAAACATTCCGGCTGACACCGTGGCGAAGTGGGTCGATTCATCAAAAAAATCCATTCGCAAGCGCGGTCGCCGCGCGGAAGCCGGGCCGGCCGGCGATCGGGGTTTGCCGGCGCATCCGCGCTGGACTACGCTGCCGCCGGGATCGGCCGTGCGCCGCGCCTGATCCGCGCCGATCGGGGGGGGTCGCGCGATGCCTCGCGCTTTCGTAGATGCGAACCTGCGGCCGGCCGAGCGCGCCTTGCGCGACCGCACCCTCGCGGGCGTGGATTGCCCCGCCGGTCCCCGGCCGTTCCCGCACCCGAGCAACCCCGGCGCGCCCGGCCGCGACCAGAGAATTCGGGCGTCCTTCCTCGCCGCGCTGATCTGCGGCGGCGTCCCGGGCGTCGCGGCGACCCGGCGCGGGGTCTCGCTGCGCGGCGCCGTGATCGCAGGCGATCTCGACCTGCGCGCCTGCGACGTCAAGTTTCCCGTCGAGATCGTTGATTGCTGGCTCACCGGCCGCGTCGACCTGCGCGACGCGAGCCTGCTGACGCTCAGCTTCGAAGGCAGCCGGGTGGCCGGAATCGATGGCGAACTCGCGAGGGTCAAGGGGCTGCTCGAACTGTCCAACGGGTTCTGGTGCGACGGCCCGGCGCGGCTTTCGGGCGCCCAGATCGATGGCGCGCTCAACGGGTGCGCGGCGCGGTTCGAAAATCCGGACGGCAACGCGCTCGAGATCTTCCGCGCCCGGCTCGGCGGCGATTGTTTCCTCAACGGCGCCAACGGCGCCGAGCCGCTGGCCTTCGAGGCGATCGGCGCCGTGCTGCTGTCCGGGACCAAGGTCGCCGGTTCGCTCTACTGCAGCAACGCCAATTTCCGCTCGACGAGCGCCGACGGCGCGCTGGCGCTCGTCGGGGTCGAGATCGGCGACACGCTCGTGCTGGCGGGCGTCTATTGGGTGATCGGCCGGCTCGACCTGACCGGCGCCACGATGGACAAGCTCTGGGACGATTTCGACACGGCCCGGCTGATGCGCGTCGACACGCGGGGGAACCCGCCCGCGCGCCGGCTGTTCCCGCCGCTGCGCGACTTCTCCAACAACAATCTCGTGCTCGATGGCTGCGTCTACCGGCGGCTGATCAATTCGCCGACCGATTTTCGCGCGCGGCTGGCGATCCTCGACCATCAGGTCGAGGCGCATCTGGGCGTCGATTTCCGGCCGCAGCCCTGGGAGCAGGCGATCAAGGTCCTGCGCGAGATGGGACACGTCGATTCCGCGCGCAGTCTGGCGATCGCCAAGCAGACCCGGCTGCGCGAGGGGGGCAAGGTCCACGGGCGCGCGCGCGCCTTTCTGCACCGGCTGTTCGGCCTGTTCATCGGCTATGGCTACCGGCCGTGGCGGGCGCTGCTGGTCATCCTCTGCGTCTGGCTGTTCTTCGCCGGCGTCTATCAATTGGGCTACGGCCGCGGCGCCTTCGCGCCGGCCAAGAGCCTCGGCCAGACCGAGGCCAGCCTGCGCGATTGCCTGGCGCAGGCGACCAAATCCCGGCCCGAATGCCAGGGCGCCGGATCGGCGCGCTCGACCTTCTCGGCGCCGATGTTCTCGGCGGACGTCCTGCTTTCGCTGGTCGATTTCCAGCAACGCAAGGAATGGGGTCCGGCGGTGTTCGCCGTCAAGCCGCCGCCGCCCGGCGCGACGGCGGCCGGCGTCGGCTATTCCTGGTGGGGCCAGTTCGTGCGCGTGGCGATCTGGGTCGAGACGGTCCTCGGCTGGATCGCCGCCGGCGTTCTGGTCGCGGTCGCGGCGGGCCTCGTCAAGAAGGATTGAGCGTCACCGCCGGCCGGAATGGAATCGGGCCGCGCTCGGGGCCCGGATGGTACCGCCACCCCGGCTTGAACGGGGGACCTCTAGATCCACAATCTAGCGCTCTAACCAACTGAGCTATGGCGGCCCGGGCGGCGACGCGGCGAAACCTATTTAAAAAGCGCCGCCATGGCAAGGCCGGGCGCCGGCCCTGTCTCGGCTCGCGGCGTACGAGATCCCCGAGGGCGGCGCGCGCCACAAAAAAACGGGCGCGGGAGAGCCCGCGCCCGAAAACCGTCCGCGGCCGGAGCGGCGCCCCGGCGGCGACAGCCCGTCAGACCGCCAGCTTGAACGCCTTGGCGACCTGGGTCTTGATCGGCTCGACCGATTCGGCGGCGATCTTCTCGCTGAGGGCGGCCATTTCCTTGGCCTGGGCGGTGATCGCATCGGCCTGCTTGCGGACATGCTCGCCCTGCAGCGCCACGAATTCGGATACCGACTTGGCGCCGATCACGGATTTCAGGAAATCGAAATTGGCCTCGGCGTTGGCGCGCAGGGCGTCCAGCGCCTTCTGGTTGAACGCGACGAGACCCTTGGCGGCCGCGGATGCGCTCGATTCGAACGCGCTCGTCGCCTCCTCGGCCGCCGTCTTGGCCTTCGCATAGGCGGCGCGCGTCTCGACGACGCTCTTCTCGATCACCTTGCGGACATGGTCCTGCGCCTCCGTCACCGGAGCGGACAGATGTTCGATCGTCTTCTCGATCGTCGGCTCGGCGGAGGTCTCGCCGGGGGCGAGGGTGGCTTTCTTGATCGCGGTGGCCATGACAAACTTTCCTCTGGTTGGTTGTTGCAATATTCTCGGGGACGACGGCGTCACTTGGCGACGGTTGCGTTCTTCTGGATCAGCGCGCCGAGCTCCTTGGCCTGGCTCTGCATCGCATCGAGCTGATTCTTGAGGAACTCGCTCTGCAACGCGAACGCTTCCTGCGGGTCCTTCACGTGGACGAGCTTCTGGGCGAGGTCGAAGGCGGCGTTGACATTCTTCTCGGCGAAACCGAACACATTGGCGCCGACATGCTTGGCTCCGGTCTGGGCGTCGGTCGCCACGCCGTCGACCGTTCCGGCGGCCTTCTGCGCGACCGTCACGAAGCCTTCAAAGGCCTTGCGCGCCTGGTCGACGCTACGCTCGGCAAAATCGCGCAACTCATTGGGGATTTCATAGGGAGTGTTTGCCACTGCGTTTCTCCATCTGCGCGCCCTCGGCGCGACCTTCAAACTTGTCCCTATATAGGACGTCGAATGTTGCGATGCAATATTTTATTGCACCGCACTAGACAATTTTAACTTTTGCCCCCAGGAGTTTGCCGCTCCGCATGGCGCGACGCGCCGGAAAGCGTTAGGACTTCGTCAACGATTTGAAACCTCGGAGATCTGTCGCCCGCGATCGGCCGCCTGTCCGGAGCGCTTCGATTTCTTGGATTGCCAGCTGTCAATGAACCCGAACGAGCCCGAGACCCCGCCGGCCGATCTCGCCGATATCCTTGCGCAACCGGCCCTTGCGGGACCTTTGCGCGACGGCGCGGCGATGCTCGTCGCTTCCGCGGCGCCGGCGCGAATCGTGTTCGCCAGCCGCTCCGCCCATGCGGCGTTCGGCACGCGCGATCTCGCCCAGTTGAACGCCGCGGCGATCGCGGGCGCAAGTCCGGGCGCCCGGCGTCTGCGCCAGCTGACCGATTCGGTGGCCGGCGACACGCGGCCGAGGCTCGAACGCCTGCGTTTCTTCGTCGGTCGCCTGCCCCTGCAATTGACGCTGCTGTGCGCGCCTGTCGTGGATTCGCGCGGGGCGGTGTTCCTCGTCGCTTCGCCGCCGCGGGCCGGCGGCGCCGAGACGCCGGCCGCGCCGCCGACGGCGGGCGCCGGGGCGCCGGCCGAAGCGCCCGCGCTCGCGCCCGCCCGGGACGCTGCCCAAGCGCGGCCGGCCCCGGCGGGACGATTTCTGTGGGGCGTCGACGCGGATCTGCGCTTCGAGGCGCCGGCTGCCGCGCTCGCGGCCGCCGTCGGCGAAACCGCGCCGCGCGCGGGCGAGCCGCTCGCAGCGCTCAGCGGGCGCACCGGACTCGATCCGCGCGGCGAATGGGCCGCGGCGCTGGCGAGCCGGGCGACTTTCGCGGCGTTGCGGCTGGCCTGGCCGCGCGGCGCCGACGCGGCCGTCGTCCTCGTTTCCGGGGCGCCGCTGTTCGATCGCGAGCGCAGCTTCCTCGGCTATCGGGGTTTTGGCTTCTTCACCGGCGAGACGATCGCCGCCGAGGCGCCGGCGGCGCCGAATCCGGCGAGCGAGGCGCCCGCGGCGGCGCCGACGCCCGCCGGGACGCCCGGCCCTGCGAGCGGGGATGCGCCGGGGCCCGCCATCGCCGCGCCCGGCCAAGCGGCGGCGGGCGGCGCCCCAATCGCCACCGCCGGCTCCGAGCGCAGCGCGGAAATCGTGCCGTTGCGGACGCCGGGACCCTCCTTCGCCGGCGGGCCGAACGTCGTGCCGATCCGGCCGGGCGCGCTCCGCCAGCTGCTGGCGACCGATGACGGCGCGCGGCGCGGCGGCGACGACGAGAGCGTCGAACTGACGACTCACGAGCGCGACGCCTTTCGTGAAATCGCGCGCGCGCTCGGCGCCAAGATCAAGGACCATCGGGAGACCAGGGTCGAGGCGGCCGAGGCCACGGCCGGCGAGCCGCCGCCGGCCGCGCAGAACCCGATCGGCGATGCAATCGACGTCGGCGCGGCCCCGGCCGCCGAGCGCGACGAGAGCGACCTCGTCGATCTCCTGCCGATCGGGGCCCTGGTCGCGCGCGGCGGCGAGGCCCTCTATTGCAACCGCACGCTGCTCGATCTGCTGGGCTATCGCGATTTCGCGCAGTTCCAGACGCATGCGGGGTTCGCCCGGATGTTCGACGGGCGGCCGCCCGAATTGACCGCGCCCTTCGGCGACGGGGGCGCGCTCTCGCTGACCCTCGCCGACGGCGAAACGATCGGCGTCGAAGCCCAGATCCGGATCATCGCCTGGCGCGGCGCGCCCGCGACGCTGATCTCGCTGCGCCGTTCGATTGCAGGGGAGGCGGCGGCGGCGGCGATGGCGGCGCTCGAGCGCGAGGCGCGCGCGCTGGACGGCGAGGCGCGCGAACTCTCGGCCGTCCTCGACACCGCCACCGACGGCGTCGTCATGTGGGACGGCGAGGGCCGGATCGTGTCGCTCAACCGGCCCGGCGAGGCCCTGTTCGGCGTCGACCAGGCGGATGTCCTCGGCGCGGACTTCCTGACTTTGTTCGCGCCCGAGAGCCACGATTCGCTGCGCGCCTATTTCGAGGGCCTGCGCACCGGCGGACTCGCCAGCCTGCTGAACGACGGGCGCGAGGCCGTCGGCCGCGAGCGCCACGGCGGCGCGATCCCGCTGTTCATCACGCTGGGTCGCATCAGCGCGACGCCGGACGCCAAATTCTGCGCCGTGCTGCGCGACATGACGCAATGGAAGACGATCGAGCGCGACCTCGAGCATGCGCGCGGCGAGGCGGAGAAGGCGAGCGCGCTCAAGAGCGAATTCCTCGCCAAGATCAGCCACGAGATCAGGACGCCGCTCAACGCCATCCTCGGCTTCGCCGAAGTCATCATGGACGAGCGCTTCGGCCCGATCGGCAACGAGCGCTACAAGGAATATCTGAAGGACATTCACGCCTCCGGCGTGCATGTGATGAGCCTGATCAACGACCTGCTCGATCTCTCGAAGATCGAGGCGGGCAAGCTCGATCTCGCCTTCGCGCCGGTCGACGCCAACAGCGTCATCCAGGAATGCGTCTCGCTGATGCAGCCGCAGGCCGCCCAGGAACGCATCATCATGCGGCTGTCGCTGTTCGCCAAGCTGCCGCCGATCATCGCCGACGAGCGTTCGCTGCGCCAGATCATGCTGAACCTCATGTCGAACGCGGTGAAGTTCAACGAGCCGGGCGGCCAGGTCATCGTCTCCACCGCGATGAACGAGACGGGCCAGGCGGTGATCCGGGTGCGCGACACCGGCATCGGCATGGACGAGGCGGAGATCGACCTCGCGCTGGAGCCGTTCCGGCGGCTTTCGACCTCGCGGCAGACCGGCGGCACCGGGCTCGGCCTGCCGCTGACCAAGGCGCTGGTGGAGGCCAACCGGGCCGGCTTCTCGATCAAGAGCCGCAAGGAGCAGGGGACGCTGGTCGAGGTCGCGTTCCCGATCGCCCAGCCCGCGGCCGCGCAATAGTTCAGGCGGCGGCGCCGGCGCGGGGATGCTGCGCGCGGGGCGGCCGCCGCGTCGCGCCAGCCCGGGTTCGGATCCAGATGAGGGGGAAACCATGGCCGCGTTCGGCGACTATCAGAACGAAATCTACCTGAACGGCCTGCGCGGCGTGAAGCCCAGGCTGCCGGTCGATTTCCGCGGCCTGGAGGCCCGGGCGCGCGCGGCGCTGCCCGACGACGTGCTGAGCTATGTCGCCGGCGGCTGCGGCGACGAGCAAACCCAGGACGCCAACGTCGCCGCCTTCGCGCGCTGGGGTCTCGTCCCGCGCATGATGGTGGACTGTTCGCAGCGGGACCTCGGCGTCGAACTGTTCGGAGTCCGCTGGCGAGCCCCGCTGTTCCTGGCGCCGATCGGCGTGCTCGGAATCTGCGCGCAGGACGGCCATGGCGATCTGGCGACCGCGCGGGCGGCGGCGATCGCCGGCGTGCCGATGATCGCCTCGACCCTGGCGAACGATCCGCTCGAGGCGGTGGCCAGAGACCTCGGCGCGGCGACCGGCTTCTTCCAGCTCTACACGCCGGCCGACCGCGAACTCGCCGAAAGCCTGGTGCGGCGCGCGGAGGCGGCCGGGTTCAAGGCGATCGTCGTCACCCTCGACACCTGGGTTTCGGGCTGGCGCCCGCGCGACCTCAACCAGAGCAATTTCCCGCAGTTGCGCGGCGCCGCGCTCGCCAATTATTTAAGCGATCCGCGCGTTCGCGCGCTGCTGCCGAAGCCGCCGGAGGCCGATCCGGCGACGGCGATCATGACCTGGGCGCGCATATTCGGCAGGCCGCTGACCTGGGCCGACCTGCCGTGGCTGCGCTCGCTCACCAAGCTGCCGCTGATCCTCAAGGGGATCTGCCATCCCGACGACGCGCGCCGCGCGATCGACGGCGGCGTCGACGCGATCTATTGCTCCAACCACGGCGGCCGCCAGGCGAACGGCGGCGCCGCCGCGCTCGACCTGCTGCCGGGCGTGGTCGCGGCGTCGGGCGCAACGCCCGTGCTGTTCGACTCCGGGGTCCGCTCGGGAACCGACGTCGTCAAGGCGCTGGCGCTGGGGGCGCGCGCGGTCGGAATCGGCCGGCCCTACGCCTACGGCCTCGCGCTCGACGGCGTCGCCGGCGTCGTCCACGTGCTGCGCTGCCTGCTCGCCGAAGCCGATCTGCTGATGGCGGTCGACGGTTATCCTAACCTTGCGGCGCTGACGGCCGAGGCGTTGATGCGGATATGAGCGCCGATCACCGCGCCCGCGACCATTCCACCGTCCTGCAGATCAGCCCGCCGAACACGCAGCCGGCGGTGCTGAGATGGTCGCCGGCGAGCGTCATCTTGCCCGAATAGGTGCGGCCGTCCTCGGGATTGAACGCCGAGCCGGCCCAGGCGTTGTCGCCCGCCGGCTTCATGTCGAAGAACACGCGCTGGCCGACCTTGCCGGGACTGTTCGGATCCTTCAGCCAGGTGATCGCACCGCAGACCGCGCCGCCGCAGGGCGAAAAGCGCACCTTTCCCTTGCCGTCGTCGCGCGCCCATTCGCCGAGCACGTCGCCGGCGAGGGCGAGGGGCGTGGCGGCGGCGAGCGCCGCGCAAACCATCAGCGAGCGACGAATCATGGCGTTCTCCCGAGCCGGCCGAGCCGAAGCTGGCCGCAACGCCTGCCGCCCGTCAAGGCGCCGGCCCGGCCCAGCGCGGCGAATAGCCGCCGGCGAGAACGGTCAGGATCGAAGGCGGCGTCAGCGTGATCGCCGCGCCGGCGCGGGGGCGCTTCAGCGGCGCGCCATAGCCCTGGAAACCCCAGGGCAGCAATGCGTCGCCGCGCACGGCGCAGGGGCGGCCCGCCAAGGCGATCATCGCGCCGTCGGGCAGTTGCGCGAGCGGCCGCTCGCACAGCCGCTTGGCCGCCCCGTCGCGCCGTTCGGCGTCGAGAACCGCGTCCATCCGCGGCGCGGCGGCATGCGGCCCGCCCGGAAACAGCGCGCGGAACGCCTCCGCTTCCGCGCGCCGGCATTCGAAGCAGGGGCGGTGGCCCGCCGCGAAGGCGGTGACCTCGTCGAGGAAGAAGAGTTCGGTATAGCCGTTTCCCCAGACTTCGCGCCGCCGGCCCTTGAACGCGCACAGGCAGGCGATCCATTGCTTCGTCGCCCAGCGCCGCCGCCCGAGCGTCCGGTCGTCGCGGTGGAACCGGCCGCCGCGGTTGCCCATCAGCAGCCCGCGCGCGGGCGCGGCGACGAGGTCGCCGAACGGATCGACGCGATTGGCCAGCGGGCGCGCCGCGCTCACCGGATCGGCGCGAACGCCGGCGCGGCCGCCCGCGGCGCGATATCGAGCGGCGGCGCGGCGTTCGCCGTCTGGTCGTCGGCGACGTCGATGCCGTAGACGTCGTCGCGGAAGCTGACGCGGCCGGCGCCGTCGGCCCAGCCGGTCAGATAGACCCAGATCACCGGCGCCGGCCGCGCGAGCCTGATGTCCTGGCGGGCGCCGCTGGTCACCGCGGCGAGCAGCGCCCGCTTGTCCCAGACGGCGCCGTCCTCGTCTGCCGCGCCGCGCAGCAGCCATTGCGCGAGGTCGTAGACGCCCTGCACGCGCACGCAGCCATGCGACAGGAACCGGTAGTCGGCGCCGAACAGCCGCTTGGTCGGGGTGTCGTGCATGTAGACCGCGAGCTTGTTGGGCATGCCGATGCGGATCGCGCCGAGCGAATTGCCGGCGCCCGAATCCTGGCGCAGCGTGTAATTGACCGCGTTCTGGGTGTTCCAGTTCACATTGCGCGGATCGACGGTCGCGCCCGCGGCGTCGAGGATGCGAATCCTGGCCCGCGCGAGATAGCCAGGATCCTTCTGCATCTTGGGAATGATCTCTTTCTTGATGATCGAGACCGGCACGGTCCAGGTCGGGTTGAGATTGATGACCGAGATTTTCGCCGAGATCTCGGGCGACTGGTGTTCGACGTCGCCGACGATCGCGACATAGCGCCGGGCGACGCGGCCGTTCTCGACCGCCTCGACGGTGGCGGCGGGAATGTTGACCGCGACATAGCGATCCTCGAAGGCGAAATTGATCGCCGCCAGCCGGCGCGCGCTCGCCGCGAGCTGGCGGGCGCGCACGTCGGCGGAAATGTTGATTGCGCGCAGCGTCGCGCCGGCGACGACGCCGGTCTCGCGCAGCCCCATGCGCGCTTGGAAGCGCTTCACCGCCGCGGCGACATCGCGGTCCCAGGCGCCCGCCGCCGGGCCGTCCGCGGCGGCGGCCGGATCGACGGCCGCAGCGGCGCGGCGACCTCGAGCCAGCCGCCCGCCTGCGCAATTCCCGCGTAGCGCTCGGCGGCCTTCAAAGTCGCGAAATAGGTGTCCGGCTGCAGGGTCGGCGTCGGATCCTCGGACAAGGCGGTCTCGCGCGGCGGCGCCGGCGGGACGGCCGGCCGCCTCGGCTTCGGGGTCTCGATTTTCGGCGGCTCGATCGGCGGCGCCGGCCCGACGCCGGACGGCATCGGAACCGCCGCGGCGCTCGGCGGCGCGGGCGCGGCGGCGGGCGCGTCCTGCGCCGCGGCGGCGCCCGCCCACAGGCCGAGCGCGAGGGAAATTCCCGCCAGTTTCGATCGCGCCGCCATCATCAATCCCGCTCTCCGCAAAGCCCTGCGCGCGGTCTTGGATCGCGCCGGCGGCTTTCTTGCGGCGGCCGATCACGGCCCGTTCACGATCACGACATGAAGCCGCCGCGGCCCATGGGCGCCGAGCAGCAGCGTCTGTTCGATGTCGGCCGAGCGCGACGGGCCGGTGACGAGGTTTACGGTCCGCGGCATCGCGCCCTTGCCGTAGGCCGCGCGCAGCCTGCGCCAGACGCTCTCGTAATCGGCGGCGATGTCGGCCGCGGCGACGACGACGAAATGATTGTCGGGCAGGAAGTTCAGGGTCGTCGGATTGTCCGGGCCCGACGCCAGGACCACCGTGCCGGATTCGGCGACCGCGGCGAACGCCGTGCTGACCGCGTTGAGGTCATGGCCATCGGAGGGGCCATGCGCGACCTCGAGCGTCGTTGCGGCCCAGGGCATGGCGGCGAGCCGGGCGTCCTCGCCCATCCGCAGCGTCGCGGGCAGATTGCTCGCGCGCAGGAAGCGCGCGATCTCGGTCGGCACGTCGGCCGCGCTCTCGACCTCGGCGACGCTCGCCTGGGCGCGCTCGGCCTCCGCGCGGAACGTCGCCGCGCGCGCCGCCGGATCGCCCTGTCCGCGCGCCGGAACGATTCCCGAGGGCGCGCCGGCGAGCCGTTCGGCGACCGCCATGCGGCGCGGCGCCTCGGCGCCGGTGACATCGAGCGAGCGGCGGTTCGCCGCGAGCACCCCCTCGCGCGCGCTCAAGCGACCCTCCCGCTCCTGGCGCGCCAGCGGCTCTGGAACGTCGCGCCCTGCGGCGCCGGCAGGTCGCGGTAGCGCGTCCATCCGCCAGCGAGCGGCAGCCAGGAGAATCGGCCCCTCCCCCGGCTCGCCAGATGCAATGCGCGCATCGCCAGATCGGTGACGAGGCGATACAGCGTCGGCCGCCTGGCGAAGAAGGCCCAGACGCCGATTCCGTAGCGGGTCGCCCCCGGCGACAGATGGCGTTCGAACTCGCGCTCGCGCCAGTGGCGCATCATGCCGGGCAGCGGGATGCGCACCGGACAGACGGCCTCGCAGCGCCCGCAGAAGGTCGAGGCGTTTGGCAACTGACCGCCCTCGGCGACGCCGACCAGCGAGGGCGTCAGCACCGCGCCCATCGGGCCGGGATAGACCGAGCCGTAGGCGTGGCCGCCGATCGCGTGATAGACGGGGCAATGATTCATGCAGGCGCCGCAGCGGATGCAGCGCAGCATATCCTCGAACTCGCCGCCGAGCATCGCCGAGCGGCCGTTGTCGAGCAGGATCACGTGATATTCTTCCGGCCCGTCGGGATCGGCCGCGCGGCGCGGGCCGGTCGACAGCGTGGTGTAGACCGACATGTCCTGGCCGGTCGCCGAGCGCGCGAGCACGCGCAGCAATTGCGCGGCGTCCTCCAGCGTCGGCACGATCTTCTCGATGCTCGCGATCACGACATGGACGGGCGGCAGGATCTGGGTGAGGTCGCCGTTGCCCTCGTTGGTGACGATGATCGAGGTCCCGGTCTCGGCGATGAGGAAATTGGCGCCGGTGACGCCGATGTCGGCCGAGAGGAACTTGTCGCGCAGGACGCCGCGCGCTTCGGTCAAAAGCTGCTCGGGCCGCGACAGGTCGCGATCGCCCGGCAGATCCCTGTGCGCGCGGCGGAAGTCCGCCTCGACCTGCTCCTTGTTGAGGTGGACCGCGGGCGCGATGATGTGCGAGGGCGCCTCGCCGCGCAGCTGGATGATGTATTCGCCGAGATCCGTCTCGATCGGGTCGATCCCCGCCGCCTCCAGCGCGGCGTTGAGGCCGATCTCCTCGGAGACCATCGACTTGCCCTTGGTCACGGCCTTGGCGCCGCGCTCGGCGCAGATTTTCAGCACGCAATCGACGGCGTCCTTGGCGGTCCCGGCGTAATGGACGAAACCGCCGGACGCGGTGACCTTGGCCTCATAGGCCTCGAGGTAGAGGTCGAGATAGGCGAGCGTGTGGTCCTTGATGTCGCGCGCGCTATCGCGCAGCGCCTCGAATTCGGGCAGGCGCGCGGCCGCCGCGGCGCGCTTGGCGATGAAATTGCCGCGCACATGCTGGAGCGCCTTCTGCAACTGCGGGTCGCTCAGCGCCGCGTGGGCGTTCTCCTTGAAATGCGTCGCATCCGGCATCTGGGTCATCGGACGGCCTCCGCGGCGGCCCGGGTCGAGGGCTTCGGCGCGCCGATCGGCGGCTCCTCGGTCATGCCGGCGAGCACTTCGGCGACGTGGCGCACCTTCACCGCGCTGCCCTGGCGCTGGAGCTTGCCCGCCATGTTCATCAGGCAGCCGAGATCGCCGGCGAGCAGGGTCGGCGCGCCCGTCGCCATGACGTTGGCGGTCTTCTGGGCGACGATCGCGTCGGAGATCTCCCCGTATTTGACCGCGAACGTGCCGCCGAAGCCGCAGCAGACATCGGCGCCCTTCAATTCGACCAGCCGCAGCCCGACGACGCCGCCGAGCAGCTTGCGCGGCTGCTCGGCGATCCCCAGCTCGCGCAGGCCCGAGCAGGAATCGTGATAGGCGACCTCGCCGTCGAACCGCGCCGCGACCGCCTGGACCTTCAGCACGTCGACGAGAAAGCTGACGAGTTCGAACGTCCTGGCCGCGAAGGCCTGCGCCTTGCGGGCGAGCTCCGGCTCGCCGGCGAAGAGTTCGGGATAATGGCGCGACAGCATACCCGCGCAGGAGCCGCTCGGCGCGACGACATAGTCGCAGCCCTCGAAGGCGGCGATGACCTGGCGCGCGATGTCCTTCGCCGTCGCGCGGTCGCCCGAATTATAGGCGGGCTGGCCGCAGCAGGTCTGGCCGGGGACCACGACCTGGCAGCCGGCGTCCTCGAGCAGCTTGACCGCGGCGAAGCCGACGCTCGGCCGCATGAGGTCGACGAGGCAGGTCACGAACAGGCCGACCCGGATCGGGGCGCGCGGCGCAGGGATGGCGGCTTCGGCCAATGGCGGGATCCTCGGGTCGCAACAAACGCGTGCGACATTGGACCAGCGGGGAACCTGTTTCAAGCCGCGACGGCGCAAGCCGGCTGCCGGCGGTCCTGGCCGAAACAATCGCGGCTTCGCCGCCGCGCAGACGCGACCGCGCCCCGCCATGGCCATGATCGGTTGCGAGCCTCAGCCTGCCGGCGTTCGGCGGGAGCGATCGATGGCCGGCGCTGCAAACAGACTGAACGGCCTCGTTCGCTTCCTCGGCGGCGACGCCCGGCATTTCCAGATCGGCGCACTCGCGCTGCTGCTCGCGATCAATTTCGCCGCGATCGATTTCGGCGCCCGGCCGCTCGCAAGCGCCGGCGCGATCGGCGCCTGCCTCGGCGCCCAGGCCCTGTTCTCGCGCTGGGCCGGCGTCCCGCTCGACCTGCGCTCGCCGCTGATCACCGGCCTGTCGCTGAGCCTGTTGCTGCGCGCCGAGGCGCCCTGGATGCATGCGCTCGCCGGCCTGATCGCGATCGCCTCGAAATTCCTGCTGCGGATCGACGGCAAGCATCTGTTCAATCCCGCCGGCTTCGCGATCGTCGTCCTGCTCGCGCTGCATGCGGGGGTCTGGATTTCGCCGGGGCAATGGGGCGCGAATCTCTGGTTCGCGGCGCTGGTCGGCCTCGTCGCGATGCTCGTGCTGCAGGCGGCGCGGCGCGCCGACATCGCGCTCTTCTTCCTGGCGAGCCACGCCGCGCTGCTGCTCGCGCGCGCGGCCTGGCTCGGCGATCCCCTCGCGATCCCGCTTCACCAGCTGCAGAGCGGCTCGCTGCTGATCTTCGCCTTCTTCATGATTTCCGATCCGCGCACCACGCCGGATTCGCGGCTCGGCCGGTTCCTGCTCGCCTTCGCGGTGGCCGCGCTCGCCTATGAACTGGCGTTTTTCGCCCAGATGCGTCCCGCGCTCTATTTCGCGCTGATCGCGCTGTCGCCGGCGACGCTGCTGATCGACCGGATTTTCCCTGCGGCGCGCTTTTCCTGGCGCGCCCCCGCCCCCGAAGGAGCCGCGTCATGAGTTCTCCCGTATCCGCCAGGCTGAAGGCCGGCCTCGCGCTGCTGGCGATGCTCACGCAGGTCGGCGCCGGACCCGCCGCCGCC
>JBEKEI010000072.1:0-20661 GCA_050013915.1 Roseiarcus sp.
TCCCTGCTGTAGTCGATTGCGTACGACCGAAGGTCAGCAAATGTGGCGAAGAGTCTGTTCGGCGCGGAAAAATGGAGCAATCTGGTTCGCCCGCTTCCCGCAGGATGCGGAAGGTCGTGTCGCGACCATATTTTCGTGTCCGATCGCTGCGCCCGGCCCGCAGACGGGCGCCGCGTCCGGCTTCACCCGGCCCGAGATCACCGCAGATCCCCTCCGACCTCCGGCTCCAGAACAATGATGCGTCCCACCCCGAAGAGACCGCCGAAGAACGCCGCGATTCGCGCCTTCCTGCGCGACCCCGGCGCGACCGCGGCCGTCGAATTCGCGATCGTCTCCTCGCCGTTGATCATTCTCATGCTCGGCCTCCTGCAGATGGGCATCTATTTCATGGCGCAGTCGGCGCTCGACAGCGGCGTTTCGAGCACGGCCGAAACACAGCGGAACTACTTCTACACCGGCACCAGCCCGACCCTGCTCAGCGCCGCCCAGTTGAAGACGGCGGTGACCGCCAATTCGGGCGGGCTGCTCAGCAACAATTCGACGGCGGCCGTCGAGATCCAGCCGCTGATCAACCTCGACGGCGCCCTGATGCCGATCGTCGACGGCACCGTCAACTACGGGTCGGCGGGCTCGGACAGCCAGCCCGGCAGCGTGCTGGTGCTGCGCGCCCAGGCCCAGGTGATGAACTTCGTCCCCGGCCTCAGCGCCCTGGCGATGGTCAAGTCTGCGGCGATCATCCGCCGGGGACAGTATTAGGCCGTGCGCGGGGCGCCCGCCAGATACTGGGTCTCGGAGCGGGCGGCCGCCGCGTCGGAATTCGCGCTGATTCTGCCGCTGATCGTCCTGATGTTCGCCGCGATCGTCGAATTCGGCGCGATATTCCAGGTCTATGCCGCGACCAACCGCGTCGCGACCCAATTTGCGATCGCCTGGGCCGATTGTTCCGACAGCCCCGCCGGGACCTGCCAGAGCGAGCTCAACACCTACAGCTCGTCGTATACGATCGCCAATATCGCGCCGCAGCTGACGGCCGCGAGCCTGACGCTGACCATGTTCGAGGTGACAATGTCGGGGACGACGCCGACGGTCGTCTATGCCTATCCCTCCGCCGCGACGATGAGCGCGGCCCAGACCGCGGCGGCCCAGGCGACCTTCGCCTCCGGGCAGACGGGCGTCGTCGTCACCGCCTCCTATGTCCACACGCTGCAATTCTTCAGCGTGCTCATGACGCCGTTCCTCGGCGCGAATCTGAATCCGACCTATACGGTCGTCCAGATCAAATCCTGAACCGCGGCCGCCGCCGCCGACCCGCGCGCCGGCATCGGCAGCCAGTCGCCGCCTCGCCGCGTCGAGGGCGTCTTCCCACTGATCGCACTGGCGTTCCTGGCCGGCGAATGACCGCGGCTGCCGGCTGACGGCGGCGCGCGCGGGGCCCCGGCCCGTCGCCGGGCGATCGGATGCGACCAAGGTTGGATCAAATTGTAGGCGTCGCGGCCAATCTTAATACACCGGCATAGGGCCGACTTTCATCGTGCGGCTTCAGCGAACCGAAAAGTTTCGCTGCTTTTCTCGATGGCGATAGAGAAGAGCAAAACAAATGAACTTGATCGCCCGCAGCAGACTGACGACCGCTTCGCTCTTGGCGCGCTTCCGCGCCAACGTCGGCGGGAACGTAGCCATCGTCTTCGCCTTCTCGGTGATCACGATCACGGTCGCGCTCGGCGGCGCCGTCGACGTCGCGCGCGCCTATTCGGCGCGCCAGAAGCTGGTCGAGGTCGCCACGCTCGCGTGCCAATACGCGAGCCGGCCGAGCGTCATCCAGACCGACGCCACCGACTACAGCGGACAGAACGGGCAGGCGGCCTATACGACTGCGGTCACCAACTTCATCACCTCGAGCCTGAAGGCCCAGAATTTTCAGTACGCGCAGACCACCGGGACGCCGTTCAGCTCGACGCAGAACGGGCCGGCGAACGTCAATCTGACGGCGAGCGTCCCGACCACGATCATGCAGATCGCGCAGATCATGCAGGTGCCGGTGTCGGCCTCGGTCCATTGCTACGACTCGGCCGGCAGCGTCGCCCAGGTCGTGAACTCGCCCGACCTCATCGTGGAGAATTTCGACCAGCCGACGCCGCCGTGCAACGGCGTGTGCTACATCAATTCGACCGGCACGCTGGGCGCGCCGGCGACGCCGACGACGAGTTTTCCCGCCGCGCCGGCCTTCACGGGCACCAACGGCAACGGCTGGTACGTGACCGGCTATTGCCTCGAGATCGATGCGACCGGTTCCACCGAGGCGACGACGCCGAACGCAACGCATTCGGCCGAGCTCGATTGCGACAACGGCTCCGGCACCGCCGGCAATTCGGCGATCACGACCAAGGTCTATCTCGAGTCCGGCAACTACGAAATGCGCTACTATTATGCCGCGCGGGTCGACTATGCCGACTATAACCCCGCCTATATCTGCGGTTCGACGGCCTTCGACGTGTCCTGGGCCAATGACACCAACGCCTCCGGCGGCCCGCAGGCGGTCGCCGTGCGCAACAATCAGCTCGAGGTCTATCTCGACCAGGTGACCGGCGCGAGCCCGCCGATGCATACGACGATGTTCAGCGGGCAGCAGCTCGCCGGTTCGAACCTGATCGACGTCTGCGTCTACGGCAAGGCCTGGATCCAGCGCAGCGTCCGGATCTTCGTCTCGACTCCCGCCTTCTACTGGCTGACCTTCGCGGCGGACGGCATGAACAACAGCTATGGCGGCGACCTCGACGATATCATCCTGTGCCCCGGCACTTGCGCCGGCGCCGTTGCCGACAATTTCCCGTCGAGCTGGCTCGCGGCCAACAATGGCGGCGTCAACAAGGTGCTGTTCGAGGATACTTTCGCGAGCCCCGGCTATAGTTATGGAGGCTCTGACTACACCACCAACGGCAACATGTACTACAGCAACGGCACCAGCGGCAGCGCCTCGAGCGGCTGGCCGAACCTGGCGGCGAGCGGCTGGGCGCTGGCGGGCGGGTCGGCCAATGCGCTCCCCTATTGGGACGTCAGTTGTCCCTCCGGCACCCAGTGCATCGAACTCGGCTGGAACGGCAACAGCCTGATCAGCCGGCCGTTCCTGCTCGATCCCGGCTATTACCAGGTGAGTTACAGCTACGTGTCGGAAATCAGTTTCGCCGCGCTGACGTCAGCCTATTGCGGCGCGACGCCGGCGGCCTCAGGCATCGCCTCGCTGTCGCCCCAGAGCGCGCAGGGGACCATCCGCGCCATCGGTTCCACGACCAGCCAGTCTCCCTATTTCGACACCAACGCGGTCGGGGTGTTCATGTCGCATTCGCAGCTGGCGAGCACGCCGAACCCCAACAGCACGCTGAACTCGACGAGCACCACCTATACGAACCCCGACGGTTCGGTGACGACGAACCCGGCCATCGCGCCCAACGGAATCAGCCTGACCAGCTACAACCCGTCGCAGGTCAATCCGCTGCTCGACATGTGCGCCTATGCGGCGACGCCGCAGGCGCGCACGGCCAACATCCTGATCCAGAAGCCCGGCTACTACTGGCTGACCTTCGCCGCGCTCGGCGGCTCCGACGTCTTTGGCGGCTGGCTCGACGACATCAAGCTGACCGCGCTCGGCAGCCCCTACATGTCCTCGCCGCCGGCGAACGCGATCGCCATCCCGACGCCGACGCCGTCGACCAGCGGCGTGGTGTCCTTCTCCGGGTTCGAAATCATCGCCGACCCGCTGACCGCGCCGGCCGCCGAGCAATGACCCGCCCGGTTTCGCCGCGCGGGCCAGCGCCGATCTTGAGCAGAGGCCGGGTCGCTTCGGCCACCTTGTCGGCGCAGCCGAGTCGGACGGCCTTCCGCCGGGCGGGCGGCTGAGCGATGCGGCTGGCGTGGGCGCAGTTCTGGGCCGCCACGAGCGCCGCCGCCGCGACGGAATTCACGCTCGTCCTGCCGCTGATCGTCCTGATGTTCGCGGCGATCGTCGAATTCGGGGCGATCTTCCAGGTCTACGCCGCGACCAACCGCATCGCCACCCAGTTCGCGATCGCCTGGGCCGACTGTTCGGACAGTCCGATCGGGACCTGCCAGACTGAACTCAACACCTACACCTCGTCGTTCACGATCGCCAACATCGCCCCGCAGCTCACGCCGGCGAACCTGACCCTGACCATGTTCGAGGTCCAGATGGCGGGAACCACCCCGACGATCATCTACGCCTATCCGGCGGCCGCGACGCTGACGGCCGCCCAGACCGCGGCCGCCCAGGCCGCTTTCTCCGCGACCCAGACGGGCGTCATCGTCACCGCCTCCTATGTCCACACGCTGCAGTTCTTCAGCTTTCTGATGACGCCGTTCCTCGGCGCGAACCTGAATCCGACCTACACGGTCATTCAGCTCAAATCCTGAAACGCGCCCCGGGCGGGGCCTCGACGACCGCCAGGCGCCCCCCAGGCGCCCCCCAGGCGCGCCCTCCGCACGTCCGCGGCGCAATTTTCCGACGAACATACACAATATTTAACCATAGCGTTTAGGATCGCTACTCCATGTCGCGCGAATACAGGTTCGCATCCGGTTCGAATATCGTAAATGATTCGTAGATTCGCATCGATGTGATCGACAAGAGGTTCGCCAATGCCTTCCGATCCCGGCAGAAGCCCCGCAAAAGCGGGATCGAAATCGTCCTTCGGGCGCGACGCCAGCGGAAACGTTGCAATCATCTTCGCGGTATCGGTGACCGCGATCACCGTGGCGCTCGGCGGCGCCTTCGATCTCAGTCGCGCGTACTCCGCGCGGCAGCGGCTGGTGGAGGTCGCGACGCTCGCCTGCCAATTCGCCAGCCGGCCGAGCATCATCCAGACCGACGCCTCGGATTACAGCGGGGCCAATGGCGCGGCCACCTATACCTCGAAAGTCACCGGCTTCATCACCACCAGCCTGCAGGCGCAGAACTTCCAGTATGCGCAGACGACGGCGTCGCCATTCACCTATACGCAGAACGGGCCGGCGAACGTCAGCCTGAGCGCCAGCGTGCCGACCACCCTCATGCAGGTCGCCCAGATCATGCAGGTTCCGATTTCGGCGTCGATCCACTGCTACGATTCGCCGTCCGGTCTCACCCAGATCGTCAATACCCCCTTCATCGTCCAGGAGACGTTCGCCAATCAGGCGTCCACCTGCGCCAACGGCGCCGGATCGGTCTGCTACGTCAACCGGGCCGGCGGGATCGGGGCGCCCGCGACGCCGTCGGCGACGTTTCCCGGCTCGCCGAGCTACATCGGCGCGACCGGCATCGCCTGGTACGTCACCGGCTATTGCCTCGAAATCGACGCATCGGGCATCATCAGCGCGTCGGACCCCGGGGCGACCCATTCGGCGGAGCTCAATTGCGACGACGGCACCGGCGGCAGCGCCGATCATGGCAATTCGGCCGTCACCACCAAGGTCTATCTCGAGGCCGGCAATTACGAGCTGCGCTACTTCTATCGCTCGCGCGTCGACTATCCCGACTACGACCCCGCCTATATCTGCGGCTCGACCGCGGCCGACGTCTCGTGGGCCAACGACACGAATTCTTCGGGCGCCCCGGTCGCCAACGCCCTCAGGAACAACCAGCTCGAGGCCTATCTCGACGAGGTCACCGGCTCCAGCCCGCCGATGCATACGACGACCGACGGCACGCAGCAGCTCGCGGGATCGAATCTGATCGACGTCTGCGTCTATGGCTACAGCTGGCTGGAGCGCAGCGTGAGGGTCGTCGTCGGGACGCCCGCCTTTTACTGGCTGACCTTCGCGGCGGATGGCCAGAACGACAGTTTCGGCGGCCAGCTCGACAACATCCGTTTCTGCCAGGGCACCTGCGCCGGCACGGTCCAGGACAATTTCCCCTCCGACTGGCTCGCGGCCAACAAGGTCCTGTTCGAGGATACGTTCGAGAGCCCGACCTACGCGGGCGATGTCACCGCCTACGCCAGCAACGCCGGCAACATGAACAACAGCCGGGGCACCAGCGGCTCGGCGGCCAGCGGCTGGCCGGCGCTCGCCGCGAGCGGCTGGGCGACGGCGCCCTACAACAACGTCACCTACAATCTCGCTCCCTATTCCGTGCAGGGCAACCAGAGCGTCGAGCTCGACACCTACACCTCGAATCCGAGCAATTCGTCGATCAGCCGGGGCTTCCTGCTGGACCCCGGCTATTACCAGGTGAGCTACGATTACGTTTCCGACGCTATCTTCTCGGGCATGACGAGCCCCGCCTGCACCGCCGCGCCGAGCGCCGCGGCCGCCGCGACTTATGTCGTCTCGGGAACCGCCGAGGGCGTCGTGCGCTTCTCCACGAATTTCTCGTATCTGCTCGCCAAGGACACCAACACGCTCGGCGTGTTCATGGCGCACGGCCAATTGGTCAGCACGCCGATCGGCGGCGGCGCCTTCGGCTCGCAGACGAGCTACAACAATCCGGACGGGTCGGTTTCGACCACCCCGACGGCGTCGCCGAGCCAGGTCAACCTGGCGAGCTACGACCCCGGCCAGAACAATCCGCTGCTCGATATCTGCGGCTACGCTTCGACCTGGCAGGCGCGGACGGCCTATATCGAGATCACCAAGCCGGCCTATTACTGGCTGACGATGGCGGCGCTCGGGGGCGCCGACCAGATCGGCGGCGCCATCGACGACGTCAAGCTGACCGCGCTCGGCAGCCTCTACATGGGCTCGCCGCCCGCCAATGCCGTGACGATCCCGGTGCCCGGCACGCAGCCTGGCGCCACCCTCAGCTTCAACGGCTTCGACATCATCGCCGACCCGCTCACGCCAACGGCGGCCGCGCAATGACGCGGGGGGTCGCCGAGCCAGCCGGCGCGCGAGGGCGCGCCGCCGGCCGGCCCGTCGCGCCCGGGCGGACCCGCCGCCGGTAGCGAGGGCAGGGCGGCTCGCCGGCGGCTCCCGCGGATTGGCGCAAGCCTCGCGCAGGGTCCCTTCGCCAAATCGGGTTGGCGACGCCGGCGCCGGCTGCGGCCGGATTTGCGATGCATCGGCGCCGCTGCTAAAACGCCACATGGTTTTCACTATTGACTTTACGAAACCTTAGGGTTTTGGAAAGGAAGCGGGGGCAAAGGTGGTGATTGGAATTGCGTGTTCGCGCGTGCGTCTGCCCGGCGTGCGCGGCTCCTGTCGGCGCAGCGTCGTCGTCTATGCGTACGGGTCCAGAGTGCGTTGTAATGATTGAATTCTGTCGCGCGTTCGGCGCTTCGGCGGCACGGCGGAGAATTATCGGGACGGCCGCGCTGAGCGCGGCGGCGGCGCTCGCCGGTTGTGCGCAGCCTCCGCAGGCGCGCCATGGCAATGGCAAGGAATATTTCTCCGAGGCCAAATACGGCCACGCCAGCCCGCGACTGGTCGCCGAAGGACAACCCATTCCGCACGGCGGCGGCCAATATCTGGTCGGCCACGCCTATAAGATCGCGGGCCACACCTATTATCCCGCGGAAAACGAATCCTACGCGGCGGTCGGCAACGCGTCCTGGTATGGCGATGCGTTCCAGGGCCGGCGAACCGCCAATGGCGAAATCTACGACAAGGATTCCATTTCGGCCGCGCATCCGACGATGCCGCTGCCCAGCTACGCCCGGGTCACCAATCTTGGCAACGGCCGCTCGATCATCGTGCGCGTCAACGACCGCGGTCCGTATCATGGCGGGCGGGTGATGGACGTCTCGTCGCGGGTCGCCGACGCGCTCGATTTCAAGGGCGCCGGCACCGCGCGCGTCAAGGTCGAATATATCGGCCGGGCGGCGATCGAGGGCTCCGACGATTCGCGGCTGCTGGCGACGCTGCGCCTCGACGGCGCGCCGGCGACGCTCGACGGAGTCCCGACGAGCCGGCCGTCGCTGCTCGCGGCCAATCCAGTGGAAAGCCTCGCGAAGGCCTTGACGCCGGCGCCGCGGCCGCAACCGCCGCCGTCCGACCCGGCCCAGGTCGCGGTCGCCTCGGGGCAGACAATCGCCGAATCGGCGCGGCCGATGCCGGCCCATGCGCCCGCGCCGCCAGCCCGCCCGTTCGATCTCGGCACGATCCCTGACGCCGCGATTCCGGTCCCGCCGGCGCGGACCTCGCAATGGGCGCCGGCTCCGGCCCGGCTCGAGACGGTGTCGACTGAAAACGCCCTCTATTTCGCCGACGCCTCGCGCGTGCGCATGTTCATGGAGGCGAGGGGGCCGTTCGGGCGCGTGAGCGCGCGGGGCTTCGTTCCCCTGAACCCGAAGCCGTGAGGCGCAAGAAGCGCGATCGCCGTCGTTGATTTGTCCGCTTCGCGATGCAAATAGAGGCGAACGCGTCGGCGAAGCCGTCCGCGCCCGGCGGGAGCCGCTCTTGACTTTGCGCGCGAGGATGAATTTGGTCGCTCTGGCTCTGACCCTGATCTCGATCCCGGTCGCGGCGCGCGCCCAGACGTTTCAGACCAGCGCGCCGTTCGCGTTGCTGATGGATTACGAGAGCGGCGCGGTCCTGTTCGAAAAGAATGCGGACGGCCAGGTGGAGCCGGCGTCGACGTCCAAGCTGATGACGTCCGAAATCGTCTTCCGGGAGCTCAAGGAGGGCCGGCTCAAGCTCGACGACCTCTTCGAGGTCTCGGAGAACGCCTGGCGGACCGGCGGCGCGCCCTCCCACGGTTCGGCGATGTTCCTGACCGTCCACAGCAATGTGCGGATCGAGGATCTGCTGCGCGGGCTCGTCATCGAGTCTGGGAACGACGCGGCGATCGCGCTGGCCGAAGGCGTGGCGGGCACGGAGGAGAACTTCGTCGCCATGATGAACAAGCGCGCCGCCGAACTCGGCATGACGCGCTCCACGTTCGCCAACGTCTGGGGCCGGAGCGATCCGCGCGAACGCGTGACGCCGCGCGACATGGCGCGGCTGGCGGCGCATATCATCGCCGAATACCCGGACTATTACCGCTACTTCGGCGAGAAGGAATTCACCTGGAACAAGATCCGGCAACTCAACCGCAACCCCCTGCTGACGATGGATCTCGGCGCCGACGGCCTCAAGACGGGCGAAATCGCCGAAAGCGGCTTCGGCCTCGTCGGCTCGGCCGTCCAGAACGGGCAGCGTTTGATCGTGGCGGTCAACGGACTCAAGACCGCGGCCGATCGCGCCGAGGAATCGCGCAAGCTGCTGGATTGGGGCTTCCGCTCCTTCGACGCCAGGACGCTGTTTCAGCCGGGCGACGTCGTCGGACAGGCCGAGGTCTACGGCGGCGCGCTGGGGGAAGTTCCCCTGGTCACCGACAGGACCGTCAAGGTCTTCGCCGCGCGCGGATCGGCGGAGCGGCTGTCGGCGAAAATCGTCTATCGGGGCCCGCTGGTCGCGCCGGTCGCCGAAGGCCAGGATACCGGCCGGCTGGTCATCTGGCGCGGCCAATCGGAAGTGCTCGAGGTTCCGTTGAGGACAGGCGCCTCGGTGGCGACCGGCACGCTGACGCAGCGCGCGCTCGACGCCGGAATCGAATGGGCCGGCGGAATCCTGCGCAAGACCTTCGCGAAGAACTGACGATGAATGCGACGCGCCGGGGCCGGTTCATCACGCTCGAGGGCGGGGAGGGCGCCGGCAAATCGACGCAGGCCCAATTGCTCGGGCAGAAGTTCGAGTCGCTGGGCCTCGCCGTCGTCGTCACGCGCGAACCCGGCGGTTCTCCACAGGCCGAGGCGTTGCGCGAATTCATCCTGTCGGGCAGGGCGGCGCCGTTCGGCCCCGGCGGCGAGGCGATCCTGTTCAGCGCGGGGCGGATCGACCACATCGACCGCACGATCGCACCCGCCCTGGCGCGCGGCGACTGGGTCGTCTGCGACCGGTTCGCCGATTCGACGCGCGCCTACCAGGGCGCCGCCGGCGAGGTCGATCCCGCGCTGATCGCCAGCCTCGAACGTGTCGCCGTCGGCGACTGCAGGCCCGATCTCACGCTGATCCTCGATCTGCCGACGGAAAAGGGCCTGGCGCGGGCGGCGGCGCGGCGCGGCGCTTCGACCCATGCGGACCGGTTCGAACGCGAGGAGGCGGCCTTTCACGAGACCCTGCGCGCGGCGTTTCTCGCCATCGCGCGCGCCGAGCCGCAGCGCTGCGCGATCATCGACGCGGCCGCGCCGCCGCGCGAAGTCGCCGACGCGATCTGGGCCTGCGTGCGCGCGCGGCTCGCCGGCGCCTTCGAACGGGAAGGGGCGGGCCGATGAGAGCGCCCGAGGCCGCGCCGCCCGAAAGCGACGCCCATCCCGGCGCGCCGCATCCGCGCTTCGCGCAGGGCCTGATCGGCCATCGCGCAGCCGAGGCCGAACTGCTCGACGCCTATCGCGCGCAGAAGCTGCCGCACGCCTGGCTGATCGGCGGTCGGGCGGGAATCGGGAAGGCGACGCTCGCCTGGCGCCTGGCCCGCTTCGTCCTCGCCGAGCCCGACCCGACCGCCGATTCGGTACGCGCCGCGGTCGATCTCGCCGTCGACGCGCAGGCGCCGGCAGTCCGGCAGGCGATGGCGCTCGCCCACCCCGATCTCGTCGTCCTGCGCCGGAGCTGGAATCCGCATGCCAAGAGCCTGCGGTCTGAAATCATCGTCGACGACGTGCGGACCGCGCTGGATCTGTTCCACAAGTCGGCGGGGGCGGGGGGATGGCGCGTCTGCATCGTCGACAGCGCCGACGACCTCAATCGCGCGGGCGCCAATGCGCTTCTCAAGATGATCGAGGAGCCGCCGCCGCGCTCGCTGTTCCTCATTCTCGCCCACAAGCCGGGCCAGGCGCCGGCGACGATCCGGTCGCGTTGCCGGCGGCTCGCGCTGGCGGGGCTCGCGCCGGCCCAGATCGTGGAGATCGTCGGCGGGCTCGGCGAACCCTGGAGCGCGATCGCGCCGGAGGCGGTGGCGCGCGCGGCCGGGCGCGCCGACGGCTCGGTCCGCGAGACGCTGGAGCACATCGACCCCGTCACGGCGGAAGTCGGCGCGCTGATCGAGGCGATGCTGGCGCGACTGCCGGCGGTCGACTTCCCGCTGGTCCACCGGCTCGCCGACGCGGTCGGCGGGCGCGGCGCGGGCGCGGCCTTCGACGGCCTGATGAACGCGCTCTACGACTGGCTCGCCGAACGCGCGCGCACGGCCGGGGACGGCGCCCGGCTTGCGCCGACTGCCGACTTATGGGACAAGATTCGGTCCGCGACGCGCGAGGCCGAGGCCTACAATCTCGACAGGAGACTGCACGTCCTGTCCGTCTTCGCGGAATTTTCCGCCGCCGCGCGCCGTCTGTAAAATTCGAAGCTCCTGGGGCACTTACGAGCGAAACGGGAACTCCGGGACGAGCATCGATGAGCCAGCGCGATCGCTTCTACGTCACGACCGCCATCCCCTACGCCAACGGCGCGCCCCATATCGGCCACGCCTATGAGCGGATCGCGACCGACGCGATCGCGCGCTTCAATCGCCTCGACGGCCGCGACGTGCTGTTCATCACCGGAATGGACGAATATGGCCTGAAGGTGCAGCAGACCGCCGCCCGCGACGGCCTCACCCCGCAGGCCTTCGTCGACCGCGTCGCGACCGAGTTCGAGGCGATGGGCGAGGCGCTGAACGCGCGCGCCGACGACATCGTGCGCACGACGCAGCCGCGCCACGAGCGGGCGTGCCGGGCGATCTGGGAGCGGATGACGGCCAACGGCGACGTCTATTTGTCGAAATACGCCGGCTGGTATTCGGTGCGCGACGAGGCCTATGTCGACGAGAGCGAACTCACCGAGGGGCCGGGCGGCGTGAGGCTAGCCCCGAGCGGCGCGCCGGCGCAATGGGTCGAGGGCGAGGAGAACTACTTCTTCCGCCTGTCGGATTTCGCCGACCGGCTGCTCGCCCATTACGAGGCCAATCCCGATTTCGTCACGCCGGAGAAATATCGCAACGAGATCGTCGCCTTCGTCCGGCGGGGCCTCAAGGACCTGTCGATCAGCCGGACCGCATTCGACTGGGGTGTCCCGGTGCCCGGCGACTCCCGCCACGTCATGTATGTCTGGGTCGACGCGCTGACCAATTACATCACCGCGACCGGGTTTCCCGACGACGGCCCCAGGGCCGGCTTCTGGCCGGCCGACGCGCATGTGATCGGCAAGGACATCACGCGGTTCCATGCGGTCTACTGGCCGGCCTTCCTGATATCGGCCGGGCTGGCCCTGCCCAGACAGATCGTCGTCCACGGCTTCCTGTTCAACCGCGGCGAGAAAATGTCGAAGTCGATCGGCAACGTCGTCGCGCCGGCCGATCTCGTCGGCCGCTATGGGCTCGACCAGATCCGCTATTTCTTCCTGCGCGAGGTTCCATTCGGGCAGGACGGCAATTACTCGCACGAGGCGATCGTGGCGCGGATCAACGCCGATCTCGCCAATGACCTCGGCAATCTGGCCCAGCGCTCGCTGTCGATGATCGCGAAGAATTGCGCCGGCTCGGTCCCGGACTGGCGCGCGAGCGCGCCGACCGACGAAGACCGCGACCTCATCGTGCAGGCCGACTCGCTCGTCGGCCTGGCGCGCGCGGCGATGCGCGAATACGCGATCCACAATTACCTCGCCGCGGTGTTCGACGTGGTGGCGAAGGCCAACCGCTATTTCGCCGCGGCCGAACCGTGGAGGCTCGCCAGGACCGATCGGGCGCGGATGGAAACAGTGCTCTACGCGACGATCGAGACCTTGCGCATCGCGGCGGTCCTGCTCCAGCCGGTCATGCCGGCGGCGATGGCGAGCCTGCTCGATCTGCTCGCCACGCCCGCGGATGCGCGCGATTTCGCGGCGGTGGAGGCCCGCGGCGGGGCGGGGCGGTTCGACGCGCCGCATCGGCTCGCGCCCGGAGTCGCGCTGCCGGCGCCTGCGCCGATCTTCCCGCGCTACGTCGAGGCCGAGGCCGGGGCGCCATGAGGCTCGTCGACAGCCATTGCCACCTCGATTTTCCCGACTTCGCCGACGAGATCGAAGCGGTCGTGGCGCGCGCCGGCGCGGCGGACGTCGCACGCCTGATCACGATCTCGACGCGAGTCGCCCTCGGCGCGCGCCTCGTCGCGCTCGCCGAACGCTTTCCCGAGGTCTATTTCACGATCGGCACCCATCCGCATCAGGCGGCCGAGGAACCGGTGACCGACGCGGCCGCGGTCCGCGCCTTCGCCGCGCATCCCAAATGCGTCGGGATCGGCGAGGCGGGGCTCGACTATCACTACAATCATGCGCCGCCCGAAGTCGCCGCCGGCGTGTTCCGTTCGCAGATCGGCCTTGCGCGCGCGCTCGACCTGCCGCTCGTCATCCACGCCCGCGACGCCGACGCCGACGTCGCGGCGATCCTGACCGAAGAGATGGCGAAGGGCGCGTTCGCGGCGGTGCTGCATTGCTTCACGGCGTCGCGCGCGCTCGCCGAGACCGGGCTCGCGCTCGGCCTCTACGTCTCGTTCTCCGGCGTGCTGACCTTCAAGAACGCGCAGGGATTGCGTGACATCGCCCGCGATATCCCCGCCGATCGCATCCTGATCGAAACCGACGCGCCCTTTCTCGCCCCGGTCCCGCATCGCAGCCGACGCAACGAACCCGCTTTCGTCGTCGAGACCGCGCGCGTCCTGGCGGCGGTGCGCGGCGTCGACCTCGCCTCGATCGCCGCCACGACCAGCGCCAACGCCGCCCGCCTGTTCGCCAAGATGCCGCCGGCGGGCGCTGCGCCGTGAGCCTGACGCTGACCATCCTCGGCTGCGGCTCGTCCGGCGGCGTGCCGCGCGTCGCGCAGGGCTGGGGCGCCTGCGATCCCGATGATCCGCGCAATCGGCGCCGGCGCTGCTCGGCGCTGCTGGAGCGCGGCGCCGGCGATGGGACGACACGCGTGCTGGTCGACACTTCGCCCGATCTGCGCGAGCAATTGCTCGCCGCGTCCGTCGACAGGCTCGACGCCGTCCTGATGACCCACTCGCACGCCGACCACACCCACGGAATGGACGACCTGCGTCCGTTGGTCATCGCCATGCGCAGGCGCATCGACATCCACATGGACGAGGAGACCTCGCGCGTGGTCCGGCGAGCGTTCGGCTACATTTTCGAATCGCCGCCGGGCAGCCTCTATCCGCCGCTCCTCAACGACCATCGGATGGCGCCGGGCCTGCCCGTGCGGATCGCCGGCGCCGGCGGCGTCGTCGAGGCGCAGCCGTTCCGGCTCGACCATGGCGAGATTTCCGCGGTCGGGCTGCGGTTCGGGGCGCTCGCCTATACGCCTGACGTGAAGCGCATTCCGCCCGAGAGCGAGCCGTTCCTGGAAGGGCTCGACGCCTGGATCATCGACGGCCTGCGCTACAAGCCGCACGAGAGCCATTTCTCGGTCGACGAGGCGCTCGCCTGGGTCGAGAAAATGCGCCCGCGCCGGGCCGTCATCACCAACCTCCACACCGACCTCGATTACGAGCAACTCCGCCGTCGGCTGCCGCCGCATGTGACTCCCGCCTATGACGGCATGCGCATCGACGTTCCGGACTGAGAATGCGGCTTCGGCCGGGGGCCCGCCTGAGGACCGCCCGGGTCGCTCAATAAGTTCCATAATATACATTATGCGAATCATTGATCAGCGCCGTTTTCCCGGTCCGGCGGGTCGAGCGCCGGGCCGCCCGGGCCGCCCAGGCCCTGCCCCACGGCGCGCTCAGACGGATCTCCCGCGCGCACGATTCGTGTGGAAACGCCGCCGTGCGATCGAGATCGACTCGGGCTTCCCGGCGACCCTCGCGCGGAGCCTCCCGACGCCGCCGGCGCCTTCGCCGGTGTCGGACAAGTCGATCAGACCAGACCGTGCGAGAAGCCCTGAAGCCGATGGAGGCAGGTGGTCTGAAGGAGCGGCGTCGATTCGTCAGCTCGGTGCTTCCAGTCGGTCGAGCGTCGGCTGCATTGCGGCGAGCCCCGCTTCCATCGCGCCCGCTATGAACGGGGCGATTTCGTCCGGCAGGAAATCGCAAATCCAGACGACGCGAGCGCCGAGGGGCTCCGCAAACACCTGGAAAGAGGCATTATAGTGCCGGGCGCGCCCGCCTTCGAGCGTCCAAACCAGCCGCTTGTTCTCGGGATCGATGGAGACGATCGGCTCGCGAACGCTCGTTCCATTAGCGAAAGTGACGATTCTGGCGTCGCCCTCGAGCTTCGTGTCGAGGACGAAACCGGGCGCCAGCCTGACATGCAGCGCGCCAACGTCGGCGGCGGCCGCCCACACCGCCTCCGCGGGCGCGCGCGTGTGCAGTTCTTTCCTTATGCTTGCCATCGCCCGCTCCCCTATCGCAGAAACTGGAAATCCGGCATGCGGGGCCAAGCCCGAGTTGGTCTCTCTGGGGAAGAAGCAATTCGGGAGGGCGGCGCAGCGGCGAGCGGATCGCCGCCGAACGCGCCGATTCAAAATCGCACCCGACATCGAACCCACCCGACGCTGGTGGTGGATGACTTGGATCGCCGGCTGCACTGCAGCCGGAAGCCCAACCGGAGATCCGGGAAGACGGCGTTTCGTCGATTGGGCCGGAATCTCGCACGGTGCGATCGGCGGGGTCAATGACGGGCGCGATTGTGCCCGTCGGGACTGCGTTCGGCCCCGATGCTCCGGTTCAACCGCTTGTGTGGAAGCGCGAACGGGGGGCGCGACGACGGCGCGACTTGGGTTCCGGAACGGCGGAGAAACGATCAGGACCAGCCGTTAACAGCCCATAAATTCATATGGGGTAAGATTGCGAGAAGCAGGATCGGTCGTCTCACGGGCGGTTTTGACCAGAGCCGCGAGCGTCCTCGCACTTCGCTCGCGGCTCGAGCGGGCGCCCGCCGCGAGGGCGTCCGGGGGCGACTTGGTCGGAGTGGCGGGATTCGAACCCACGACCCCTTGTCCCCCAGACAAGTGCGCTAACCGGGCTGCGCTACACTCCGACGCCGGCCCTTATAGGGGAGCAAGTTGGGACATGCAATGTGGCCCGGACCGGCGCACGAGGGCCGTCAGCCGGGCCGCGCGAGCGATAGGATGCGCTCCCCTTCGGCGATCTCCGCGAGCGCGACGCGCAGCGTCTGGATGTCCGCCGCGGTGAGCGCGGCGCCGACGCTTGCCGGCGTGGCGACCGGATCGCGCGCGGGCGCTGCGGCAGGCGGCGCAGCGAGATTCGGCGGTTCCCGGTGCGCCGGCGCGGGGTCGGGCGCCGCCGGGTCGCGGTCCGCGTGGCTGTCGAGACTGCCGGCGACCACCGCACGCGCGCCTTGCTCCTTGAACAGCCGCTGAACGCCCCTGATCGTATAGCCCTCGCCGTAGAGCAATTGCTTGACCGCGCGCAGGAGCTCGACGTCGTCGGGGCGGTAATAGCGTCGGCCGCCCGCGCGCTTCAGCGGCTTGATCTGCGGGAAACGCGTCTCCCAGAAGCGCAGTACGTGTTGCGGGAGTCCGAGATCCTCGGCCGCTTCGCTTATCGTGCGGAACGCCCCCGGACTCTTGTCCACGGCTACGATCGCGCGGGCGGCGTCGGCGCCGGGCGTCGCATCAATCGGGTTCGCCATTCGACGTCGCCCCGCCGTTGATTCGCGCCTTCAGTACGTTCGAGGGCTTGAACACCATCACCCGGCGCGGCAGGATCGGCACTTCGACGCCGGTCTTCGGGTTGCGGCCGATGCGCTGGCCCTTCGACCGGACCACGAAAGAGCCGAACGACGACAGTTTGACGGTTTCGCCGCGCGCCGCCGCGTCGCATATTTCGTCGAGCACCGTCTGCACCAGATCGGAAGATTCGGTGCGCGACAGCCCGACGCGCTGGTACACCGCCTCGGACAGATCCGCGCGGGTTATCGTGCGCGCGGCGGAGGGGCGGCCAATCTTCTGCTCGGACATTCTATTCCCCAACTCGCATTCAGCCCGACGAGCCCAGCCCGCGCCCTCGAGCTCGCGCAGCGCGCGCGGCGGCGGCAACCGATGTAACTGCAATACCTTAGAGCATAACGGGGCGGAATTGAAACCTGGACCATGGGCGCGCGGCAAAAAATTCTGTAACGTGATGTGACGTAATCGCTGCGACGTCGCGCGGCGGTCGACGGTTACTTGTCGGGCGGCGGAAGATGGCGCACGTGGAATCGGCTATCGAACGCGGGCGGGTCGCGCTGGTGACGGGCGCGTCGCGCGGCATCGGACGCGCGACCGCGCTGGCGCTCGCCGGCGCCGGCGTGCATGTCATCGCGCTGGCGCGCACCCAGGGCGGGCTCGAGGAGCTGGACGACGAGATCGGCGCGCTGCGCCCGGGCGTCGAAAGTCCCGCCACGCTGGTTCCCTGCGATCTGCGCGACCTGCCGGCGATCGACCGGCTCGGCGAGGCGATCTACAAGCGCTGGGGCCGGCTCGACATTCTGGTCGGCAACGCCGGCCTGCTCGGCCCGCTGTCGCCGCTTCACCACATCGATCCCAAGGACTGGGACGACGTGATCGCGGTGAACACGACCGCCAACTGGCGGCTCATCCGGGCGCTCGATCCCCTGCTGCGGGCCTCGGCGGCCGGCCGCGTCGTCTTCGTCTCCTCCGGCGCCGGCCATCGCGCCGAGCTGCGCGCCTACTGGGGTCCCTACGCCGTATCCAAGGCGGCGCTCGACGCGTTGGCGCGCACGTACGCGGCCGAAACGGTCAACACCTCGGCGATCCGCGTCATGCTGGTCAATCCCGGGCCGCTGCGCACGCGAATGCGCGCCTCGGCCTTGCCCGGCGAGGATCCCGCGAGCCTGCGCACCCCGGAGGAACTCGCGCCGAAAATCGTCGCGCTCTGCGCACCGGGTTGGCGGGAAACCGGCAAACTCTACGATTTCCCCCAGGACAAGGTGCTGTCGTTCCGGTCGCCCGAATAGCGCGTGGGCGCGGGCGCGCACGCGATTTTGCTTGCGCTCGCGGCCGCCTGGCCTATAAGCGCGCCATTCGAAGCGTCCCGCTGGGGGCTGAACGGAAGGCATGGGCGCGTTCGCGCCTTCGCATGCAGGGCATCCCGCCCGGCTTCCCGTGTTCCCGCCTTCGATAGATCCGGTCGAGCCTTTCCGCGGGCTCGAAGGGCTCAGCGCGGGTCGCTTCGCAACAAGGATAGGAAAGGCTCATCATGGCTCTCTACGAGCATGTCTACATGGCGCGTCAGGACGTGACCGCCCAGCAGGTCGAAGCCCTCACCGAACAGATCAAGGGCGTGCTCGCCGCGCACGGCGGATCCGTATCGAAGGTCGAATATTGGGGCGTGAAATCCCTCGCCTATCGCGTGAAGAAGAACCGCAAGGCGCATTTCTCGCTGCTCAACATCAATGCGCCGTCGGCGGCCGTCGTGGAGATGGAGCGCCAGCTCGGCCTCAACGAAGACGTGATCCGCTATCTGACGCTGCGGGTCGAACAGCACGAAGAGGGTCAGTCCGCCATGCTGCGCAAGCGCGACGACGCCGATCGCGACGATCGCGGCGATCGCCGCGGCGCCCGCTTCGATCGGGGCGACCGGCCCGATCGCGGCGACCGATCCGATCGTCCGCGCCGCCCGCGTGAAGACGCCGCGCCGGGAGGATCCTTGTGATGGCCACCGCCCCTCGCCGCCCCTTCTTCCGCCGTCGCAAGACCTGCCCGTTTTCGGGCCCGAACGCGCCGAAGATCGACTACAAGGACACGCGCCTGCTGTCCCGCTACATTTCCGAGCGCGGCAAGATCGTGCCTTCGCGGATCACCGCGGTTTCGGCCAAGAAGCAGCGCGAACTCGCCCAGGCGATCAAGCGCGCGCGCTTTCTGGGCCTGCTGCCCTACGTGATCCGCTAGCGGCCCGGCGTTCGGCGCGCTCGGCGCGCCGCGTCGGCAACAGGATGGATCGCGCCCGACTGCGGGCGCGCAAGAGCTGGGCGAGGCGGCGCCGACCGACCTCTCCCTAACCGCCCGAGGGCGCGGGACAGCGAACGATGTTGCAACGGGTGAGTGTCGCCGTCGGCGCCGGCCTGGCCGCCGCCCTGCTGTTCGCCGTGATGGCGAAGGGTACGCCGGCCGCCATGCTTCTGTCCCGTTTCGCGCCGTTGCCGATCATGATCGCCACGCTCGGCTGGGGGTTCGACATGGGCGCCCTGGCCGGCGCGATCGCGACCGTCTGCGCCGCGGCCCTCCTCGATCCCGCTACCGGCGCATTGTTCGCAGCTTCGGTCGCGCTGCCGGCGTGGGCTCTGAGTTTCGCGGCGGCGCTGCCGCGCGGCCGGCTGTCCGGGCGCGCCCCGGGCGAGGGCGAAGCGCGTTGGTTTCCCGTCGGCGGAGTCGTTGGGCTCGCCGCGCTGGTCGGCGCGCTGGCCGGCGCCGCGGCGATGGCTTCGGTGGTCGTGAGCTACGGCAGCTTCGGAAAGGGCGTCGCCTCGATCGCCGGGCAAATGGCGCCCCCGCTCAAGGAAGCGCTGGACGGCGCCCAGGCTCTGCCGGGCGGCGTGAGCCTCGACGAGGCCCTCGCAATCGCCGTCGGCCTCCTGCCCGCCTTGCTCGCGGGGGCGACCTGCCTGATATTCTGCGCCAATCTCTACGCCGGCGCGCGCGCCGTTCAATTGTCGCAGCGGCTGGCGCGGCCATGGCCCGATCTGCCGGAATCCCTGGTTCTGCCGCGATACCTCGGGATCGGGCTCGTCGCCTGCGCGGCGCTCGCGCTGTCGCTGCGGGGTTCGGCCGCCGCCGTCGTCTGGATCGGGGTCGGCGCCTTGGGATCCGCCTATGTCATGCAGGGGCTCGCCGTCGTTCATGCCCTGTCGCGCGGGTTCACGGTCCGAATCCCCGCGCTGGTCGCGTTCTACATCATGTGCCTGCCGACGGCGCTCTGGGCCCTGCCCGCGCTCGCCATCCTCGGCCTCGCCGAAAGCCTGCTGTCGCTGCGCGCCCGACGCGCGGCGGCCGCCGGCGCCAACCCCGAAGCGAAATCGCAAGGAGAGAAGAAATGGAAGTGATTCTGCTGGAGCGCGTCGCCAAGCTCGGCCAGATGGGCGAGACGGTGCGCGTCAAGGACGGGTTCGCCCGCAATTTTCTGTTGCCGCGCGGCAAGGCCTTGCGCGCCACCGAGAGCAACAAGAAGAAGTTCGAGGGCCAGCGCCAGCACCTCGAGGCGCGCAACCTCGAGTTGAAGAACGAAGCGGCGGTCGTTTCCGAGAAGCTCGACGGGCTCAGCTTCGTGGTCATCCGCCAGGCCGGCGAAACCGGCCAGCTCTACGGTTCGGTGTCGGCGCGGGACATCGCCGAGACGATCACGGCGGCCGGCATTGCGGTCCATCGCAACCAGGTCACCCTGCTCCATCCGATCAAGACGCTGGGGCTGCACAAGACTCCGGTCCATCTCCATCCGGAAATCGCGGCCATCGTCAACATCAACGTCGCCCGATCGCCCGAGCAGGCCGAGCGCCAGGCGAAGGGCGAGGATCTGTCGGTGCGCGAGGAGACGTCGATGGACGATCTCGGGCTCGAAGTCGGCCAGGCGCTCGCCGAGGCGGGCCCGGGCGAGAGCCTCGGCAGGGACTGAACCAGCCGCCGGCCGCGAGGGCGCGCGCTTCGGCCGACGCGCCGGCGAGGCGGTCAGCGTCGCGCCTCTCGGCTTCCGGCCGTTGCTTTATGCTGGCTTGGCAAGGGCCTGGAAGTCG